>JBEVNG010000061.1:0-7052 GCA_040508235.1 Polyangiales bacterium | reverse complement strand
CTGGTGCCAGCTGTACCAGAGCGCCGCGTAGCCGACGCTGAGCGCCAGCATCGCCGGGTTCAACCAGCTACGCGCGCGTAGTACCGCGGGCTCGCGCACGAAGTAGTAGATGGCCCCGTAGAGAATGGCGTGGCCCGGCGGCACGTAGAGCGGGATGTTCGCGTGGCGGTACTCGTACATGCCGAACACGAGCGAGAACAGCACCTCGCCCGCGGTGGCGATCACGACGCCGTACTTCATCAGCCCCTGCAGCTTGGCTGGCGCGCTGCGGTACATGACCACGAAGTACGCGAACATCACCAGGTTCGCGGCCCACTGCCCGAACATGCCGAGCGCGTAGCGCTGCTCGAGGTACGCGCTGTCGAGGCCGCACACGAGCACGATCAGCGGCGGCACGGTGGTCCAGATCGAGGTTCGGCGCAGCGCAGCGGACATCGTCACTCCAAGAAAAGCTCTCGGGTCACGGTGCACAGAGCGCGGGCTGGACGACCCGCGGCCCGGGGCGCAGCGCGACCGGAAGCTCGACGTCTACCACACCGGGCGGCGCTGGGGGCGGAAAGGCGAGCCGGTGCGCAAGCTCGGTCACACAGCCGGCCACGGCGTCGTCGTGAAGCTCATCGCGGACCACGCAGGCCACGGCGACCTTGCCCTGCGCATCGATGCGCAAACCCACGGTCAGGCGCCCTCCGGCCGCGCCGCGGGCATCGCCGGACAGCAGGCAGTCCGCACCCGCCTCGCGCAGGGGGGCGACGCCCTCCAGCAGCACGGGGCTCGGCAGCGAGCCCTCTGGCTCGGTGGTGGCGGGCAGGCCCTCCGGGCAGCGCGTGACCCGCACGGGGGCGCGCGGGCGCAGGGTGGTGTCCTGGCTCAGGTGGGTGGCGAGCGTGACCTCGCGCTCGCGCAGCGCGCCGAGCAGGTCCGCGAGCTTGGCGAGCGGGTAGCGCGCCTCGGCGGCCACGAACACCAGCGCATCCGGCAGCTGCGCGATCGCGGCGACCGCCTGACCGACGTCGAGCTCGTCGCGCGGCAGCAGGCCGGTGGTGCTGGCGCCGCGCACGCTCAGGCCGCGATCGGTGGCCACGATCGCGACGCCTTCGCGCGCGGGCGAGGCGAGCGTGAAGCCGACCAGGGCGAGCTTGGCGCTGCCGTCTCCGTGACGACCCCACGCGCCCAGCAGCTCCGCGCGATCGGACTGCTTGAGCAAGAGATCCAGATCGTCCGCCGGCGCGGGCAGCGGGCGGATGCTGGCCGCCAGCTCCGCGCGCAGCTGAAAGCCCGCGGGCTCGCGCGCGAGCAGGCAGCTCGCGGGTCGCTCCTTGTCGAGCAGCTCGCTCGCCGCGCGCACCAGGTCGAGGAAGGTCGCCTGCGCCGGGAAGCGGTCGCCGAGCGGCTGCGCAGGGACGGGTGGGGGAGGCGCGGCCACGATCGCCACGGGCTTGGGAGCGCAAGCGATCGACAGCACGAGCAGCGAGGGCCAGAAGCGCATGCGGGCGAGTGTGATGGCCTTTCGGCGAGGACGGTATACTTTTCGGCCGTGCGAATCTTGCTGGCGTTGTTGTGCTTGGTGATGGTGGACGTCGCGCGCGCGGAGGACCTCAAGCGTCCGTTCAGCGACGCGGAGAAGAAGCAGCTGGCCGCGGGGCAGCTGGTCACGCGGCGCGTGCAGGAAGAGAAGAACGGCCTGCGCCTGATCGGCGGCTCCAGCTGGCAGGTGATCAAGGCGCCACCGGACACGGTGTTTCGCGCGCTGCTCGACACGCCGCGCTACGACCGCATGCTGCCGACGGTGTCGCGCGCGCAGCTGATCAGCCAGGCGCCCACGCTGCGGCGCGTGAAGCTGGAGCACAAGAAGGGCCCGCTCGGCATCTCGTATCGCATGGCGCTGATCATCGATCCGGCGCGACGCGACATCTCGTTCAAGCTCAACGACGCGCTGCAGAGCGGCATTCGCGCGGCCTGGGGCTACCTCACGGTCGCCGCCTACGGCGACAAGACGCTGCTCTCGTACGGCGTGATGGCGGACCCCGGCGACGGCTTGATCGTGGGCCTGGTGCGCAGCGTGATCCAGGACTGGCTGCTGCGCGTGCCCGAGCAGACGCGCAAGCACATCGAGAGCAGCGCCGGACGCGTGCTGTACGGGTCCAAAAAGTGATCAGCGCGCGCGCAGCGTGATCGTGTCGAGGTTGAGGTAGCCGCGTCCGCCCGCGCTCGCATCGAGCGAGATGGTGAGCGTGTTGGCGCCGCGCGCGAGCTCGACCGTGGTGCTCACGATCTGGTAGTCGCTGTAGCCGGCGGTACGCGGGAACGTGACGGGCTTGTCGACGCTGCCGACGCGCAGGGTGCGCTGCGCGACCTCGACGGTGCCGTAGCGCAGCGCGAGCTCGTACGTGCCCTGCGCGGGCGCGTCGATGGCGATCGCGATCGACTGGCCGTCGTTGCCCCAGCCGGCGACGTAGCCCCAGCCCTCGAAGCCGGCATGCATGGCCTCGACGCCGGGGCCTTGGAGGTTTGCTTCCTCCGCCTCGAAGTGCAGCGGCTCGCGCTGCGCGCCTGGACCGACCGCCCTGGCGGCCGCCGCCAGCGCGACCGCGGCGGAGCCGAGCGAGCCGACGCGCGAGGCCGTGGCGTCGAACGGCCCGGCCCAGTCGCACACGAAGCGGCCGCTCATGGGGTCACGCGCCTGCGTCCACATCGCCTCCGCGCTGCTGCGCAGGAGGTCGCGGTACTCCGTGTGCGAACGATCGAGCGCGTACAGCTGGCCGAGGTAGCGCGCGCCGATGCCCTTGAACATCTCGCCGTCGCCCGAGCACTTGCCGTCGGAGAGCACACGGCCCGCGGGCGTCATCGCGCTCTCGCTCGCCAGCATGAAGCCGGCGATCTTGTGCGCCAGCGGCAGGCGCGAGTCGTCCTGGGTCACGCGTGTGAGTGCGACGATGGCGCCGATGAAGATGCCCTCGTTGTAGGTGAAGCGCCACGCGGTGTTGATCTTGCCGCTGTTGTCGAAGCCGTCGTAGACGTGACCGCTCTCGGGTTCGATCATGTGCTCGACCCAGAAGTCGTACGCGCGCTCGGCGAACTCCAGGTAGCGCGGCTCCTGCGTGAACTCGTACAGCCGCGCGCCGCTGAGGATGGCGCCGCCGTTGATCGCGGTGACCTTGCTCTCCATGGGCTTCTTCCACCACAGGCCGCCGCGCTGCTCTCCGCAGCAGCTAATGTCCCACGCCTTCATGATGTCGGCGTAGACCTCCTTGGCGCGGTCGAGGAAGCGCTCCTGGTTGGTCAGCTCGTAGGCGTGCAGCAGCGTGAGCGTCAGCCAGTTCTCGTCGTCGTAGTAGTCGTTGATCCAGCCGCGCTTCTCTTGCAGCTCGTAGAACATCTGCGCGGTGCCGGCGAACGCCGTGGGTCCGCGGCGCTCGGCGGCGTCGAGCAGGGCCTCCCAGTGGTGCGCGTACATCCAGTCGATGGTGTGGTCGTTGGAGCGCAGAGACGGCCAGTAGTTGAGCATCAGGTCGGCGAGCGCGCGGTCCGCCTTCTCGTGCAGCGCCTCGGCGGCCGGGTCGATCGGGATGCCTGCGTCGTGGCCCGCATCGACGGCCCGGGCCGCGTCCGGGATAGCCGCGTCCGCGGAGCCGCGAGCCGCGTCCACCTGGTGCGCGTCCACTTGGCGTGCATCGAGCACGCTGGCATCGACCGGGCGGCTGGCGTCGAGCGGCTGCTCCGGGGTGGAGGCGTCGTCGGAGCTACAGCTTGCGAGAGCGAGGGCGCAGAGGGCGAGGGTGCGCGCGTAGTGCATGAAGCACTAGATGCGCGGCGGCGTGCAAACGGCTCACGCTTTCCGCGCCGATGGCAGGTCAGGGCTTGGGCTGCATCGGCGTCGGATTCAGGTCGATGGCCGCCATGCGCAACAGCGCGCCCCACAGCTCGTCGCGTCCGTCGCCGGTGTGCGAGCTGAACGGGATCGCCTTCACGCCCGCGCGCTTGGCGAGGTCGAGCACGGCGAGCTTGCGCTTGCTGGAGGGCACGCGGTCGATCTTGGTGGCGACCACCAGCGCGCGCTGCTTCACGTGCGCCAGGAACTCCAGCAGGTCGCGCTCCTCGTCCTCCAGGCCGCGCCGCACGTCGACCAGGATGGCGACACCGCGCAGGCCCACGCGATGGGTGAGGAAGCCCTCGATCATCGGGCCCCAGCTGACGCGCTCGGCCTTGCTGCGCTGGGCGAAGCCGTAGCCGGGCAGGTCGACGAAGTCGATGTTGGCGCCCCCACGAAGCTGCAGCCGAAACAGGTTCAGGCCGCGCGTGCAGCCGGGCGTGCTGCTGGTGCGGGCCAGCTTCTTGCGCTGGGCCAAGCTGTTGATCAGGCTCGACTTGCCGACGTTGGAGCGACCGGCGAACGCGACCTCGGCGAACATCGGCGGCGGCAGGCCTCCCACCTTGACGGCGGTGAGCAGGTAGTCGGCTTCGAGGACGTCGAACTGCATGGGCGTCGCCTCATGTAGCCCGTCTTCCGCGACGCCGCACGGCGCGCACCAGCTCGGTCAGCTCCGGGGCGCGCAGGGCCGCCGCCGCGGCGACGAAGCTGACCACGGCGACGGCGCCCAGCAGCGCGTAGGCGGCGATGCGCATCAGCTCGCTCGACGGGTGCAGCCAGTCGAAGCGCGAGGCGACCCAGCGCGCGACCCCGGCCATCACCAGCGAGGCGAGCCCGATGCGCACGGCGCTGACCAGCACAGGCTTCAGGTTCAGCGGGCCGGTGTGCTTCTGCAGCGTCCACAGCAAGAGGCCCAGCTGCAGCGTGGCGGCGATCGCGTTGGCGGCCGCGATCGCGACGTGATCGAGCGGCCCGAGCAGGGCGGCGGCGATCGCCAGGAAGCTGAGCAGGTTGAGCGCGCTCGCGCGGACCGGCGTGCGCGTGTCCTGGTGGGCGGCGAACATCGGCACCGTGGTGCGCACCAGCGCCACCGACCACACGCCCAGGCCCTGCACCGCCAGCGAGCGGCCGGTCTCCATCATCTGCACGGCGCCGAACTTGCCGCGCCCGAACAGCACCGCCGCGGTGGGCTCGGCCAGCGCGAACAGCGCGATCGAGGCGGGCAGGGCGATGAACGAGGTCAGCCGCATGGAGTCGCGGAACAGCGCCAGCAGCTCCTCGCGCTTGCCCTCGCTGCGCAGCCTGGCCAGCGTGGGCAGCGCGGCGCTGGCGACAGCGAGCGCGAACATGCCTTGCGGGATCTCGATCACGCGCTGGCCGTAGCTGAGGTAGCTCTGCGAGCCGGTCGGCAGGTACGAGGTGAACAGGCGCGAGAACAGCATGTTCAGCTGGTAGACGCCGAAGCCGACCGTCAGCGGCGCGATCAAGGCGAGCGCGCGACGTACGTCGGGATCACCGCGTGCGAGCTCGGGCCGGGGCAGCATGCGCGCGGCCTTCAGCGCCGGCAGCTGGAGCGCGATCTGCAGCATGCCGCCGACCAGCGCGCCGAGTGCGACCGACAGGATCGGATCGAAGCCCCAGCGCGGCAGCTGCGTCGCGAGCAGCAGCGGCGCCACGATCATCGCCACGTTCTGCAGGGCGGGCGCGAGCGCGGGCACGGTGAAGTGGCCGAGGATGTTGAGCACGCCCGTGCAGAGCGCGCCCAGGCCCGCCAGCAGGAGCAGCGGGAACAGCAGCCGGGTCAGCTCGATCACGAGCGCGAATTCCGCCGGGCGATCGCGCAGACCACCCGCGTAACCGAGCGCGATCCAGGGCGCGCCGAGCACGCCCAGCAAGCTGGCGAGCAGGAGCAGGCCGGTCAGCGTGACCGCGAAGCGGGCCAGGAAGCGGCGCGCGGCGGGCTCGCCCTGGTGGGTCCGCACGTCCGTGAAGATCGGCACGAAGGCGTTGGAGACCGCTCCCTCGCCGAGCAACATCCGCAATGTATTCGGGATGGTGTAGGCGATGAAGAAGGCGTCGGTGGAGGCGACCGGGAACAGCGCGGCGACCACGACGTGGTTGGCCAGGCCGAGGACGCGCGAGGCGAAGGTGCCCACCGCGACCAGACCGGCGCGGCGCGCGAGGAGACGACTTTCCGACATCGGGTGCTAGAACCGCGCTGTACCCGGCTCAACCCGGGGGCGGCAAGTTCGGGGCATCGGCTTGACGCCTCGAAGCGAGAGGGCTACCTACGGCCCTCACTTTCGGTTCGTTTGCTCGCGTTGATCACGGCGCGAGGCTCTGGAGAGTCACTGTGGCAAGCCACAAATCCGCCAAGAAGCGCATTCGGCAGACCGTCAAGCGTACGGCCCGCAATCGTCACGTGCGCAGCACCGTTCGTACCTTCATCAAGCGCGCTCGCACCGCCATCGAAGCCGGCGACAACAGCGGAGCGCAGGAAGCCCTGCGCGAGGCCGAGTCGAGCATCCGCAAGGCCGTGTCCAAGGGTGTGCTCCACCACAAGACCGGCTCGCGCTACGTCTCGCGCCTCACGATCGCCGCGAACTCCAAGAAGGCGGCCTGAGCCCCTTCTGAGAGTGCCCGCATGCGGGGACAGCGCCTGGCCCAGATTGGGTCGAGGTGCTGTCGCCGTTTAACGGCGCGTGCATTGATCCAGCCTGGGGAGACCTGCGTTCCTGCACGGCATTTCGCGCCGAGGTGGGGCTGAAGTTCGAGTAGAGTCCGGCGTCGGAGTCCTCATGCGCATCAGCAAGATCACCGCAGCCGTCGCCTTCGCTCTCGCCGCCCTCACGGCGTTCCCGCTCGCCGTCGAGGCCGCGGGGCTGAAGGCGAACATCTACATGACCCAGCACAAGATCCCGAACGGCCTGTCCGAAGGCGGCCTGCTCGGCTTCGTGCGCTCGCACAACGCGAAGATCCTGCGCGAGTCGAGCGAAGAGAAGCTCGAGGAGCGCAAGTTCATGGCGGAGATGGTGGTGCAGTTCTCCAGCCCGCCCAACGACGCCGAGTTCCACGTGAAGTTCTTCGACATCCACGACGGCGCCCGCAAGTACGTCGAGGACATGCCCGTGTACATCATGGACAAGAAGCAGAAGGTCTACCTGCAGCGCGTGAAGCTGCCGCG
>JBEVNG010000254.1:0-10497 GCA_040508235.1 Polyangiales bacterium | reverse complement strand
CCGAGCAGCGCGAACAGCGCCTCCTCGCCCTGCAGGTTCATGAACGCGGCGTTGTAGATCGAGCCGTTGCCGATCTGGATCTCGCCGGTGTAGCCGCCGGTCGAGACCTTGAGCAGGCCGCTCTTGCGCGTGCGCGAGAGCACCTGGATCACGTCGGGCAGCGGCATCTCGCGCAGTGCCCCGCTGACGCCGCGGGCGTTGCGCTGACGCGCGCCCTTGGTCAGCACGCTGCGCACCTTCGCCACCACCACGTCCGGCGCGGCCGGCTTGCTGATGTAGTCGACCGCGCCCAGCGCGAGCCCACGATCGACCGACGCGCGCTCGGTGCGGCGGGTCAAGAAGAACACCGACAGCTCCGCGCCTCCGCGCTGCTTGCGCAGGTGCTCGATCAGCGTGAAGCCGTCGTGCGGCTTGAGGTCGACCTCGCAGATGATCGCGTCGACGCCGCCCTGCTGGAAGCGCTTGAACGCTTGCTCGGCGGTGCGGCACAGCACCACGTCGTGGCCCTGCTCCACCAGGCGCAGCTCCAGCACGGTGGTCTCGTCCGCGTCGGCATCGACCAGCAAGATCGTCGCGCGATCGTGCAGCAGGTGCGACTGCATCTCCTCGCCGATCACGGCCACCCGGAACAGGTCGACCATGTTGCCGTCGAAGACCTTGTCCTTGTAGCGACCGAGCACGTCGATCGCGCTCTTGGCGTTGAGCACGCGCCGGAACGGGTTGCGTGGGTTCGCGGTCAGGTCCGCGTAGCTCTCTGCGATGGCGAGCATGCGCGCGGAGAGCGGGATGTCCTTGCCGGCGCGGCGATCCGGGAAGCCCTGCCCATCCCAGCGCTCGTAGAGCGATGTGAAGCCCTCGATCACCAGCTTGGGCAGGTTGGCGCCGTCGAACAGCCGCACCGGGCCCATGAACGAGCGCTGCGCCTCGGCGCGGTGTCCCTCGTACTCGGCCACGTTGAGCGCGGTCAGGTGGTAGCTCGCGGTCTTGCCGACGTCGTGCAAGAGGCCGCACACGCGCAGCGCGTAGACCTCCGCGCGCGACAGCTGCATGTGGTCGCCGAGCTTCTGCATGAAGCGCGACACCTGCGCCGAGTGGCCGCGCAGCTCCTGGCGCTGGTTCTCCAGCAGCGAGACCAGCACGTTCTGCACCTCGATGCTGGACGCGAAGCTGACGCCATTCTCCTGCGAGCCGGTCTGCGACGACGGGCGTCGCGGCAGCTCGCGCGAGCCCGTCTGCCCGGGCGAGAAGAAGCCCGGCAGCAGCGACGACGTGCGCGCGGGCGTGGGCGTGGTCTCGGTCAGCAAGCGCTCCACCGACGGCGGGTCGGCCTGCGTGCGATGCGGATCTCCCGGTGCGCGCATCTGCCCGGTGGGCGGCGCATCCTGCGTGCCCAGCGCGGCGCGCAGGCCGGTGTTGCCGGCGATCGTCTCCTCGTCGAACATGTTGTGGGCGTACGAGCCGAACATGTTCTGGTTCTTCTTGCCGCTGCGCTGCTCGACCTTGTTGAAGGCGTGGATGTCGCCATGGAAGTGCTTGGCGATCGCGGCCCGTACGGTCGCGGGGCGCGCCAGGAATGGGCGCACGTTCTGGATCCGCGAGCCCGTGCGCACGTCGCGCGAGATGTCGAGGTTGTCCGGGTCGGGCGTCACGAAGGCGAGCGTCTTGCTCGCGGTGTCGAACACCACCGGGAACACACCGAGCCGCTCGCACAGCTCGCGCGGGATCAAGCCCAGCGTCGCGCGATCGAGCTCGGCCTTGGCCATCTTCTCGGTCGACACGAAGCGCGTCTGGTAAAGCGCCGCCAGCCACGCGAGCAACGACGCTTCGTCGAGCACGCCGGTCTCGATCAACGCGTCCTCGACGCGCACCTCGTTGGCGACCGCGTACTCGAGCACGCCCTGCCCTTGCTCGCGGCTGATTTTCCGCTCCGCGAGCAGCCGCTCGATCAGCACCTTTTTTCCTAGCTCGGCCACGTGCTCTGACGATTGTACCGAAAGCCGGCCCGCGAAATGCAGCAGCTTTCGCGGTTGGCTGATCGTGCGAGCTTGTGCGCACGCGCGCACCGCAAGCCCTGGCTACCAGGGATCACGCAGCGCGCGTTCCACGACGGCGACGAGAGGCGCGAGCGTGGAGCGCTCACCGAACTCGCTGGCGGTGCACCAGGCGTGAGCATCGTGCTCATCGCTGATCGTGACCTCGCCGGTCAGGTGGCGAGCGCGGAATGCGATCACGATCATCGGGTCGGCCCCGCGCGTGGAGGCGTACGCGGCGAACGGACGCGGCTCCACCTCGACGTGGAGGCCGCTCTCCTCCGCGATCTCACGGATCACCGCGGCCAGCGGTTCCTCACCGTGCTCGACACGTCCGGAGATCGTCTCCCACAGCCCGGGACCTGGAAGCTTGGTCGCCGCACGACGCATCGCGAGCACGCGATCGCCCTGGATCACGAGCGCTGCAACGGCGACGACATGGTGTCCGTGCGCAAGCATGACTCGAATCCACTAAGTCAACTTCTCAGAGGTGCAAGTCGGGTTGACCAGGAATTTCATGTTTGCGCGCACGCCTCCCTACCATTGCTCTCAGGGTTACCCCTCAGCAAGCCGAGCTATGACGCCTCACCAGAACACCGACCGCTTCGCGCGCCTCTCTTCCGATGCGCCATCCGCGAGTGAGCGCCCACGCAGGGACCGCGTCGCGAAGTACCTGGTGGGTCCGGGCGGCATCGCCACGGAGCTCCCTCCGCTGTCGGATCTGCTGGCCGTGCTGCTCGCGCTCGCCGAGGCCACGCGCCGCAAGGCGATCCTGCCGCTGACCAGCAGCACCGGAGAGTTCGCGTTCGTACGCCGCGACGACAGCGTGCTCGTCAGCTACTACGACGCGGGCCCGGTGCCGCAGGTGTTCGTGCGCGACCGCGCCGTGAACCTGAGCGCGCTGATCGAGGCGACGGCCGATGCGGTGCGCGAGCAGAGCGGCAGCGACGAGGCGATGGTCGCGCTCGCCGCGCGTGCACAGCGCGTGACGCTCAAGCCGGTGCCGAACGCCGGGCCGAGCCTGGTCAGCCGCAAGGGCGGCGCCCTGAGCGTGCCGCGCGACATCCCGCTGGCGTTCGGCTTCGCCATCAAGCTCGCGTCCGGTGACGGCCAGGCCATGGAGACCGGCACGCGCGCCGACGTGCACGCGCTGCTGTTCGACGGAGAGCTGTGGGGCTACGCGCACGGCCGCAAGCTGTTGCTCGTGAAGGGCCCCGTGTTCCCGGCCGTGGCGCGCATGGTCACCGCGGCGCGCTCGGTGGTGGACGCCTGGGAGGCGCGCAAGCCCGTGCACCTGAAGGTCCGGGCCGGCGAGTTCGGGATCGCGCTGCGCATCGGACGCGACGGCGATGCCCGCGTCACGCTGATCAGCAAGAACGGTCGCAACCGCGAGGCGATCACGCTGCCCGCGCTCGACCTGCCCAGCGCACTGCTGCCGATCCTGCGCGTCGCCGCCGAGCTGGTGCGCACGGTGGTGGCGACCGACCGCGCGCAGAGCAAGAACCTGCGCCTCTCCGCCCTGCGCGACGAGGTGCGTGCGCTGCGCCGCATCGTGCGCACGCGCGGCACCCAGAAGAGCTTCGTCAACCGCGACCCGGAGCTGCTGCGCGCCAGCGCGGTGCGCACGGAACATGCGGACAGCGGCTCGCTGGGCGCGGGCAAGCTGCGGCTCGCGCCACGCTGGCACGCCGAGGTCGAGGGCCTCGACGCCAGCTCGACCTTCCTCTGTGGCGACCGCATCGTGATCGCGACCGCGCGCCATCAGCTGGCGCTCTCGCGCGAGGACGGGCAGCCGCTGTGGATGCGCGAGACCAGCGCCGCCGCGACCTTCATGGCCGGCACCGCGCTGATCTCCGTGAGCCCGGACGGCGAGCTCAGCATGTCGGACCTGGAGGATGGCCAGGTCTACGCGCGCACGCGCATCGCGCAGCGCATGGGCGGACCGTTGTTCGGCATGTTCGCGGGCGCCCGCGGCGCGCCGCCGATCGCGGTGCTGACCGAGGGCCGCGACCGGCTGGTGGCGATCGACGTGCGCACGGGCGCGCAGCGCTGGCGCTTCCGCTCGCACGGCCGCGCCGACTTCCGGCTGGTGCGCGCGGGCCGCATCCTGCTCGTGGTCTCCGGCGACAGCACGCTCGACGCGATCGACGTCGCCAGTGGCGAGGTGGCCTGGCGCTGGTCCGACCCCGGCCGGCTCAGCCTGGCGCCGGCGATCACGCGCGATCACGCGGTGGCGATCGCCCAGCAGGGCGACGGCGCGGCGCTGTTGAGCTTGGATCTGTTCAGCGGGCAGCTGCACTACCGCAAGGAGCTGGCGTTCGCGCCCACGGTGAGCCCGGTGGCGACGGATCAGCTGGCGGTGATCGCGGGCGAGCAGCTGAGCGCGTTCGATCTGCAGACCGGCGAGCTGCGCTGGCAGGCCGCCGATCCGGGCCTGGCCGACGGAGCCGCCGCGCTGGTGGTCGATCAGCACCTGGTGATCAACGCGCCCAACGGGACCGCCCAGGCGCTGGACATCGCCAGCGGCGAGCTGCGCTGGCAGCACCGCCTGGCCGACCCCACGCGCGACGACGTGCCGCGCAAGCTGGAGCCGGTGCTGCGCGGCGGCGCGCTGTTCCTGCCGAGCGCGAGCGTGCACGTCGTGCGTCCGGCCGACGGGGCGCTGATCGGGGGACCGATCGCGGAGCGCATCATCCCCGACTTCATGCGCATCGACGAGCGCGGCTGGCTCTATGTTGCCGAGGAGTCGGGCCTGATCGAGGCGCACTCGCCGGTGCCCTCGCTGCGGCTCGTCAAGTAAGCCGGCGGTGGCGTAGCGAAGGCAGCTGCGCCCGGATGCGCGTCACCAGCTCGGTGTCGACGGCCGCGATCGCGAAGCCCTCGCCCTCCCCGCCGCACTGCGCGATCACGCAGCCCCACGGGTCGGCGACCAGCGCGTGGCCGTACGACACGCGCGAGCCGTAGCAGCGGCCCGCCTGGGCAGCCGCGAGCACGTAGCTCTGGGACTCGATCGCGCGCGCCTGCAGCAGCACGTGCCAGTGGTCCTTGCCGGTGTGCAGCGTGAACGCGGCCGGCACCGTGATCGCGATCGCCCCGCGGTCGACCAGCTTGCGGTACAGCTCCGGGAAGCGGACGTCGTAGCAGATGCTCATGCCGAGCGTGCCGAACGGCGCCTCCGTGACCACGACCTCCTCGCCGGGCGCGACCTTGTCCGACTCGCGCAGCGTGGTGCCGTCCGCCAGCTCGACGTCGAACAGGTGGATCTTGCGATAGACGGCCTTCACCGCGCCGTCGCTAGAAAGGTGCACCGACGCGTTGTAGACGCGGTCGTCGCTCTGGCGCGACTCCCAGAAGCCGCCCAGGATCAGCTCGGCCCCGGTCGAGCGCGCCCACTCCTGGCAGCGCGCCAGCAGCGGTCCACCGCCCGGCAGCGGCTCCGCGATCGCGCGCTGGCCCAGCTCCGGGCCGAGGTACGCGAACGCCTCGGGCAGCACGATCAGGCGTGCTCCCGCGCCCGCCGCCCGCCGGACCTGCCGCTCGGCGGAGACCATGTTGGCCTCCACGTCCGGCGTCGAGCTCAACTGCACCACCGCCACCAGGGTCTGCGCCATGCGGTCCTTATAAAGCCGCTTCGGGAGCGTTGCCATCCAGCCCGCCTTGGACAACGCTGCGGGGCATGCTGCAGAGCATCCTGCTCACCTGGATCAGTTCGGCGCTCGGCCTGTGGGTCTCCGCCAAGATGCTGCCCTCCGTCCAGCTGCGCTCGGACGGCGACGCGATCTGGGCCGGTGCCCTGTTCGGCATCTTGCAGTCGGTGCTGACCTGGCCGCTGTTCATCATGCTGGGGCTCGCCACCCTGGGCATCGGCTTCTTGCTCTTCTTCATCACCAACTGGATCGTGTTCGCGCTGGTGGTCCGCATCACCGCCGCGCTCTCGAGCCGCCTCAGCGTGGACGGCTTCATCCCGGCGCTGATCACCGCGTTCGTGATCTCGCTGGCGGGCTCCGTCGTGCAGTGGCTCCTGGTGTGAGCGCGGACTGGTTCGGCCTGGCGCAGGCGATCTGCGCGCTGCTGCTGCTCGGGGCGCTGGTCTGGCTGGTGCGACGCACGGGCTTCGGCGTGCTGGTGCCGCGCAAGAACCGCCTGCTGGAGGTCGAGGAGCGCCTGCCGCTCGACCTGCGCAACGGCCTGGTGATCGCGCGCGTGGAGGGCCGGCGCATCCTGCTGGCGGTGAGTGATCACGGCCCCGCCCGGCTGCTGCTCGAGCTGCCCAAGATCCCGGACGATGCCTGACCTCGCGAGCGGTAGCTCGCTGTCGGCGGCGCTGGGTCTGGTGGCGCTCGCGCTGGTGCCGCTGGCGCTGATGACGCTGACGTCGTTCGCCAAGATCGCGGTCGTGTTCTCCGCGCTACGCAACGCGCTCGGGGGCCACGACGTTCCGTCGAGCGCGATCGTGACGGCGCTGGCGCTGGCGTTGAGTGTGTACGCCATGGGCCCGGTGGCGAGCGCGATCGCCGCGCGCAGCGAGCAGCTGCCCGCCGCACGACGCGACACCGTGGCCGGCTTGCTGGAGGCGGGTCGCGAGCCGCTGCGCGAGTTCCTGGCCAAGCACGCCGGCCAGGCCGAGACCGCGATGCTGGTCGAGATCTCGCAGGGCGAGCGCACCGCCGACGATCTGTCCGTGCTGTGGGCGAGCTTCGCGCTGAACGAGCTCAAGGAAGCCTTTCAGCTCGCGTTCTTCGTCTACCTGCCGTTCCTCGCGCTCGACCTGATCGTGGGCAACGCCCTGCTCGCGCTCGGCGTCTCCGGCTTCTCGCCCACCCTGGTGGCGCTGCCGTTCAAGTTGTTGTTGTTCGTGGCCGCGGACGGCTTCCTGCTGGTCTCTCGCGCGCTACTTCTGGGGTACCGGTGAACGACGAGCGCAAGCGCGGGCGAGTGAGGCATGCCGTACGACGCTGGCGAGAGCGCCTGCGACGGGTGCCGCGCACCGGCAAGTCCACCCACAACAGCGTGCGCCTGCTGCACGACGGGGCGCAGGCGCTGCCCGCGATGTTGGCCGCGATCGCGAGCGCCAAGGAAGAAGTCCTGCTGGAGATGTACTGGTTCGGCTCGGACAAGACGGGCCGCAGCTTTGCCGCCGCGCTGATCGAGCGCGCCCGCGCCGGCGTGTGCGTGCGCGTGATCTACGACGCGCTCGGCAGCATCGAGGCGGGCGTCGCGATGTTCGACGAGATGCAGGCCAACGGCGTCGAGGTGTTCGAGTTCAACCCGATCGCACCCTGGCGCCGTCACTTCCGCTTCGCGCGCATCAACAACCGCGACCACCGTAAGCTGCTGGTGATCGACGGCCAGCTCGCGATCACCGGCGGCTTCAACCTGGGCGATCCATGGGCCCCGCGTGATCAAGGTGGTCAGGGTTGGCGCGACGACGGCGTCGAGGTGCACGGCAGCGCGGCGCTGTCGATGCGCGCGCTGTTCTACCGCACCTTTCCGGCCAAGCCGCTCGCGCTCTCGCCCAAGCTGGTGAACGAGGGCGAGACCGAGGTCACCGTGCTCGCCAGCGAGTTCCACGCCGAGCGCCGCGACATCTACGACGGCTACATCAACGCGATAGCTCGCGCGACCCGCGACATCATCATCACCAACAGCTACTTCATCCCCGCCCGTCGCGTGCGCCATGCGCTGGCGCGCGCCGTGAGCCGCGACGTGCGCGTGCGCGTGCTGATGCCGCGCGACACCGACGTGAAGCTCGCGCAGCTCGCCAGCCGCCACCTGTACACGCGCCTGCTCAAGGACGGCATCGAGCTGTACGAGTGGGGCGGCGGCATCCTGCACTCCAAGACCGCCGTGATCGACGACCACTGGAGCACGGTCGGCAGCTTCAACTTCGACGCGCGCTCGATCTACAACAACCTGGAGCTCAACGTCGCGATGGTGTGCAAGGAGGTCAACACCGCCCTGCGCAAGCGTGTCGAGGCCGACCTGCAGCAGTCGATGAAGATCGAGCTCGCGCACTGGAAGAAGCGCAGCCTGTTCCTGCGCATGATCGAGCGCTTCGTGTACGCGTTCCGCTGGCTTCTCTAGAGCGCGAAGGCCAGGCGGCGCTTGCCGCGGGCTTCCACGCGGGGCGGGCTGCCCTCGCGGCCCTCCAACAGGGCCAGGTACGAGTCGGCCTGGCGCTCGGGCGTGAAGAAGGTGCGACGCTGGATCGCGCGCTCCCAGAGCCCTTCCGGATCCGGCCAGCCGTCCAGGCGCGCGCGCAGGTTCGCTTCCAGGTCGCCCGCGTTGCCGGGCTCGAACAGCCAGCCGCAGTCGTGCCCCTCCAGGATCTCCGGGATGCCGCCGACGCGCGCCGCCAGCACGGGCAGGCCGAAGCCGAGCGCCTCGTAGACCACCACGCACAGCGTCTCGTGCCAGCGCGAGGGCACCACCAGCATGTCGATGCTCTGGTACAGCTCCGCCGCCTTCACGTAGCCGAGGTACTCGACCTGCGGCAGCGGGAAGCGCTCCTTGAGCGCGTCGAGGTAGGCTGGATCGACGGGGCGTCCGGCGACGCGCAGCGTCCAGCGGTCGGGCGGCAAGCGACTGAGCGCGGTCAGCAGCTCCTCGATGCCCTTGGCCTCCTCGATGCGACCGATGAAGCCGAGCCGCAGCGGTGCGCCGGGCGTACGCGGCTTGTACTCGGTCGGCCGCGTGTAGGGACGACCGTTGTACGCCACGCCGGTGCGCGCCCTGGGGAAGTAGCCGTTCTCCAGGTGCTTCTCGATCGCGAACTTGCTGACGCCGATCGCGACGTCGGGCAGGCGGCTCGCGTAGCGCTTGGGCGCGCCGTAGACGCTGCACACGCCGCACGGGCGCTCGCAGTTGTGGCCGTCCTTGTTCATGCGCGTCTGCGGGCACACGGCCCAGTAGTCGTGCAGCACCTGGATCAGGCCGATCCCGCGCGACTTCACGGTGGACCAGACGGACGTGCTGAAGCCCGCGATGTTGTGCGCGGAGACCCAGTCCGGGCGCTCGCGATCGAGGATGCGCGCGAGCTGGTGTCCCATCCACGGGTTGTAGACGTCGATGGCGTGGAAGGCCGCGCGCACGAGCGCATGCTGTGGCCCGGTGAAGGGCGTGTACAGGTTGCGCGAGCCCACGCGGTAGACGCGCACCCCGTTGACGAAGTCTTCCGAGTCCGTGCCGTCCCGAGACAGCGACGCCACGGCGACTTGATGGCCACGACCGTGCAGCTCCTCGACGAGGGTCTGCACGCTCAGCTCCGCGCCGCCGATCACGTTGGGCGCGTACTGGTTCGCGACGAACAGGATCTTAGGCATCGCCCGTCTTCCGCATCCCGGTACTCGGTAGCAGAAGACGAGGCTCGGGCGAGAGTCTGCGTGAGCAGACACCGGATCCTGTAAGCGATCACTCTACGATGGGTCACCCGCGCTAGTACTACTAGTTGGTCGACGCCAGGAGAGAGCTCTACAGGGCGATCTGAGGCGGGACGCTGCTGTGGCGGGCGACGCGACCGAGCGCGCCGAAGCGCGCGTGGTAGCTGGCAATGACCAGCTGCGCCGCGGCGTGCTCGCTGAGGTCCGCGGTGTTGACCACCAGGTCGTAGTGCAGCGCGTCGGCGCCGTTCTCGCCGCACAGCTGGTGCACGAACTTGTCGCGCTCCCTGTCCTTGCCGCTGACGAAGCGCTCGGCGGCCTCCGCATCGACGCGACTCGCGGCCGCATAACGATCGATGCGCTTCTTGAGCGGGCAGACCACGCGGACGCGCAGCGCCTTCTCGTTCGGCACCAGGAAGTTGGCGCCGCGCCCCACGATCACCGCGCCGCCGCGATCCGCCAGCTCGCTGACCGTGCGCGTGAGCAACGAGCGATACTTGCTGCCCGAGATCTGGCCGGGCAACGACGCCGCCAGCACCTCCTCGAGGATGTCGCGGCCGCGCTCGTCGACGTCGCGCACCACGTGCGGCTCCAGCTCGGCCTTGCGCGCGATGTGCGAGACCAGTTCCTGGTCCCAGAGTTGGAAGCCGAGCTCCGCCGCGACACGCCCCGCGATGCGCGCACCCCCCGCGCCGAACTCACGCGATACCGTCACGATGCGAGGAAACGCCTCGACCGCACCCTGCGTATCGCCACGACCAGCCTGCTCGCCAGTGGTCATCCCCTACCCCCCGTCGTCCACTGCAGGAGCCAGGAATGGTCGCTCGCGGACAGGGCTTGGTCAACGTCAAGCAGATGGGCAGGTGGGCATTGCCTGACGATTTTTTGCACCGAGCGGTTTGCGGTGCTCCCGCTCGCAAGCGTGCTGCGCGATCAAGAACGCGCCGGACACGGAGCTGATACATCAGCCCGTGCACGGCGCGCGTTCGTGCGTGACGAGAGTCGCGTGCTTACTGCGCGGCTTCTTCGGTGGTCTCGACGGCGTTGACGCCAACGCTGTCGGCAAGGAGCTCCGCGATGTCCTTCTG
>JBEVNG010000509.1:0-5274 GCA_040508235.1 Polyangiales bacterium | reverse complement strand
TGGATCCTCGCCACGAGGAGGCATCAGGGCGGGCGGCGAAGGCAGCGGCGCGCGCGGTCGTGCACGCACCGGCAGCGACGGCTCCTGGGGCGGCCAGGAGAGGGAGGGAGGCGCGTAGCTGTTCAGCTCGGCGGCGCGCTGCGCCAGCGGCGTGTGGCGCTGGGTGATCTGCGAGTCGGCCGGCACCTCCGGCATCGGCACCACCGAGTTGACGCGGATGTCGGTGCTGAACTCGAGCGCGGTGCCCTGCTGCGCGAACCAGCGCTGGGTCCACAGCTCGGTGGGTGGCTCCGTGTCGGTCTGCGCACCGCGCGGAGGAGGCGGCGGCGCGCTCGGCCCCGCGGGCGGCTTGCTGTGGGGCAGCGGCATCGCGAGCAGGTCGTCGAGCTCGTTGCTGAGCTTGCGCGTGATCGAGCCGGTGGTCTGCTGCGGGCGCTTGGGCGGGCGCGCGGTGATCACCTCGTTGCGCGTGGCCCCCTGCAGGTCGTGCGGATCGCGCAGCTCCGGCAGCCGGAAGATCAGGCTGTCGTCGTTGCGCACGAACTCCTCGCGGCGGAGCGCGCGCAGGCCACCCGTCTCGTCCGGGCGCACGCTCTCGCGCGCCAGCTTCTCGTCGGCCTCCAGCATGTCGACGACGTCGCGACCGAGCCGCGCCCCGCTCATCGCCTGGCCGCTCTTGTAGAGGTACTCGCGCAGCGCGTCGCCCATCTCCAGCGCGGTCTGGTAGCGGTCGCTCGGCTCGAGCGCGAGCGCGCGCATCACGATGGCGCTCAGCTCTTCCCCGATCTCGCGGCGCAGCGAGCGCGGCGGCGGGATCTCCGCGCGGCGCACCTTGGCGATCAGCTCGGCCACGCTCTTGGCGCTGTACAGCGTGCTGCCGGTCAGCAGCTCGTAGAGCAGCACGCCGGTGGAGAACACGTCGCTGCGCTTGTCGGTGGGATCGGCCCAGGCCTGCTCCGGCGACATGTAGCCGTACTTGCCCTTGATCACGCCGACCTCGGTGCGCTCTGCGCGCAGGTTGGTCTTGGCGATCCCGAAGTCGACCAGCTTCACCTCGCCAGCGCGGCTGACCACGACGTTCTGCGGGGAGATGTCGCGGTGCACGATGCCGAGCGGACGGCCCGACGCGTCGCGCTTACGATGTGCGTAGTCCAACCCCGTCAGCATCTCCGCGACCACGAAGCAGCACAGCGGCACCGACAGTGGCTTGCCCAGGCGCTCGGCGGCGCGCGCGAGGCCCTGCAGGTCGACGCCGTCGACGTACTCCATGGCGATGAAGTAGCGATCCTCCACGTTCCCGAGGTCGAAGACCTGCGCGATGTTGGCGTGGGTGAGCAGCACGAGGATCTTGGCCTCGTCGATGAGCATGCGGACGAACTGCGTGTCCGCCGAGAGGTGCGCGTGCACGAGCTTGAGCGCGGTCAGCTTCTCGAAGCCACCCAGGCCGCGGGTCTTGGCGACGTAGATTTCCGCCATCCCGCCCACGGCGAGGCGTCGAAGCAGCGTGTAGGCCCCAAACGGGCGCGGCAAGCTCACTATACCCCCGCGCGCAACGCCGGCCGGAGGCAGAGCGAACGCATCGACCGAGGATAGTAGCGGGTCTCGCCCAATCTGGTAAGACCGAAGCCGCTGTAGACTCCGAGGAAACAAGGGAGGCCAAGGTGACCGTCAGAGCGTCCATCACGTCCGCAGCACTGCGCGACATCGGCCTGTTTGGCGGCATCTCCGACGAGAGCCTCGGGCGACTCGCCGCCGAGCTCCCGGAACTGCGCGCGGAGCCCGGGAAGAACGTCGTCGACGAGGGCGATCTGTCGACGGAGATGTTCGTGGTGATCGGCGGCGAGCTGGAGGTCGTGAAGCGCGCCCTCGACGGCAGCACGGTGCGCGTGGCGATGCTCGGACCGGGCGACTGGTTCGGCGAGATGGCGATCCTCGACGTGCAGCCGCGCTCGGCGAGCGTGCGCGCGCTGGCTCCATCGCTGCTGCTGACGATGAGCGCCGACCAGGTCGACCGGCTGCTCTATCGAGTCTCGCCCAAGGACTACTCGTTGCTCGTGATGAACATCGCCCGCGAGCTCTCGCGCCGCCTACGCGTAGCCGACGGCATCCTGGCGCAGTTCTTCGTGGCCATGCACGAACAGTACGGCAAGGGCCCGGCGGTTCCGCGCTGACCCTCTCTTCGTTGACAACGTCAACGGTTTAGAGGACCTCGAGGGCCTGCTGCACGTCGGCGATCAGGTCCTGCGTGTCCTCGATGCCGACCGCGTACCTGACCAGGCTGTCCTTGATGCCCACGGCCTCGCGCTCTTCGGTGGTGAGCTCGAAGAAGCTCATCAGCGCGGGTTGCTCGACCAGGGACTCCACGCCGCCGAGGCTGGGTGCGATGCGCGGGATCTTGAGCGCGTCGATGAAGCGACCGGTGTCGGTGATGTCGCCGTGCAGCTCGAACGTCACCACGCCGCCGAAGCCGCGCATCAGCTTCTTGGCGATCGCGTGGTGCTTGTCGGACTCCAGCCCGGGATACCAGACCTGCTTCACGCGTGGGTGGGCGTGGAGGAACTGCGCCAGCGCGAGCGCGCTGCGGTTTTGCTGCTCCACGCGCAGGCCGACGGTCTTGATGCCGCGCAGCACCAGGTAGGCGGCATGCGGGTCGAGCACCTGCCCGAACACGTGCCGCAGGTCACGAACCAGCGAGACGGGGCCCGCCGCGCCGGCGACCACACCCGCCAGCACGTCGTTGTGCCCCGCGAGGTACTTGGTGGCGCTGTGCACCACCAGGTCGATGCCGTGCTCGGCCGGACGCAGGTTCACCGGCGTGGCGAACGTGCTGTCGATCAGGCTCTTGGCGCGGTGCTTCTTGCAGATCGCGGCCAGCCGATCGAGGTCGAGACAGGTCTGGTACGGATTGGTCGGCATCTCGCTGATCACGAGCCGCGTCTTGTCCGTCATCACCCGCTCGAGCGCGTCGAGATCGCCAGGCGGGACCAGCGTGTGCGTGACGCCGAAGCGCGCCAGGAAGCCGGTCACGAACTGGCGCGTGCGCCGGTAGCAGTCCGCGAACAGCACGACGTGCGCGTCGCTCTTCACCAGCGCCAGGATCGCGGCCGTGATCGCCGCCATGCCGCTGGAGAACGCAGCCGCGTCCTCGACGCCCTCGAGCGACGCGACCTTCAGCTCCAGCGCGCGCACCGACGGGTTGCCGTAGCGCCCGTACTCCTCCCGCTCGAGGTTGCCCTCCATGAAGGAGATCAGCTCGGCGGTGTTCGCGAACGAATAGGTCGCGGTCTGGACGATCGGGTGCGTGATCGAGTCGTAGGGGTACGAGCGTGGCTCGCCGCCCTGCACGGCTCGCGTCAACGGCGCGAACGTATCCTTCTGAGGACCCTTGGTCATCCGCTCGACTCACTCCTCCCTCGCCTTTGCCCGCGCGCAGTCTCCGAAAGGAGACCACGTGCTACGGCGCCAGCGTGGGCGGAAGGGATAGCAGAGCGGGCCCGTTAGTGCTTGTGCTCGCGATCGAGGCCCGGGTGCGACGGGTCGCCCGGCTCATGGCGCGGGTTGGCCGTGAGGAAGGTGCCGTCCTGGCCCGGGATCGACATCAGCATCTCCTTGTCGAAGATGAAGTGCTCGCGCCGGGTGCTGGCGGGCACGTGGATGCCGGTGTCCATGCGGATGGCATCACACGGGCAGGCCTCGACGCAGTAGCCGCAGAAGATGCAGCGTAGCTCGTCGATGACGAAGACCTTGGGGTAGCGCTCGTAGCCGTGCTGGCCGGAGCCTTCCTTGTACTCGCCCGCCTCGATGTGGATGCACTGGGCGGGGCACGCCGTGCTGCAGCACAGGCAGGCCACGCAGCGCGGGGTTCCATCGGCGCGATGCGTGAGGCGGTGCACACCCCGGAAGCGCTCCGGGTAGACGCGCTTCTGCTCGGGATAGGCGATGGTGACGATGTCGCTGTTCTCGCGCGAGGAGAAGGTGTTCTTGAAGAAGTGCTTCATCGACACGCCGAGACCCTTGACGATCTCGGGGATGTACGACTGTTCGGCGAGCGTGCGCGACGGGCGGCTGACGAGCTTGGCCATGATTAGCCCCGGAAGTGGTTGTAGAGGAGGATGGCAGCGCCCGTGACCAGGATGTTCACCAGCGAGGCGGGCAGCAGGATCTTCCAGCACAGCTTCATGATCTGGTCGTAGCGGAAGCGCGGCAGCGACCAGCGGATGGTGAGCTGCAGCCAGATGATGACCACGACCTTGAGCACGAAGGTGACGACCTGCAGCGCGATCACGACCGCGTGCGGCACACCGACCACGAAGCCGAAGAAGTCGAAGCCGTGGTCCTCGAGGAACGGGAGATCGTAGCCGCCGAGGAACAGCGTGATCAGCAGCGCGGAGCTGGTGATCACCTCGACGAACTCACCCATGAAGAACATGCCGAACTTCATGCCCGAGTACTCGGTGAGGTAACCGGCCGCCAGCTCGCTCTCGCCTTCCGGCGCGTCGAACGGGATGCGCTTGGTCTCGGCGATCGCCGAGGTGAAGAACAGGAAGAACGCCAGCGGCTGGTAGACGATGCCCCAGAGGCTGAAGTCGCCCGGCAGCCACGACACCGGCGTGCGCTGGAACGTGACCATGTCCTGCAGCAGCAGCGAGTCGTAGACCATGAAGCAGCCGACCAGCGTGAGGCCGAGGGCGACCTCGTAGCTGACCATCTGGCTGGCGGCGCGCACGCCACCGAGCAAGGCGTACTTGCTATTGGAGGAGTAGCCCGCGACCGCCGCGCCGACGACGCCGGTGCCCGCGATGGCGAAGATGTACAGGATGCCGACGTTGATGTTGGCGACCTGCAGCGAGATGCCGGGCTCGCTGAACAGCTGGCCCTTCTCCAGCACCTCGAACGCCTGCTCGAGGTGCAGGTAGCCGCCGAACGGGATCACGGCGAACACGGCGATCGCCGGCACCAGCGACACGATGGGACCGAGCGCGTGCAGCAGCTTGTCGGCCGCCGGCGGGACGAAGTCTTCCTTCCAGACGAACTTCAGCGCGTCCGCGAGCGGGTGCAGCAGGCCGCCGAGCGTGATGTTCAGGTTGCCGATCTTGATGCCGGCGCGCGTCGGACCGATGCGGTCCTGCATCATCGCGCTCTGGCGACGCTCGGCCCAGATCAGCACCGGGGCGAAGGTCAGGATGATCAGCACGCAGAAGAGGATCTTCAGCAGCGTCGCGATGATTCCGCCGTCCATCAGACCTGCGCCTCCTGCGCCGGGGCAACGACCTT
>JBEVNG010000493.1:0-6643 GCA_040508235.1 Polyangiales bacterium | reverse complement strand
ACGGCGACGAGCTGGTGGCGGCCTGCGTCGAGCTGGGCACGCACTACTGCGACCTGAGCGGCGAGATGCAGAGGATCGCGCGCATGATCGAGCGCCACCACGCGGCGGCCCAGCGCAGCGGCGCGCGCATCGTCAACGCCTGCGGCTACGACTCGCTGCCGTCGGACCTGGGCGTGTTCGTGCTGCAGCAACACGCGCTGCAGACGCTGGGCCAGCCGACCAGCGAGATCGACGCGCTCGCCTACGCGCGCGGGCCCAACCTCAGCGGCGGCACCTTCGCCAGCATGTTCAACCTCGTCGACGAAGCCGGCCGCGACAAGGCCGTGCGCCGGCTGCTGTTCAACCCACACGGGCTCGCGCAGGAGCCCAGGGCGCTCACCGGCAGCAAGCGAGAGCAGCACGGCGTGCGCTACGTGGCGGACGCGCGCGTGTTCACCGGGCCGTTCCTGATGGCGCCCGCGAACGTGCGCATCGTGCACCGCAGCAACTCGCTGCTCGACTACCGCTACGGTCGCGACTTCGTCTACAACGAGGCGATGCCCACCGGAAAGGGCGTCGGCGGCGCGCTCGCTGCGGCGCTGCTCACGGGTGGTCTGACCGCGATGATGGCGGGCGTGGGGCTGCCGCCGGTGCGCGCGCTGCTCAAGCGTGTGGTGCCCAAGGTCGGCACCGGACCGAGCGAGAAGGCGCGCGAGAAGAGCTCGTTCGCGCACGAGCTGTACGCGACCGTCGGCGGCAAGCACCTGCGCGCGCGCTTCGCCGCCAACGGCGACCCGGGCTACGGCGAGACCGCCAAGATGCTCGCCGAGTCCGCGCTCTGCCTCGCGTTCGACGAGCTGCCGGGCGCTGGCGGCGTGCTGACGGGCGCGTCCGCGATGGGGGATGCGCTGGTGAAGCGCCTCAAGAAGGCGCGCTTCGAGATCGACGCCTGGACCGTCAGCGAGGCTCGCCGCTAGCGCGCGCCAGGCGAGCGAGGGCGATGCGGGCGTCGATCACGGCGTTCACGTAGTCGAGCCGCGCCTGGGTCAGCGCGAGGTCGGAGGTGAGCAAGTCGATCTGCACGCCCGCGCCCACGCGGTAGGTGGCGAGCCGCACGCGGTAGGTCTCCTCCGCGGCCCGCTGCTGCGCCTCGGACGCGCGCGCGGCGGCGTCCGCGGCCTTGTAGTCCTCGTACGCCTGCACCACCTCGATGCGCACGGCATCTTCGAGTGCGCCGAGGTCGGCGAGCGCCTTGTTGGTCTCGGCGTGGAACTTCTGGTTGCGCTGGTGCGCGATCAGCGCCTGGTTCGCGCTCCAGGTCAGCGAGGCGCCCACCTGCCAGGTGGTTCGGAACTCTTCCTCGATGGGAATGTAGCGCTGGTTCGGGTTCGCGTAGAGCACCGTGCCGTCGACCGCGAGCGTGGGCAGTGCGCCGTTGCGCTCGGCGACGCGCGTGTGTCCGTTGGCCTCGACGAGCTTGCGGATCGCGCGCAACTCCGGGCGCTGTTGCAAGCCGCGCGCGAGGAAGGCGTCGGCGTCGTCCTTGGGCACCTCGGGCAGCGCGGTGACGCGCTCCTTGATGCCGACGATCTGGTCGTTCTTCAGACCGGCGTAGGTGGCGAGCGTATTGCGCGTGATCGCGACGGCGCCCCTGCTGCGGGCGAGCGCGCTGCGCATCGACTCGACGCGCGCGGTGGCGGTCATCAGGTCGACCGGCGCCGCGGTGCCGGCGTCGACGAACAGCTTCGCCTGCTGCGCCTGCGCTTCTGCCTGCTTCAGCGCCTGATCGGCGACCAGCATCGTGGCCTGGGCACGCGCGTGCGCGTAGAAGGCCTCGCGGGCGGTCAGATCCACCTGGGCGCGCCGCGTCTCGATCTCGATCTCACGCGCTTGCGCGATGTTCTTGCTCGCACTGTGCTGGGGCCAGACGCGCAGGAAGATGTCGCTCACCGGATAGCGCGCGGTCGCGCTGAACTGGTAGCTGTTCGGCGGCAGTACGAAGTTGAAGTCGTCGGGGTTGACGCCCATCGGGGTGCCGCCAGGGAGCTCGAAGCGGTTGTTGACCTCGCTGTAGCGGATGTAGGCGGCCTGCCCGGTCAGCGTGGGCATGAACCCCGACCACACGCCCTCGCGGTCCCAGCGCGCGCTGTCGGCGGCGGCCTCGGAGCTCGCGATCTGCGGCGAGCGCGCGCGTGCCTTCTGGCCAGCCTCCTCCGACGTGAACGCGCGCGCGTCGTTCGAGATCAGCGCCGCCTCCAGGTCGAAGCTCTCGGGCGAGCCCGGTGCTGCCGCGGTGTCGGCGGGCGAGGGCGCTTGCGCGAGAACGCTCGCGCTCCACAGCAGCGAAGACAGCGAAAGCAAGTGACGACCGGTCATGCGTGCCTCTCGGGGGGCTAGACCACGGCGGAGCCGCGGCGGCGCGCCGAGCATGACCTCTCCGTGCGCCTGGCTCAACGCTTCAAGAGCCGCTCTTCAACGAACCGCGTCGCTTGCGGGGCAGCGTCTTGCTGATTGGCTCGGGCAGCTCGGGCAGCTCCATCATGCTGGCCAGCTCCTCCAGCCGGTTGAGCTGCGCGGTCAGGTAGATGGGCGAGACCTTGCGCATCCGCTCCAGCAGGTCGCTCGCGATGCGCAGCGGGTTGTACGGACCGGCGTCCTGGGGCACCACGTCGACCGCGCGAGCGAGCGCGAACGAGGCGACCATCTCGGCCAGCGAGTCCTCGTACTCGTGTGCATCACGCTTGGTCACCGGCGCCGGCTTGGGCGGCATGCCGCCGAGCTTGCGCAGCGCACGCCGCACCGTGCCCAGGTCGCCGCGCTCGAACGCCGTGCGCAGCTTGGTCAGCGTGCCGTGCGTGCGCTCGGCGCTGTCCAGCAAGCGCGCGGTGTCGACGCGCGCCTTGTCGAAGCGCGCCGTGAGCCGCTCGACGTGGACCTGCGCGCGCGAGGCCAGCAGCTCCCCGGCCTTGCCCTCCAGCTTCTCGCCGCGGGTGACCAGCGCGCGCACGCAGTCACAGCTGGCGGAATCGAACGCGCGTGCACCGCGCGCCTCGAGCGCATCGAGCGCCCGTTCGACGTCCACCAGCTCCACCTTCAGCCTGCTCCGCCCTGTGCGGACAGCGCGAGCTTGCGCGGGCGCGGCACGGGCGCCATCTCGACGCGCCGGTTCTTGGCGCGGTTGAGCTCGGTGTCGTTGGGCACCACCGGGTGGTTCTGGCCAAAGCCCGCCGCGAACAGTGACTCGGGCATCACGCCGGCGTCGATCAGCGCGCGCACCACGGTGACCGAGCGCGCCACGCTGAGCTCCCAGTTGTCGCGGTAGGCGCTGGCCGGGCCGCCGCGGATCGCCAGGTCGTCGGTGAAGCCGGAGACCATCAGCACCTCGTCGCGCTCGTCGAGGTAGCCCGACAGCGGCTCCGCCATCTCGCGCAGCAGCTCGCTGCCCTCGCTGCGCAGCTCCGCCGAATTGAGGTCGAACAACACGCTGCCGCGGATGCCGATGGTGCCGTTGGCGAACGTGATCAGCCCCTCGCGCAGCGGCCCGGCGAGCGCGGTCTCCAGCTTGCGCAGGCGCTCGCTGGTCTGCTCCCGCTCGGCGCGCTCGCGCTCAAGATCGCCCTGCATGTTGATCTCGAAGCTGACGACCCACACGAAGAACAACACGAAGATGCCGAGCACGCAGGCCATCAGATCGCTGAAGGCCGCGAACACGGGCAGCTGGGAGTCCGCCTCGCGCTCACTGGGGAGCATCGTGCTCTCCCTGGCTGGTGCGCGACGTCGGAGCGCGCAGCGTGCGCAGCTGCTCGAACAGCTCACGCTGGAACTGCAGCTGGCGCGCGAACACTTCTTGCGTCGACGCGAGCTGATCGGACAAGGCATCGCGCGCGGCGTGACGACCCGCGCGCTCGACCGCGCCCTCGACCTCGCCGAGGCTCTCCAGCCAGGCGTCCGACGCCTCGCGCTGGCGCTCGACGCTGGTCGCGAACAGCTCCGCCACCGCCTGCATCTCCACGCTGGAGGCCTGCCAGATGGCCGCCGCCTCTTGCACCGAGGTGCCGGCCTTGGCGAGCCGCTCCTCCAGCTCGGCCGCGTGCTTGGCGAGCTGATCGGCCAAGCCCTGCGCATGCTCGCTGCGGCTGCGCTCGAGCGCAGCCTCCAGCTCGCTGAAGCGCGTGGCCTGCAGGTCCGCGCTCTCGCTCAGGCGCTGCAGGGTCTGCGCGGCGCCGGCCTGGGCCGCGTCCGCCAAGCCGGGCAGCATCGTGCCCACGCGCTCGACCAGCGCCTCCAGGCCGCTGCCCTGGCGCTGGATCGCGCCGTCGAGCAGCTGCGCGCTCTGCTCCACGCGCTCGAGCGCCGCGAACGCACGCTCGTCGTTGTCGCGCGCCAGGTTCGCGCGCTGCGCCATCTCGTCGGCCAGCAGGCCCGACACCTTGCCGAGCTGCTGCTCGGTCAGCGCGACCAGCTGCGCCAGCGCTTGCTGCGCCGACTTCTGCGAGCTCTCGGCCACCTCGTTGAACAGCGGCGGCAGGCGCTCGACCAGCTGCGACAGCGCGCCTTCTTGCCGCGTGATGCCGCTCTCCAGCGCGTTGGCCGCCGTGCTCAGCTGCAGCAGCGCCTTCTCCGCGCGCTCGTCCTGCGCACGCTCGCTGGCGAGCCGCGCCTCCAGCTGCGCGCTCAGCGCCGCCGACAGCCGCTCCAGCTCGCCACCCGCGCGCGTGGTCAGACCATCGAGCCGCGCCAGCCGCTCGCCCTCCAGATCGCGCGCCGCCAGCAGCTGCGCATCGAGCGCCTTCATGCGCGCGTCCTCGCTCTCGCGTGCGTGCGCCGCCTGCGCCTCCAGCGCCTTCAGGCGTGCGGCCTCGCTCTCGCGCACGCTCTCTAGCTGTGCGTCCAGGCGCGCCACCAGCTCGTCCCAGCGTGCGCTCACCGCGCGCTCGCGCTGCTCGGCCTCGACGACCGTGCGCGAGGCCAGCTCGGTGAGCTTGGCCAGCTCCTCGCCGTGCGCGGTCGCGCGTGCGCGCTCCGCCTCGTCGAGCCGCGTGCGCAGGGCCTCCATCGCCTGCGTCGCCTCGCCGCGGCGCTGCGCGGCGTCGCGCGTCAGCTCGCTGGTCATCGTGCGCGCGGCACCGGCCAGCGCCTCGGCCTGCGTCTTCTGCGCCTCGTTGCTGCGCGCCGCCAGCTGCTCGATCAGCGTGCTCGCGCTCTGCTGCAGCGCATCGCCCGCGACGCCGGACAGCTTGCCCATCTCGCCGCGCATGGCCGCGACCAGCTCGCCGAACATCTTCTCCTGCGCCTCCAGCGCGCTCTGCTGCTGCGTGACCAGCTGCGTCGCGAGCTGGCTCAGCTTGGTGCCGACGCTCTCGAACGCCGACGCGGTCTGCGGCAGCGCGCTGCCCTGGCTGGCCAGCAGCTCCAGCGCGCGCGCCTGCCGACGCAGCGGCGACAGCGCGCGCAGCGGCCCGGAGGCGTAGGCGTAGAACGCACGCAGCGCGCGGCCCTCACGCCGGCGCACCAGCGCGATCGCGATGCCGAGCATGGCCGAGGCGCTGATGCCCGCCGCCGAGCAGCCGAAGCTGCGCGTGAGCCCGTCGATGGGCAAGCTCAGGCTGCGCCGCAGGGCGTCGACGTCCGCGCTGTTGGTCAGCGCGTGCCCCGCGCCGTGCACGGTCTGGAACAGGCCGAGCAGCGTGCCGAGCAGACCCAGCATCACCAGCAGCCCAGTCAGGAATGGGGCGCTCGACTCGCCGAGGCCCGGCTGCGGCGCCTGCTCCAGGCGCGCGCGCAGCATCGACGACAACAGCGGCGAGGCCGCGTCGACGTTGGCCTCGACCGGCGAGGCGGGCAGGGTCGCCAGCTCGCGCTCCAGCGCCCCCGCGCGCAGCACACGCCCGAGCAGCTCCAGCAGACCGACCGCGAACGCGGCGGCGATCGCCCCCACGATCAGCGACGCCAGCGGATCCTTGCCCAGGTACGTGCCCATGGTGCGCGCGATCACGAACGCCCCGATGGCGCCGGGGATCAGCACGCTCAGCACACTCACCAGCTCGCCAAACGAACGACTCTTCATACGACCTCCGCGTGGATGGCGGCTCGCAACAGCCCTTCCAGGCTGCGCCTCAAATGTCCGAACAGCGCCCGCGTCATGCGCACGCAGCGCTCGCGATAACGCTCGAGCCAACCGGTCTCGGCACTCCAGCTGGCGAGGTCGGCTTTGCCGAATCCCTCCGGCAAAGCCTGGCAAGCATGCGCGCACGCGCGCTCGAAGGTCAGCTCCGCGGCCAGCTCCATGCGGTCGAACAGATCGCCGAGCTTGCCCTGCACCGCGCGCTGCAGCGCGGCGTCGATGCGCTCCAGGCGATCCGCGCGTGGACCGAGGGCCCGTAGCTCATGCGCGATCTCCCAGCGCAGGGTCGCCACGTTGGCCTGGGCCTGACGCAGGCTCGCGCCCAGGGCCGAGCGCAGGGGCGCGCCCAGCTCGCGCGCCAGGTTCGCGATCGCGGCTCCCTCGGGGCGCGTGCCCAGCTCGCCGGTCGCGCGGTCGATCGCCTCCAGCATCTCCTCGGGCGACGGCACGCTGGGCGCGCGCCGGCCAGTCAGCGGCTTGAGCGCACCCGGCAGCAGCGCATCGAGCCGCGCGCGTACCTCGACGTTCAGCTTGCTGGCC
>JBEVNG010000489.1:0-7945 GCA_040508235.1 Polyangiales bacterium | reverse complement strand
TAGCAAAAGTGCTCGTGGTAGATGGTGTCGAACTGGTTCTCGTCGAACAGCTTCTGCAGGTGCGGGAACTCGATGGTGACCGTGCCCTCCGGCTTGAGCACCAGCGGCATGCCCGCCACGAAGCCGTTCAGGTCCGGGATCTGCGCCAGCACGTTGTTGCCGAGGATCAGGTCCGACTTCTTGCCGGCCGCCGCCAACGCACGCGCGGTCTCCTCGTTGAAGAACTTCACCTCGGTGGGCACGCCCTTGTCGGTGGCGGCCTTGGCGACGTTGATCGCCGGCTCGATGCCGAGGCAGGGGATGCCGCGCTGGACGAAGTACTGCAGCAGGTAGCCGTCGTTGCTGGCCAGCTCCATCACGTGGCTGCTCGGCCCGAGGCCGAGCCGCTTGGTGATCATCGTGACGTAGTCCTCGGCGTGCTTGAGCCAGGACGACGAGAACGAGGAGAAGTACGCGTACTCCTCGAAGATGTGCTCCGCCGTGACGTCGACGAACAGCTGCACCAGGAAGCAGCTCCGGCACACCCAGACGTGCAGGGGGTAGAACGGCTCCATCGCGTCGCGGCGCTCCTCCGGCACGTAGCTCTCGCAGAGCGGAGACATGCCCAGGTCGACCACGGTGTCGTGCAGAGTCGTGCCACAGAAGCGGCACCCGAACTGTTTCATCGCGCGAGGTTTGCTTATCGCGGCGCCCCGTGCAAGCGGCAGTAGACTGGCCGCATGGAGAACGTAGGTGCGCCGGCGCACGAGCTTGGGCAGTCCCTCTATCGGTTGGTCGAGGAGCTCTATCCCATCTGCCGCAGCATCACCGGCGACGGCGTTCGCCAGACGCTCGACGTGCTCGCCCGCGTGGTTCCGCTGGAGCGCACCGAGCTGCCCTCCGGCGCCCCGATCCTCGACTGGACGGTGCCGAAGGAGTGGAACATTCGCGATGCGTACATCAAGGACGCCAGCGGGCGCCGGGTGGTCGACTTCCGCGAGCACAACCTGCACGTCGTGAACTACAGCGCGCCCGTGCGCGGCACCTTCTCGCTCGACGCCTTGCGCCCTCATCTGTTCAGCCTGCCCGAGCAGCCCGACCTGATCCCCTATCGGACCTCGTACTACGCCGAGACCTGGGGCTTCTGCCTGACGCAGCGTCAGCTGGAGAGCCTGACCGAGGGCGACTACGAGGTGTGCATCGACAGCAGCCTGGAGCCGGGCACGTTGACCTGGGGCGAGCTGGTCCTGCCCGGCCAGCGCGAGGAGGAGATCCTGATCTCCACCCACCTCTGCCACCCTTCCCTGTGCGACGACAACCTGACCGGGCTAGCCATCTCGGTGCACCTGGCGCGCATGCTGGCCGCGCTGCCGCAGCGTCGCTACACGATGCGCTTTCTGTACGCGCCCGGCACCATCGGCGCGATCGCCTGGCTGGCGCGCAACAAGGAGCGCGCGCAGCGCATCAAGGCGGGCCTCACGCTGACCTGCCTCGGCGACAGCCACCCGTTCACCTACAAGAAGACCGTGCAGGGCGACAGCGCCGTCGATCGCGCGGCCGCGCGCGCGCTCGAGGAGAGCGGCCTCGCCCACCAACAGATCGACTTCTTCCCGTACGGCTACGACGAGCGTCAGTACAACTCGCCCGGCTTTCGCATCCCGGTCGGCTCGCTGATGCGCGGCCGGCACGGCATGTTTCCCGAGTACCACACGTCCGCGGACAACCTCGGCTTCGTGTCTGCAGAACGTATGCTCGAGTCGCTGACCTTACTGCAGCGCATCGTCGACATCCTGGACGGCGACGCGCGCTACAAGAACCTCGCGCCTTTCGGCGAGCCGCAGCTCGGCAAGCGCGGGCTGTACAAGGCGATGGGCGGCACCAACATCCCGAACCTGCAGCTCGCGCTACTCTGGGTGCTCAACCTGTCCGACGGCGCGCACTCGTTGCTCGACATCGCCGAGCGCGCGAACATGCCGTTCGCCACCATCCGCCACGCCGCCGACCTGCTGTTGGCCGGCGCTCTGCTCGACCCCGCCTGAACCTTACGGGTCCGTAAGCTTCAGCCGAACTCGGCGGCGCGTACGCGCAGGTTCGCGACGCGCTGCTCGATGCGCTCGTTGCTGGGAAGCTTGAGCACGTCGAGCATGTCCCGGATGCGATAGACCCAGTCGTGCTTGAGCAGCGCGTTGGTGATGTTGTTGTGTCGGGCGCGCGCGACGCGCTCCGGATCCGCGTCGAGCTCCGCGATCACGTCGCCGATGTTGGGCGAGTTGAACTCGATGGGCACCACGGAGTCCGGCCAGCCGAACTGCTCGTCGAACTCGGGCGCGCGAGGCGGTGCGCCGATCATCACCACGCCGGCGGCGGCACCTTCGTAGAAGCGCGCCGGCACCTCGTCGCGTCCACCGGTCAGGTAAGGCCGGTCGGCCCAGGCGCGGTTGGCCATGAAGTAGCGGCTGCGCTTGAGCACGTTGGCGAGCAGACCTCGGTGCTCGTTGTGGCTGGCCACGCGGAACGAGATCGGCGTGCGCCCACCCATGGTGAACGTGTCGTGGTGGTAAAAGAGGTTCCTCTGCTCGGCTACCTGGAGCAGCGCCTGATGCGTGATCTCGGAGCGCCGTCCGACGCTGCAGACGTCGATGAAGCGCGGCGGTTCCTGGCCCGGGCGCGGGCAGAAGCGGTCCGTGTCGATGCCCATCGGCAAGTACGTGACCGGCCGCTTGACCATCTTGGCGATCGTCTCGACCGAGTTGCGCACGCCGATGAAGATGTGATCGAAGTCGTGCAGCATCTCGACCAGGTAGCCCGGCAGATCCGCATCCCACGCCTCGCACAGGTAGCAGGCGGCAAAGCGCGTGCGCTCGCGCCAGCCTCGAATCGCGTTCAGCGCGTACAGCTCGTGGGGGTGGTTGAACACCGGCAGGAACACGTCGTAGCTGCCGCCGAGCGGGACCGCGCCGAGCCCTGGTCTGACCGCTTCGGCGATGCTCGCCGAGCCAGTCAGGTAGCGCACGCCACGGTAGATATTGCGACCGACATGCAGCCCGTCGGTGTGGGTGACGATCGAGAGGTCGGCGCCGAGCAAGTCAGCCAACAGATCCTCGAACTCGTACAGCGCGCAGGCACCGACGAACGTGTGGATCCGACGCATCGACATCATGAGCAACTTGCTGCTGCTCGGGGTCGGAATCTCGATCGAAGGGGCCGCTAAGAGTAAGGGGTTGGCGATCAGCCGCATGAGTGAAGTCCTGCCGACGATCCGCCTCGGAGAGGCGCCGATCTGGCGCACGGCACGATAGCATCGGCGCGGGTCACGGCCATCCTGCGGAATGACGACCTTGTGGCACAAAACACGGGGGAGGCGCCGATGAGGCAGTGGCTTCGCCCGTCCGCGACGGTAATCTCGGGGCGGAGGTCTAGCCTGGTGAACATTACGCGTTCGCAAGCCTTGCAAGAACGACTGCGCGAGCTGGTCCCCGGCGGTGGTCACACTTACGCCAAGGGGGCCGATCAGTTTCCGGAGAGCATCCCGGGTGTGATCGCGCGCGGCGAGGGCTGTCACGTCTGGGACGTCGATGGCAACGAGTTCATCGAGTACGGCATGGGCCTGCGCGCGGTCACGCTCGGCCACGCCTATGCACCGGTGGTCGAGGCGGTGCGCGAGTCGCTCGCTTGGGGCACCAACTTCACGCGTCCCGCTGCCATCGAGCTGGAGTGCGCCGAGCTGTTCCTGTCGCTGATCGATGGCGCGGAGATGGTGAAGTTCACCAAGGACGGCTCCACCGCGCTGTCGGCGGCCCTCAAGCTGGCGCGCGCGTATACCGGCAAGAAGCGCGCGGCCATCTGCGCCGACCACCCGTTCTTCTCGTATGACGACTGGTTCATCGTCACCACCACCATGGACGGCGGCATCCCGGTCGAGGCGTACAACGAGACGCTGCGCTTCCCGTACAACGACCTCGCCGCGCTCGACACGCTGTTCGCCCAGCACGCCGGCGAGATCGCGGCCGTGTTCCTGGAGCCGTCGCGGCTGAACGATCCGGCGCCCGGCTACCTGGAGAAGCTGCGCGCGCTGTGCACGCAGCATCACGTGGTGCTGGTGTTCGACGAGATGATCACCGGCTTCCGCTGGCACCTGCAGGGCGCGCAGAAGCTGTACGGCGTGACGCCGGATCTCTCCACCTTCGGCAAGGCGCTGGCCAACGGCTTCGCGCTCTCGGCGCTGGCCGGCAAGCGCGAGATCATGCGGCTCGGTGCGCGCGGCGCCGCCGACGAGAACGTGTTCCTGCTCTCGACCACCCACGGCGCGGAGACGCCCTCGCTCGCGGCGGGCATGCGCACCATGCAGGTCTACCGCGACGAGCCGGTGATCGAGCACCTGCACCGGCAGGGCGAGCGGCTGCGCGTCGGGCTGACGCAGGTCGCGCAGCGCCGCGGCGTGCAGGGGCGCTTCGAGGTGTTCGGCCGTGCCTGCAACCTGCTGTTCGGCACCAAGGACGCGTCCGGCAAGCCGTCGCAGGAGTTCCGCACGCTGTTCCTGCAGGAGACACTGCGTCGCGGCATCCTGATGCCGTCGCTGGTGGTCAGCTACTCGCACCGCGACGAAGACATCGACCGCACCATCGACGCCATCGATCAGGCGCTCGTGGTCTACGCGCGCGCGCTGTCCGACGGCGTGCAGGGTCTGCTCGAGGGCCGACCTTCCCGCACCGTGTTCGACCGCAAGTAGCTAAGCGCGGCGGCGCTGCAGCGACTGCTTGGCGAAGTCGACCAGCTGCAGCACGCGCTGCTTGCCGGTCAGCCACATCGTCAGCACGTAGAGCACGGCGCCGAGCGCGACCATCGGCCACAGGCGCACCGTGGGCGGGAGCTCCAGCAGCCACTGCTGCTTGGCGAAGTACACGCCCACGCCCATCACCGTGGCCGAGAGCAGCGGCAGCCACGCACCGCGGAACTGCCGCCACGCGCCGAGCCCGGTGATGTAACGCAGCAGCCAGACGTCGACGGGCAGGCAGATCGCCAGCCGCCCCGCCCACACCGCGAGCGCCCACTCCAGGGACAGCCGGCCCAGCGTCATCATGCCGACCACCACGCAGATCAGCTCGCCCAGCACCACCACGCTCGCGCTGTCCGGCCGCCCGACAGCCTGCAGCATCGTCGCCGCGTACATGCGCAGGAACGCCTCCAGCGTCAGCAGCGCGATGATCGCGAAGTACGGGCTCGCACCCTGCCACTGCGGGCCGAACGCGACCGTGATCACTTCCTGCGCGCACACCGCCAGCCCGACGAACACCGGGTACGTGCACAGCGTGGTCAGCTCGATCGAGCGATCGTAGGCGTCGAACAGCTGCTCGCGCGTCTCGCGCAGGCGCGAGAACAGCGGCATCGCGATCTGCGACACCGCGCCGCTGAGCAGGTCGCGCAGCATGTCGACGCCGCGGAAGGACAGGCTCAGCAAGCCCGCGCTCTCGGCGCCGAGGTACGCGCCGACCAGCACCATGTACACGCGCGAGACCAGGATCATCAGCAGCTGGAACGAGGTGCTGAAGACGCCGAAGCGCAGCAGCTGCTTGGTCGGCAGCCACGCCCAGCGCAGGCGCGGTCGCTCGTCCGCGAGCAGCCAGAGCAGCGCCGCGGCCAGGCACACCAGCAGCACCTGCTGCACCACGAGGCTCCACACGCCGTAGCCCATGACCGCCAGCGTCAGCGCCACCACCGCCGAGCCACCGCGACCGATCACCGAGCGGATCGCGAGCGACCTGTATTCCAGCTTCCGCCGCTGCATCGCGACCAGCACGCTGCCGAAGCCGCTGCCGATCAGGCTCAGGCTCATCCAGCGCAGCACGTCACCGACCCCCGGTTGGCCGACCCACCGTTCGACGGAGCCAGCGAGCAGCCAGCAGCCGGCGCACAGCAGCGTGCCCAGCCCGAGCGAGGTCGTGAAGGCCGAGTCGACGTGCTCGGGCGCCAGCTCGGTGCGCTGGATCAGGGCGTCGTGGAAGGTCAGCTCCACCGGGACGGTGAGCACCTGCACGATCGCCAGGGCGACCGCGACCACGCCGAACTGCTCCGCCGACAGTAGGCGCGCGAACACGACCAGGCTGATCAGGGACAGGCCGGACAGGGCGAAGCTCTCGAGGGAGGTCCAGACCAGCGCTTTGGCGACGACTTTCGCGAGACCCACGGGGCCTTTCGGGTTCGATGACGCGCTGCCTGAGTACCGGACGCGGCGGATAATCGCAACCCAGGTGCACGGTGTCGGGTTGTGGTACTGTCCCGACCTCCCGACGCCGACGTCGGTACCCCGAGACGCCCCCGCTCACGGAGTTGCCGGATGAATCACTCGCTGTACCTCGACCCCCCGCTCGATGACGACGCCCGCCGGCTCCGCCTGTTCGAGGGGCAGCTGCTCGTCTATGCGCCGCGGTCGACGACGCTGGCCTTGGTGAGCTTCGCGCGCGAGCTGATCGAGGAGGCCTTTGGCGCGCGTGACCCGCGCACCGCGCAGCACGAGATGACGGTCGAAGCGTACGCCGCGCTGCTGCAGGAGCTGAAGCCGCGCTTCATCCACCACCCGGAGGCCAAGCGCCTGCTGCGCGCGCTGCTGCAGGACGTGGGCTGCGACCTGCAGAAGACGTACTTCGATCTGCCACGCATGCGTAGCTCCACCAGCGACGGCTACCTGACCACGGGCATCGCCTATGCGTGGCACCCGCACCGCGATACCTGGTACTCCGCGCCAAGCTGCCAGCTCAACTGGTGGACGCCGATCTACGAGATCACCAGCGAGAACACCATGGCGTTCCACCCGCAGTACTTCTCGCGCCCGGTGAAGAACGACTCGGCTCGCTACAACTACTACGAGTGGAACCGCGTGCACCGCGGCGCACACGTCTCGCAGTACACCAAGAGCGACCCGCGTCCGCTGCCCAAGCCGCAGGAAGAGCTCGAGCTCGACCCGCAGCTGCGCCTGGTGGTGCCGGTGGGCTCGCTGATCTTGTTCTCGGGCGCGCAGATGCACAGCAGCGTGCCGAACACCAGCGGCGTGACGCGCTTCAGCATCGACTTCCGCACCGTGAACAGCGACGACCTCGCGCTGCGCCGCGGTGCCCCCAACGTGGACTCCGCGTGCACCGGCACCACGATGCGCGACTACCTGCGCGGCTCCGATCTCACGCGCGTGCCCGAGCCCCTGATCGCCGCCTACGACGACGGCACCGCGGGCCTCGGAGAAGAGCTGTACGTGCCCAAGTCCGCGTAGCGCTCGCGGTCAGAGGAGCTGCACGAACTTCCGCAGCAGCAGGCGGCCGTGCAGGCTCTCCTCGATGCCCGCGATCAGCGCGTCGGGATCGAGCCCCTCGGCCTGGAGGGTGGCGCGCCGCATCTCGATGTAGCGGCGAGACACGTCACCATCGAACTCCGGGTGGAACTGCACGCCCCAGGCGTTGAGGCCGATTCGAAACGCGTGGTGCGGATCCATCGCGCAGTGGGCGAGCACCACGGCCTCCGCCGGCAGCTGCAGCACGCTCTGCGAGTGGCTGACTTGCACCACCATCGGGCTGGCGAAGGACTCGAACAGAGGATCCTGCGCGGCCTCGTCGGTGAGCGCGATGCGCTCGCTGCCCGCGTGGCGGCCCTTGGGGTTGTAGCCGACCTGGCCCCCGAGCGCGTGGGCGAGCAGCTGGTGCCCGTAACACACGCCGAGCGTCGGGCGCTGGCGCATCACGGCCTCGCGCAGGTACTCGCCCGTGGCCTCGCTCCAGGGCTCGCGGTCGGTGACCATCGACCAGCTGCCCGTGATCACGATGCCGTCGTGGTCCCAGCCGTGCGGCAGCGCCTGCCCCGCGAACACGCGCACGACCTCGAGCTCGTGCTCGCGGAGCCCGAGGCCGTGCCGAAACCAGGCGTCGTAGTCGCCGCGCTGCTCCGCAACCTCTTCGAACGTGTGACCAACCTGAAGGAGCAG
>JBEVNG010000455.1:0-12118 GCA_040508235.1 Polyangiales bacterium | reverse complement strand
TCCTGCACGCGGAGCGAGAGCGCTTCGTCAGCGGCTTGCAGGCGCTGCTGGGCGACCGTCAGCTGCCGCCGCTCGGCACCATCCACGAGCCGCTGCTCGACCCGGAGCTGCTGCGGCAGTTCTCCGCGCTCTGTGTGCGCACGCCGGCCTACGGCACGCGCTCGTCGACGGTGGTGTTGCTGCAACCGGAGGGCGTCGATCAGTTTTTTGTCGCGGATGGACCGCCGGATCGCACGCCGTTCGTCGAGGTGTCGGACTTATTTGCGGCGCAGGGCTGACGTCACCTTGCCGAGCATGGTCGCGACCGAGAACGGCTTGGACAGGAAGTCGATCGGTCCGTCGAGCTGCTCCAGGCTGCGCGAGGCTTCCTCCTCCGAGTAACCGCTCTGCACGATCACCGGCACGTCGGGCCGGATCGCACGCAGCGCCGTCAGGGTGCTCGCGGCGTCGAGGCCGGGCATCACCAGGTCGAGCACCACCAGGTCGACCAGCTCGCGGTTCTGGCGCAGCACCTCGATCGCCTGCGTGCCGTCGGCGGCTTCGAGCACGGTCAGGCCGGCGCGCTGCATCGCCATGCGCTCGACGTTGCGCACCAGCGCCTCGTCGTCGACCAGCAGCACCGTGTGGCCTCCGAGCCCTCCTGCACGCAGGGGAGGCTCTGATTGCGGTCGCGGTGCGGCGAGCCGGTCGAGCGCGGGGAAGTGCATGCGCACGCGCGAGCCCTCGCCGGGCGTCGAGTCGACGGTGAGCACGCCCGAGTGCGAGCGGGCGATGCCCAGCACCGCGGACAGGCCGAGCCCGCGGCCGGTGAACTTGGTGGAGAAGAACGGCTCCAGCGCGCGGTCGAGCGTGCTGCGCACCATGCCGCAGCCGCGGTCGCCCACCTCCAGCACCACGTAGCGGCCCGCGCCGAGGCGGGTGGGCACGCTGACGTCGTGCGCCGGCTCGGCCTCCACCTCGAGCGAGAACACGCGCAGCGTCACCTCACCCTCGCCTTCGTAGGACTCGGCGGCGTTGAGGATCAGGTTGCTGGTGAGCAGCTGCAGCTGGTCGAGGTCGGCGCGTATGCCGGCCAGCCCACGCTCCAGGGACGACCGCAGCGACACGCCCCGGGGCAGCGTGTCCTGAACACGCGCGACCAGCCGCTCGATCTGCGACGCGAGGTCCACCTCCACTAGCTTCAGGTGGCTGCGGCCGGTGTACGCGAGCAGCTGGCGGGTGAGCCCGCCGGCACGCTGCGCGGCCTCGACGATGCGCTCCAGCAAGTCGCGGCTGGTGGGGGCGAGCGAGCGGTCCGCCAGGGCGAGCTCCGCGTTGCCGAGCACGCCCACCAGCAGGTTGTTGAAGTCGTGCGCGACGCCGCCCGAGAGCACGCCCAGGCTCTCCAGCTTCTGCGACTGCACCGCCTTCACCGCGACTTGCTTGCGCTGCTCCTCGGCGGCGCGCAGGGCGGTCACGTCTTGCAGCGCGCCGGTCAGCAGCATGGGGCGGCCTTCGTCGTCTCGCAGCAGCTCGGAGGTGGCGTGCACCGTGCGCACCTCGCCGTTGGCGCGCACGATCCGGTAGTCGGGGAACTGGGTGGCCTCGCCCCGACACGCCATGCCGATGCGCGCGACGACGCCGTCGCGGTCCTCCGGGTGCACGTGCGCGATGTACTCCTCCCACCCCAGCGGCTCGGACGGATCGACGCCGAACAGCGCGAACACCTCGTCGGTGAGCGTGGTCTTGCCCGTGCGCAGGTCCCACTGCCAGCAGCCGATGCCGGAGATGCGTGTGGCGGAGTAGAGCAGGGCCTCGTTCTTGAGCAGGTGCTGATCGCGCAGCTTGCGCAGCTCGAGCAGCGCGCTCGCCTGCTGGCCGAGCGTCATCAGGTGCTCGCGCTGGCTGCCACTCAGCATGCGTGCGGTGCGTCCATAGACGGCCAGCGTGCCGAGCACGCGCCGGCCGTCGCGCAGAGGCACGGCGGCATAGGAGCGCGCGCCGGCCGCAAGCGGATGCGCATGGTCGAGCTCGGTCAGCTCGAAGAAGCCGCTCTCGCGCAGCACCAGCTCACACGGCGCGCCGGCACGCGGATACTCGCCTGGCGTGCAGCCGTAGGCGGCCTTGACCCAGAGTCGGTCGGCGTCGATCAATGTCAGCGCCGCGTGCGACGAGTCCGTCAGCAGCGCGGCCGGCTTCACGAGCGCATCGAAGTCGGACTCGGGCGAGGTACCGACGATGCGACAGCTCGCGAGCGCATCGAGCCTGTCGAGCTCTTCCGGGGGGGCGGCCTGCATGGGGCGCACAATAGCGTAACGAAGTGCGCGAGCGCGAAGGTCCAGCGGACCTCACCCTCGCGATTGCACCTTACGAGCGACGCTCTCACACATGGACATCCGCGCATGGAGCGCATTTGATTCCGTTGTGAGTGCAGCTCGCAAGTGCGCTCCGATGAAGACACCGATCTGACGGTGCGTGCTGCATTGGTGATTCCCAATTTGCACAGAACGGCACAGCATTCTCTTTAGCCACACGAGGGATCACGACGCGCTCGGGGGAGTCGCGTCGTTCGCGCACAGCGTGATCGGCCCTGCCGTGGTTGCAGAACTCTGACTGGCTTGTCTTGGTTGTCTGGGCTGCCGTGGGCACGCCCGAGCATGCATTCGTACGCGGAGGGGAAGTCGGTGACCGCGCATTCATTCATCTCGTCGCGAGCCGCGGTCCTGAATTACGCAACACGCGATGCTTTGGTCATGACCTGGGATCGCTGTGTGGGCGTGGTGTGGAAGCGTGAGACCACGGCCGAGGGCGTGGAGGCACTCAACGAGGCCTATCGAGAGCAGGCATCGCGCTATCCGAGCGGCGTGTATCTGATGACGATCGTGGAGAAGGACGCGCCGATGCCGTCCACCGAGCAGCGCGAGGCGGTCGCCGTGTTCCTGCGCTCGGGCAGCGGTCGCACCCGAATGTCCGCGGTCGTGATCGAGGGTTCAGGTTTCAGGGCAGCCGCCGTACGAAGCGTCGTCACCGGCCTGGCGATGCTGGTGCGCTTGCCGTACCCGCACGAGATCTTCGGAACCATCGAGCAGGCCGCCAAGTGGCTGGGGACCACGCCCCACAACGACGTGGATCCGGATTACACGGTCCTGGCCGTCAACCATGCGAGGCGATCGGCGGAGAGCGGGGAGCTCAAAGTCCGAAGGAAATGACGTTGAAGCAGCACGAAAAGCAGCGTTCGAGTTCATCCGAAGTACGCAGTCCCGAGAAGCACGAGAGCGGAGTACGCAGCGTCGTCAAGCGGCTGCGCGCCAACCAGGGACAAGCGTGGGTCATCACTAATGGACGTAAGGTCCCGGTTCGTCTGATCGGACCGGCGGACAACGATCAGCTCAGCTGGGAGAGCGACGAGGCCGTCGCGCGCGGTCCGGTCAAGCTCGAGTTCTCCGGCCCTGCCATCGGATACCATGCGCACCTCGAGAGCCACGGCGAGCAGGACGGCTCGCTGGTTACCTCGATGCCTACGCACTTCGAGTCGGTTCGGGTCCGTCGCGAGCCGCGTTTTCCCGCGCCGACCGGCGTGCAGCTGCGCTTGCGGGGCGCGGAGCACGCCTTCGCGCTGCTGAACCTGTCCGACCGCGGCCTGCAGTTCCGCACCGACAGCGACGTGAGCTTCCTGCAGCTCGGCGAGCGACTCGATGCAGACGTCACGTTCATGGGCGCGCTGCGCGTGCAGCTGACCGTGCTCGTTCGCCACGTCACCGAGCGCCAGAGCGAAGACAGCCACGTGCGCAGCCTGGATGCGCGCGCCTGGACGGTGGGCGGCTCGCTCGCCTTTGCCTCGTCGGAAGACGAGAGCCGCTGGCACGAGCAAGTCGACCTGGTGCGCCACTCGCTGACGCAGGTCGGCAAGCTGTACACGCGCGACATGTGGGAGCTGTTCGACGACGCCGGCTACTTCGGCCTGTCGAGCAAGAACAGCGGCGAGTTCGTGCGCTACCGCCAGTCGTTCGAGCGCTGTTCGCGCTATCTCTCGGGCCAATCCGAGCACGGCGTGCAGGTGGTGTTCCCGTCGTCGCGCGGCATCGAGGCCACGGCCTCAGCGGTCGCCGAGTCCGAGGACACCGCCGTCATCTATCACGTGGCCAAGCGCCCCGGCGACGACCCGCGCGGCATCAGCGGCAAGCTGGTGTTGCGCTCGGTCTACGAGCACGCACTGACCTGGGCCCAGCGCCGCCACGTGCAGTGGGTGTCCGCGTGGGTGCAGGACGTGACGCGCTTTTCGTGCGGCCTGCATCGCGACTTCTGCAAGGCGCACGAGGGCAACGGCGCAAGCGGTGTGTTCACGTTCCGCGCGCTGGAGATCGCGGCGCACGCCGAGGCACCGCGCGACGTGCGCTTCGAGGTCGCCACCGCCGAGCACGAGCTGGAGGACATCCTGACCGTGTTCCGCGAGCGCCACCCGCAGCCGATCGGCGATGCACGCGGCTGGCACGCGTCGGCGTTCGTGAACCCCAGCTCTCCGTTCGGTCGCAGCATGCCGCGCGAGCGGCGTGTGGTGGTCGCGCGCAAGGACGGCAAGCTGGCCGCCGCGGCGATCCTGGAGTGCGCGCAACCGGGCCTGCACTTGTTCGGAATCTTCGATTCCTGTTACGTCGTCAGCTTCGGCGATGACTCCGCGTTGGGGGCATTGCTGAATGAGGCTTCACGTTGGTACGCGGCGCGCGGCAAGGCGCACTTCGTGTACGCATGCGACGACCTCACCCGGCAGGTGCCGATGGCGCGCGACCTCGGCGTCACGCACGAGAGCATCTTCCGGATCGACCTGATGAGTAAGTTCCTCGAACACCTGTGGCAGCTGACGGCCGAAGGGACGTGATGGCAGACGACAAGCGCGCTGGGCATGGACCTCTCCTCCTCACCGCGAGCGCGAACGCAGAGCAGCTGCGAGCGCTCAAGCAGACGGCGCAAGTGTGCGACACGCTGCGCTCGCAGATAGGTGAGCTGATCGAGACGCGTCGGCCCGACCGCAAGCTGCGCGGCGCGGAGCTGGAGAACGAGATCGATCGCGTGCTGGAGGCCGGCGACTTCGGCACCTGGGCGTACTACCCGTGGTCGAACCGCCTGGTGCACGTGCTGCCCGCCGCCGAGTTCGCGGAGGTGCGGTCCAGCCGCAACCGGAACAAGATCACACTCGAGGAACAGCAGCGCCTGGGCAAGGTCACGCTCGGCGTGGCGGGCCTGAGCGTCGGGCAGGCGACGGCGGTCACGCTGGCGCTGGAGGGTCTGGGCGGCACCTTGCGCCTGGCCGACTTCGACACGCTCAGCCTGTCCAACATGAACCGCCTGCGCGCGGGTGTGCACGAGATCGGCATCAACAAGGCGGAGATCACGGCGCGCGAGATCTGGGAGTTCAACCCGTACGCGCGCATCGAGCTGTTCGAGGACGGCATCGTCGACAGCAACCTCGGTCGCTTCCTCGATGGCCTCGACCTGCTGTTCGAGGAGTGCGACGACCTGAAGATGAAGGTGCTGCTGCGCGAGGAAGCGCGCCGGCGCCGCATCCCGGTATTGATGGAGACCAGCGACCGCGGCCTGTTCGACGTCGAGCGCTTCGACCTCGAGCCCGAGCGTCCGCTGTTCCACGGCCTGGTGGGCGAGCTTCGTGCCGATCAGCTGTCTGGTCTGACCACGTACGAGAAGGTGCCGGTGGTGCTGGCGATCATCGGCGGCGAGACGATGTCGCCGCGCCTGGCGGGCTCGCTGGTCGACGTCGATGCCACGCTCAAGACGTGGCCCCAGCTTGCCTCCGCGGTCGCGCTCGGTGGCGCCATCAACACGGACGTCGCGCGCCGTATCCTGCTCGGCTCGTTCAAGGGCTCCGGCCGCTACTTCGTCGACCTGGAAGACATCATCGCGGACGGCCGCGAGGTCGCCCTGCACGGCGCTGGCAACGGCGAGGCCAGCAAGACCATCGCGCCCACCAGCACGCGCCCGCGCCGTAGCTCGCGTCGCTCGCTGCAGGGGGATCTCTCGCGCGATCAGCTCGACCAGATCGTGCACGCGGCCACGCTCGCGCCGAGCGGTGGCAACGTGCAGCCGTGGCGCTTCGTGTTCGACGAGGCGGAGTCGCGACTGCAGTGCTGGCTCGTGCCCGAGCGCGCGCGCACGTTCCTCGACTTCCAGCGTCGCGCCTCGCACCTCGCGTTTGGCGCGCTGGCGGAGAACATCCGGCTCGCGTCCGCGCGCGAGGGCTTCGAGGCCGTGATCGAGGCGTTCCCCGATCCCAGCAAGCCCGAGCTGATCTGCACGGCGCAGCTGGATCCCAACCGCCCGTCGATGGCCGGCGCGCGCGAGCGCTTGCTCGCCGACTGGATCGAGAGTCGCGTCACCAACCGCAAGCTCGGCAAGCGCACGGAGCTGCCGAGCGCGCTGGGCGCGGAGCTGAGTGGACTGTTCGAGGGCGCTTCGTGCCGGCTCTCGCTGATTCAAGATCCGCACAAGCTCGACGCCATGGGCGACGTGCACGGCGAGACCGAGCGCCTGCGCATGCTGCACCCGCACATGCACGACGAGCTGATGGGCGAGATCCGCTGGACGTTCGCCGAGGCCGAGCGCACCCGCGACGGCATCGACGTGGCCACGCTGGAGATGACACCGACCGATCGCGCGGGTATCACCGTGTTGCAGCGGCAAGACGTGATCGAGGCGATGCGGCGTATCGACGGCGGCCACGGTCTGAAGAGCGCGTCCAAGAAGGCGCTCGCGTCATCGTGCGCGTTCGGCGTGATCTCCGGGCGCGGCACCTCGCCGGCGCACTACTTCGAGGCCGGCTCGCGCATGCAGCGCATGTGGTTGCTCGCCAACGCGCGCGGCCTGGCGCTGCAGCCGCTGACGGCGATGCTGTACGTGTTCGCGCGCCTCGATGGCCGCGTCAGCGGGCTCGCGCCGCATGAGGTCTCGGCGTTCCTCAGCGCACGCAGCGCGTTCCGCGAGCTGCTGCCGCCGCGCGAAGGCGAGAGCGAGCTGTTCGCGTTCCGCCTGGCCGAAGCCGCACCACCCAGCGGCCGTTCGCTGCGCCGCCCGATCGACGAGCTGCTCGAGATCCGGTAGGCCAAGCAAGCGGACTTGCAGGGGGAGCAACCTTCGCAAGTTTGCCTACCGTTGCGCAGAAAGCAGGAGAAACGTTCCTGGTTAGCGTCTATTGTCCGCACACCATGGAGGTGCCGGGATGAGGACGTTGAAGTGGGCTGTGCTGAGCGTCGGACTTCTGTCTGCGAGCGTGGCGGGTGCGAAGGGCTGGGGCCGCGGCCACGGCGGTGGTCACAAGCACGGACCGCAGCACCAGGACGAGTGCACGGCGTTCTACGGGCCGTTCAGCTCGCAGACCGGCGAGCCGTGTGAGTCGCCGATCGGCCTGTGCACGCACGGCGCGCTCGAGGGCGAGTTCCCGGCGCAGTACGACTTCACGTTCGAGACGATGGAGTCGGCCAACGACCCCAACGACCCGACCAAGTTCGTGTACACGGGCTACAGCGTGGTGACCGCGCGCGATGGCTCCGGCATCGCGTACACCGACGACACCGGCGTCATCCACATGACCGAGAGCGGCCCGGCGCCGTTCGTGACCAAGGCGATCATCGTCGACGGCACCAAGAAGTTCGCGAACGCGGACGGCGGCTTCGTGGCCACCGGCAACCTGACGTTCGAGAACGGCCAGGCGATCGGCGCCTACAGCGCCGTAATCTGCAAGCCCAAGCGCCGCTGATCCGCGACCCGCGCCTCGCTGAGCTCCCACAAGCGCGCGGCGACCTCGCGGTCCTGCGCGCCTTTGCTCATCGCCTTTTCCGCGCAGTCCGCGTAGTAGCGACCACTGGTCAGACCACGGGCCGTGGCGCAGTACACCGTGGTGGCCGCGCCCTGCGCGATCGACTTGGTGAACGGACGCACCACCAGGGCAAGTGCCTTGGCGGCGACCGACGAGCGGAAGATGTCGGTACCGATCATCGAGCCCGGGTGCAGCGAGTACGCGCCCAGCTCGGGGTGGCGGCGCGCCAGCTCATTGACGAACAGCACGTTGCAAAGCTTGGCCTGTCCGTACGCGACCAGCGGCTGGTAGTTGCGCGCCTGGAGCGGCAGCTTGTCGAGCTTCATGGTCGAAGGGAAGCGATGCGACTCCGACGCCACCGCGACCACGCGTGAGCCCGGCGCGAGCTTGTGCCGCAGCAACGAGAACAGCAGGAAGTGGCCGAAGTGGCAGACGCCGACCGTGCTCTCGATGCCGTCCGCGGTCGTCTCGTAGCGCGCCGCGTAGATGCCCGCGTTGAAGATCAACGTGTCGACCGCGCCGACGCTCGCGGCCGCCGCGCGCACGCTGGCGAAGGATGCCAGGTCGAGCACCAGCTCGCTGACACGCGCGTCGGGGTGCAACGCCTGGATGCGCGCACACACGTCGGCGCTCTTGGCGGCGTCACGGCAGCCCACCATCACGTGCGCACCGCGGCTCGCCAGCGAGCGCGCGGTCTCGAAGCCGATGCCGGCGTTGGCGCCGGTGACCAGGATGTTGCGACCCGTCAGGTCGAGGCTCGCGACGACGTCGTCGCAGGTACTGCGCGCTCCAAATTTCATGTATCCGTAGTAGTCGTCTCCGCCGGACAGGTCCATAGACTCTGACGACGCCATACATGCGCCGCACCGTGACGCGGTCTATTCGCGCCGCGTTCGAGCGCGATACCATCGTTGAGTGGGGCCACGACTGATCGGCGATCGCGTCGAGTTCGACAACCCGTGGGTCGAGCTGCTCGCGCTGCCCGTGGCGTTGCTGTTCGCGGGCGTGTTCGCCGCCAGCCCGATAGGTCGCGTGCTGCTGGTGCCGTTCCAGATCCAGTTCCACGAGCTCGGGCATGCCTTGCTGGCGTGGCTGTCGTCGCGCGCGGCGCTGCCGCTGCCGTTCGGCTTCACGTTCTGGAGCGAGCAACCGTCGCGCTTCACGGGGCTGTGCATGCTGTTCCTGATCGGCGTGTTGTTCGTGCGCTCGCTGCAGGAGCGGCGGCCGTTCGCGCTCGCTTGTGCGTTCGGCTTGCTGGTCTCGTTCGTGATCTTGTCCGGCTTCGTGTCGGAGGAGCGCTCGCGCATGTTCATCCTGTGCGCGGGGCTCGCCGGCGAGCTGGTGCTGACCACGCTGGTGATGATCGCGTTCTACTTTCCGTTCCCCGATCGCATGCGCTGGGACTTCTTTCGCTTCGTGGCACTGCTGCCGGCCGCGGGCAGCTGGGTGTCGGCGGTGTCGCTGTGGCGTGGCGTCGCACGCGGCTCACGCGCGATGCCGTTCGGCTCGCTGCTCGGCGATGGCACCGGCGATCTGGAGCGCCTGATGTACGAGTACGCGATGACCGAGGGCGAGATCAGCGCGCTCTACGGCAAGCTCGCGCTGTCGACGGTGGTGCTGGTCGTGACGACCTATTCCGTGTTCGCGCTGCGCGCCGGGCGCAAGTTGGGCTTCGTCCCAGCTTGGGATTGACCTCACGCGCAGTGCCTCGAAAGCTCGGTCACTCGTCGCTTTTCGGAACGGATCTCGGGCGCGCGGCCACCTTCCAACGTGGAGGTTTGCCATGCGTGATCTTCGTGCATTCTGTTTGATGGCGCTGTTGAGCGCCTGTGTTCCGGGAGAGATTGGAGAGCCGTGCGGGAGCCGCGGACTCGACGAATGTGGTGGTGATCTGTTCTGTGATTACCCGGAGAGCGCGGGCTGTGGCGAGGCGGATGCACCGGGTGCATGCGCCGAAGCGCCGGAGGCCTGTACCAAGGAATATGCGCCGGTCTGTGGCTGCGACGGCGAGACCTACGGCAACGCGTGTATGGCCAGAGCCAAGCGCGTCTCCGTGCGCACCCAGGGCGAGTGCGCCCCCAAGCCCCAGCCCGACGCGGGCGCCGGCAGCTTCTGCGGTGGCTTTGCGGGCATCCAGTGCGCCGACGGCTTCTTCTGCAGCTTCGCGCCCGAGACGCGCTGCGGCTCCGGCGATCAGGCCGGCGTCTGCGCGCCCAAGCCGGAGGCTTGCATCGCGCTCTACAAGCCGGTCTGCGGCTGCGATGGCAAGACGTACGGTAACTCCTGCGAGGCGGCGGGCGCGGGCGTCTCGGTCGCCAGCGAAGGCGAGTGCGCCAGCACCGACGGCGGCGTGATCACCGACGGCGGTAGCCTGCAGGCGTGTGGCGGTCTACTCGGTCTGCAGTGCGCGCCCGAGCAGTTCTGCAACTACGCACCCGAAGCACTCTGCGGCGCCGCCGATGCGACCGGTACCTGCGCGAGCAAGCCCGAGGCATGCACGTTCGAGTACAACCCGGTCTGCGGCTGCGACGGCAAGACCTACGGCAACCCGTGCGCCGCCAACGCAGCGGGTATCTCCGTGGTCCGCAACGGCGAGTGCTGAACGCCTGGACTAGAGGCTGGCGACGAGCGGCGGCGCGGGCAAACGCGCCGGCTGCTCGCGCGACGTGGGCAGCTGCGCCTTGGCCGGGATGTACGACATCGCGCGCTCGGCCAGCGCCGTGATCGACAGCGACGGGTTCACGCCAGGGTTGGCGGAGATCGTGGAGCCGTCGATCACGTACAGACCGTCGTAGTTGTAGACGCGGTTCTTGGCGTCGATCACGCCGGTCTCCGCGCTGTCGCCCATGCAGCAGCCGCCCAGGATGTGCGCCGTCGTCGGCACGTCCAGCAGCGGCTCGTAGTTCGCGTTCATCACCACGCCGTCGCACTTGGCGGCCAACCGGAACGCCAATGCCGAGGCCTCGGGGATGGTGGCGGTGGGCTTCTCGCCGACCTCCAGCTTGGTCATCATGATGCCGAACATGCCGCGCACGAAGCGCAGCGTGCCCTCCGTGGAGCGCATGTAGAGCAGGATCATGTGCGCCTTGGCCCAGTCGCGCAGCAGCAGCGACTTGAGCACGCGGATCGGCTGCTTGAGGCAGGCGAGGATGATGCGGAAGAACTGCAGGAAGCCAGGCGCGCCGTGCGCGTGCGGCACGTAGAACAACCGGAAGAAGCCGGAGCCCGTGCCGTAGCGCGTCATCTCCAGGTGCGAGTGCTCGTCCGTTTGGTACAGCGAGTTGATCGCGATGCCCTTGGCGTGGTCTTCCGTTCCGCGCGTGTCCATCACGCACAGCAGCGACTCGCTATTGGTGCGCACGCGGCGGCCGACCTGCTCGCTCAGGTTGGGCAGCGCCGTGGGGTCGCCCTTGAGCTTCAGCAGCAGCTTGTTGGTGCCCAGCGCGCCGCCCGAGAACACCACGTTCTTGGCCGCGTACCGCACCTCCTTGCGGAAGTAGAAGTTGCGGCCGTGCTTGGCCGTGATGCGGTAGCCGTCGCCGGTCGCCTCGGGAGCGACGTGCACGACCTCGGTGTCGGCCTGCAGCGTGAGGCCCTTCTTGCGCGCGAAGAACAGGTAGTTCTTGTCGAGCGTGTTCTTCGCGCCGTGCTTGCAGCCGGTCATGCAGGCGCCGCACTTGATGCAGCCCGTGCGGTCCGGTCCCTCGCCGTTGAAGTAAGGGTCCTTCACGGTCTTGCCGGGCTGGCCGAAGAACACCGCCACGTGCGGCTTCTCGAAGCCCTGCGGGTTGCCGTCCTCCTCGGCCAGCTGCTTGAGCAGCTTGTCCGACGGCGTGAGGAAGTCGCTCGGCGCCGCCCCGAGCATGCGCCGGGCCGTCTGGTAGTGCGGCGCGAGCTCCCTCTCCCAGTCGGCCAGGTGGCTCCAGGACGGGCTCTTGAAGAAGCCAGTCTTGGGGATCGGCAGCGTGTTGGCGTAGGTCAGCGAGCCGCCGCCCACGCCGTTGCCGGCCAGCACCGAGACGTGCCAGAAGGGGCGCATCTGGAACAGGCCTCGAAAGCCGAACATGGGCGCCCAGAGCCAGCGCTTGATGTTCCAGTTGGTCTCGGGGAAGTCCTCGGCCTTGAGCTCGCTGCCCTTCTCGAGCAGCAGGACCTTGTAGCCCTTCTCGACCAGGCGCAGGGCGCTGACGCTGCCCCCGAAGCCGGAGCCGACAATCACGTAATCATAGACATTTGTCTCTGACTCACGCGACTTGGGAGCGATCTCGCGAATGTACGAATCAGCGGGCGCGCCAGGGCTTCCCATGCTCAACC
>JBEVNG010000403.1:0-9389 GCA_040508235.1 Polyangiales bacterium | reverse complement strand
GTGATGTCGAACCTCGGCCTCGAGCGCGCGATCGAAGCCGAGAAGGGCAAGCTACTGCGCTGCGCGGTCGGCGACCGCTACGTGGTCGATGCCATGCGCAAGCACGACCTCAACTTCGGCGGCGAACAGAGCGGTCACCTGCTGTTCCTCGATCACGCCACCACCGGCGATGGCCTGGTCGCCGCGCTGCAGGTGCTCGCGATCGCGCAGCGCGAGCAGAAGTCGATCGCCGAGCTCACGCACAGCGCGATTGACCGCGTGCCGCAGGTGCTGGTCAACGCGACCTTCCCCAACCGCAAGGCGCTGGAGGAGATGCCCCACACCCAGCGCGCCATCAAGGACGTCGAGAAGAAGCTCGGGGGCGCCGGCCGCGTGCTGGTGCGCTGGAGCGGCACCGAGGCCAAGCTCCGCATCATGATCGAGGGGCCCAGCCCCGACCGGATCAAGGCCATGGCCGACGGCATCGCCGCCGAGGCCCGCCGCGACATCGCGTAATTGCTGCGCTAGCACCCGTCGGCGCGGGCCATCTCGCGCGCCATGTAGGCCTTTACGCACGTCTCTGCTTGCACTTCGTTGAGCTGGGTACAACTGTACGCACATCCGTGCAGACACGCGTTCTCCCAAGCTTCGCGAGGATTTCATGACGATGGCGATGCCCGTCTCGGACGGCAACCTCCGGGCGCCCAGCGCCCCGATCTGGATTCGCGCCCGCGCCCATGCGGCGGCTCAGGTCGACCGTGTCACCCGCCGGCTGACCGTCGATGCGCCCGTGCTCGAAGGCGCGCTGCGCCGGCTCGACGACACGCTGTCGCTGCGTTCGATCCGCGCGCGGGTGGTCGAGGTGCGCGCCGAGACGCACGACGTGAACACCTACGTGCTGCGCCCCAACGCGCGCTTCAAGAGCTTCCAGCCCGGCTCGTTCGTCAACATCAAGCTGCGCATCGACGGCAAGTCCGTGCAGCGCTCGTACAGCATCTCGTCGGCGCCCTCGCCCGACGGACTGTTCGCGATCACGGTCAAGCGCGTCGAGGGCGGGCTGGTCTCCAACTGGCTGGCCGACAACGTGAAGCCCGGCTTCGTGCTGCCGCTGAGCGCGCCGCAGGGACAGTTCGTGCTGCCGAGCGAGCGCCCCGACGCGCTGCTGATGTTGTCCGCGGGCAGCGGCATCACGCCGGTGATGTCGATGCTGCGCCAGCTGGCGCGTGAAGAAGAGCGCCCGATCACGTTCGTGCACTTCGCGCGCTCGCCGCAGGACCTGATCTTCCACGACGAGCTGCAGCGCATCGCTCAGTTCGCCCCGCACGTGAAGCTGGTGTTCTGCGTCGAGCAGGGCGACGCCTCGTGGCAGGGCCTGGTCGGCCGCTTCACGCAGGAGCTGCTCGGAGAGGTCGCGCCGAACTTCCGCGAGCTCGACACGTTCATGTGCGGCCCGTCGGGCTTCATGAAGGCCGTCGTCAAGACGCTGGAGGAGACCGGCGCGGAGCTGTCCAGGCTGCGCTACGAGCGCTTCGGTGCGGACTTCGACGCCAGCGCGTTCATCGGCCACGGCCAGCTGGTGCGCTTTGCGAAGTCGGGCGGCGAGAGCATGTCGACCACGCCGCGCACCATCCTCGACGAGGCCGAGCGCCTCGGCATCAACGTCGAGTGGGGCTGCCGCGCGGGCAACTGCGGCACTTGCCGCTGCAAGAAGTTCAGTGGTGTGGTCACCGACATCACCACCGGGCTCGAGTCCGGCCCCGGTGAGGATTTCATTTTGCCGTGCGTGTCGATCCCGCGCGGCGCAGTCGAAGTAGAGCTCTGAGGAGACGAACATGCTCGAGATGATCAGCAGCGGACGTCGTAACACCAGCGCCCCCCCTCTGCGCTTCGGCGCGGACGAGGCGCGCATCGCCGCCTTCGGCCGTGCGCTCGACGCGCTCAAGGCCGAGGTCGAGGCCACGCTCGGCGAGCAAGACGCCCAGCACATCCAGAACATCGGCAAGCTCTCGCGGCGTATGGAGATCGCGGGCCGCACGCTGATCCAGCTCAGCTTCGATCCGGTCACGTTCAGCGTCGGCGTCGGTGCGCTGTTCGTGCACAAGGCGCTGGAGCTGATGGAGATCGGCCACCCTGCCCTGCACGGCTGCTACGACGGCCTGCCCGGCTGCGAGAAGTACGCCGCCGACAAGTTCAAGTGGGAGTCGCCGGTCGACGAGGAGAGCTGGAAGAAGGTGCACAACGTGCGCCACCACCAGTTCACCAACATCGCGGGCAAGGACCCGGACATGAACTTCGCGATGCTGCGCCTGAGCGCGCGCGTGCCCTACCGCCTCGCGCACCTGATGCAGCCCATCAGCAACATCTTCACGTTCTTCGGCTTCGGCACCGCGCTGCAGCTGCACGTGACGGGCATGCTCGACATCTACGTGCAGAACGGCCAGCTGCAGGTGCTCAGCGACCGCAAGCCGGCGACGATCGCCAAGCAGAACCGCATCTTCGTCAGCAAGCTGCTCAAGCACTTCGGCCGCGAGTACGTGTTCTTCCCGCTGCTGGCGGGACCGTTCGCGCCCAAGGTGCTGCTCGGCAACCTGCTGTCCGAGGTGCTGCGCGACATGTGGGCCGCGGCGATCATCTACTGCGGCCACGTCGGCGCGCGCGACTACCCGGAGGGCACCGAGCCGCCGACGCGTGCACACTGGTACGCGCTGCAGGCCGAGGGTGGACGCGACTGTGACGTGCCCGAGTGGGTGTCGATCCTGTGCGGCGCGCTCGACAAGCAGATCGAGCACCACCTGTTCCCGCGCCTGCCGCCCAACCGCTTGCGCCAGATCGCGCCGCGCGTGCGCGAGATCTGCGCCGAGCACGGCATCGAGCATCGCTTCGAGAGCTGGCCGCGCACCCTGGCGTCCGTGCTGCGCGAGCTGACCAAGCTCTCATCGAAGCAGGCCGCGCCGGAAGAGTTCGTGGCGCCGCACGCCGCCGCCGCCGAATAACCAACCGTGTTACGAGCGCGGCCGCACAAGCAGGAAGAAAAGGAGCGCGTTCGGCTCACGCTGCTGCGCGAGGCCCTCGCGCTCAGCGCGGCGCACGGCTTCGCGTCGCTCGGCCTGCGCGAGGTGGCGCGCGCCGCCAACATCGCGCCCACTTCCTTCTACCGCCACTTCGCGGACATGAGCGACATCGGCCGCGCGCTGGTCGAGGAGCACGTTGCGCCGCTGCTGCGCGAGCTGGGCCTGTCGGTGCGCGCGGGCGATGCACGCGCGAGCGCGCTGGCGCTGGTGCAGGAGGGGCTCACCGCGGTGGAGTCGCAGCCGGAGATCGTGCGCTTCCTGGTCGCCGAGCGGGCGGGTGCGTTCGACTTCCTGCGCGAGCCGCTGTCCGGCGAGCTGCACGTGCTGGCGCAGCAGCTCCACGCCAAGCGCGGCGCGATCGCGGTGGCCGTGCTGCTCGACGGGCTGGCGCGCGTGATCGATCTGCCGCAGCCAGAGCGCGGCCCGGAGCGGGAGCGCCTGGTGAACGCGCTGAGCTGGGTGCTCGCATGAGCGAGCGGAGCGAACGCTTGCTCGAGGCGCACGTGCAGCACGAGCTGGCTCGCTACCACGCTGCCCAGCTCGACACGCGCATGCAGGGCTGGGCACGTGAGCTGTTCGCGTGGTTCGGCGAGGTGAAGGTCGACGACCTCAGCTCGGAGGCGCAGGTGCTCGGCGTGATCGAGCGCTACGTGATCGCGCTGCGCGTCAGCGGCGGCATCATGGAGCTGACCGGCGAGCTGGCGCAGCTGGTGCTCGACTCGCCCGCCAGCGCGGACACGCGGCTCGACGAGCTGCTGGTCGATGCCGAGTACGACGGCTTCGCCGAGACGATCGCCCGGCTCGAGGGCGTGTGGCGCGAGCTGATCGGGCGCGTCGCGCACAGCGAGACCGCCGAGCTGCTGCACGCCCAGCTGCTGTCGCGCCTGCTCGGCGACTTGCTCGATGGTCGCGGCAAGCGCTTGCTCGGCCGCGTGCTCGAGCGCCTGGAGGCGCGCGTGGCGGAGCTGCTGCACCAGCACATGGTCAAGCGTCGCGCCTCGCTGGCGCAGCAGCGCGAACAAAAGCTGCTCGAGCTGCTCGACCCCGAGCTGCTGCGCTCGGTGGCCGACGAGCTGTGGACTCAGCTCTCGACCAAGAAGCTCGGCGAGCTGTTTCAGCTCGTGCGCAAGCAGGACGTCGAGGACTTCGTGGTGCTCGGCCACGAGTTCTGGCTGCACTACCGGCGCTCGCCGTACTTCCATCGCATCACGCGCGAGGTGCTCGCGCATTTCTTCGCCAAGTACGGACAGCAGAGCGTGCTGGCGTTGATCGAGGACATGGGCGTGAGCGAGGCGATGCTCGCCAACGAGCTGCGCGAGCTGGTCGGCCCCGTGCTCCAGCACGGTCTGCACACGGGCTTCCTGGAGCGGCAACTGCGCGCGCAGCTGCGCTCGTTTTACGACTCGCCCGCGCTGCTCGCGCTGCTCGACGACGGCGGGCGATAGTCGTTTCCAGGTACCCGGTTGGGGCGTACAGTACGAGCAGGCGTTCAGGTTCGAGCGCAACCACGCACAGCGTGAAGGGCGACGATGCAGAACGACGAAAGCGCCGAGCGGCGGCAGCGCGAACAGAGCGCGCAGCGCCTCCAGGCCATGATCCCCACGCTGACGTCGCTGATCCTCGAGGTCGAGGAGTACTCACAGATCGCCTGCGTGAAGTACAAGAAGCGCTTCCACGTGCCGAGCGCGCCTGCGTTGTTCGAGCTGCGCTGCAACGACGAGCGCTGCGAGCACGGCGGCTACGACTTGACCCACGAGATCATGCGCACGCTGCGCGGACGCCAGGCGCACGGCCACGGTGATCACAGCTGCGGCGGCACGGCCGGGAAGTCCGACTGCAGCCGCCGCATTCACTACGAGTTGATCGCCGCCTACGCGTCCTGAGGTTGCTCGACGCGAGCTGGTGCGGCGAAGGCGCTTAGTAGCGCGGGCGCGGTCCGCCGCGGTTGCCGGCCTGGCGCTCCTCGGCCTCGTTGACGCGCAGCGCGCGGCCGTCGACCATCTGGCCGTCCATCTCGGCGATCGCCTTGCGGGCGCCATCGGCGTCCGACATCGAGACGAACGCGAAGCCGCGCGAGCGGCCGGTCTCGCGGTCCATCACGACCTTGACCTCATCGACGGCGCCAAAGCGCGAGAAGGCGCTCTGCAGCGACTGTTCGTCGGTGTTGAACGAGAGGTTGCCCACGTAGATTCTGTTGCCCATGACTGCTCTTTTCTGTACGGCGCGCGCGCGGATGCGCGTGCTGCGGAGGATGAAGTCTTCGAAGAGCCGTCGCTTCGAGAACCGCGCGGCGCGAAACCGCCGCTTCGTGTTCGTCGCCCGACGACCTTCCGCCTCCCAGGAGAGCAGCGTGTCGACCAGAAACGTTCGCGAGTCAGGCAGACTCGCATCTCGGACTGAGTGGCGCAAGCCGTCACGCAGCCACTCGCACCGGCCGCGCGCGCATGGTGGGTTCGAGCACAGGTCGCCCACGCGGGCTCGCCTGCGTCAGCGTGCCCCCCGCCCACGCGCGCACGCGTACACGAACGCGGACGGAGATCGCCACTATTCGCCGCGAAAACGGCCCTTCTCTCGGTTGCGCACGGCGCGCTCGCAGCGGCCCGAGCACGCTCCCCCGCTGGCGACTACGCGCCGCCGCGCTGCACGCGGACCGCGCGAGAGCCTTGTCGAAAAATTCTCGCGAGCGCAGATCAGAAGGGGCGGCGACGTAGATAGAGCGTCACCCACGAAGTGAGGTCTGCCCATGGCAACGATTGCATCTCGGTCCGTGTCCAACGAACGGCTCCTGCACTTTGCGAGCTGGATTGCGCAAGATCTCTTGGCGTTCTTCTTCACCGTCACCGCGTCGCTCAAGCTGGTGCTGCAGGCCGACCGCTTGGTGGAGATCATGGCCTGGACCGAGACGTTGCCGATCGCGATGGTGCGCAGCTTCGGCGCGCTGGAGCTGCTCGGCGCGATCGCGGTCGCCGCTCCGGCCGTCACGCGCGCGCCGCAGCGCATCGTCGGCTACGCGGCCACCGGCTTCCTGACGCTGATGGCGTGCGCGATGGTGATCCACGTGGCGCGCGGCGAGTACCGCATGGTGGTGCTCAACGTCGCGGTCGGCGCGCTCGCCGCCTTCGTCGCCTGGGGACGCCTGCTGCACGCGCCTATCGAAGAGCAGCAACACTAGCGCGCGCCGCGGCGCACTCGTCGCAGTCCCGCTGGCACAAGAACACCAGCGGGTCGCGCTCGAGATGTTCGAGCGCTCGTGCGACCAGCTCGCGCGAGCTCATCAAGCGCGCCTCGCCACGGCCGACCGGACCTCGCTGCTGCAGCGCACCGAGCCACGCGTCGGCCTGCGCGAAGTTGCGGCAACAGTGATCGGTCTCCGCGATCAGCGCGGTCTCGCCCTCGGCGATCACGGTGGGATAGGCGATCGAGTACGGCACGTCCGCGAGCGACTCCGCCAGGTGCAGCGTGGTGTTCTCGCTGTGCCCGACGCCGAGCAACAACACCTGCCCGTCGAGGTCGTACACGCGACCGACCGGGCTGTCGTGGCCGTGGGGAGGCGACAGCGGCTGCTCCGCACAGATACGCGCGGCCTCCGGCCCGACCGCGGCGAACGAGCCTCCGGGGTGCGTACTGCGCAGCACCCCGGGCAGGCGCCAGAACGTCTCCGCCGTGATGCCCATGTCCGTGGTCGGTGTTTGGCGCGGATCGAACACGCTCTCGCCGTCGGTCATCGTGGGCATCACCAGCGTGCCCGCGACCGCACGCAGCGCACGGATCAACCCGAGCGGTCCACCCTCGATGGGGCGCAGCGCCCTGAACGACGTGTGCACCAGCAGCACGCCTCCCTCGCGTACGCCGAGCGCGCGCAGCTGATCGATTACTTCGTGAACGAGCACGGACGAAACGTAGCGCGCACGGCGCTAGGCTTGCCGCATGAAAAGCGATCCCCTCTCGCGCGTGCTCTCGCAGGGGCGCGCGTCGGATGTCGTCGACGCCGCACGCCGCATCGCGCAGGAACAGCTGGGTATGCTCGACGAGCTGGAGGCGGCGTATTTCCGCATCGCCGAGGGCGGGCCGCGCGCGGATCCGGGCTGCCTGGCCAAGCTCGCGTTGCTCGATGCGCTCGACGTCGGCGAGGCCCTCTCGGAGCAGACCTTCGCGCATGCGATCGACCTGGTGCAGTTCGAGGCGTCGAAGCAACACAAGCGCGACAGCGCGGGTATGCTGCGCGCACGTGCCGCCCTCGCGCTCGCGCGCCTGAACGCGGCGGGGCTGCTGCAGAAGCTGGGCGGTCTGCTCGCGGACGCGCTGCCCGCGGTACGCCAGAACGCGGCCAAGGCCGTCGCGCACTACGGCAACCCCGACGGCGCGGGCCTGTTGCTGCTACGGCTGAAGATCGGCGACGAGCCCAGCATCGAGCTGGAGTGCCTGCAGGGCCTGTTCACGCTCGCGCCGTCGATCGCGATCGCGTGCACGCGTGAGCTGCTGCGCAACGCGGACAGCGAGCGCCGGGAGCTGCTGGCGAGCGCGCTCGGGAGCGCGAACCACGACGACGCGATCCAGCTGCTCGGCGAGCAGCTCGACGAGAGTGTCGTCGCCAGCGAGCGCAAGATCTGGATCGACGCGCTCGCCCTCAGCCGACGCGCCAGCGCACGTCAGCGCCTGCTCGACGTGATCGAGGACGGCAGCCAGGCCGATGCACGCGCCGCGATCGGCGCCCTGGCTCCGCACGGCTACGACGCGCGACTGGTGGCGTCGGTGCACGAAGCCGCCGAGCGCCGCGGCGACGAGACCCTGATCGCGCACGCGCGGGCGAGCCTGCGCTGAAGAGCTCAGTGCTCGATGCGGATCAAGACTTCGCTCGGCTCGACGCGGATCAGGCGCACCGTGTCGTCGATGCCGCGCACCGTCACCGGCAAGCTGAGCGCGAGGCCCGGCTTGGCGTCCTCGGGTAGCTCGACCACCGGCACCACGTGCTCGGCGTCGAGCTCCTCCAGCGTCTGCTCGGGCGCCGCGACCACCACGTCGACATGGGGCGGACGGATCATCACGGCGCCGCCGACGCCGATGGCGGCGACCGTCAGGTGCCGGAGCTTGCGCTGCTCGCGCTTGAGCTCGAGGTTGAGCTCCGCCGTGACCTCCGCCGAGCCCACCACGGACACGCCCTGCGGCAAGGACAGCAGCGGCACGCGAATGCGATGGGTGCCGGCGCCCAGGCCCGCCAGCGGCAGCAGGTCGGTGGGGAGCTCGCTCATCGCCTCGATGCTGGAGCGCGGGCCCTTCACCATCACGCGCGGCGGCGAGACCGTGGCCTTGCCGACCAGCTCCAGCGTCGGGTCGGGCGCACCCGAGAGCTGCACGCGCACCGGCAGCTTGGCCTCCTGGCGCGGCTCCCAGTCGAGCGTCAGCACCGCCGGCGTGGTCTGGATGTCGATGCCCGCCGGCACGCCGAACAGGCTCGGCTCGAAGGTGTACGAGCGCGGCGCGCGCGTGAGATCGATCTGCACCGCGTCGAGCTGGTGGATCGAGTTCACCACCGAGCGGCTGCCGCTGAGCGTGACCTTCACCTTGTCCGGCAGCTCGCCGACCAGCACGTTGCCGGCCGAGTCCGGCGGCAGCATGGCGACGATGGGCACGTACAGCGAGCGCTGGCCCGCCTCCGAGCCGTGCACCACCGTGAACAGCGCGATCGCGACCACCAGCGAGAACAGCTTCAGCCCGAGGTTGTCGGTGAAGACGCGCTTGAGGCGCTGCGGGAAGGTCGCCTCGGCGGTCACGGCTTGGGCTCCTCTTGCGGCACGCCGTCTTCGTACGTGCCCTCGGGCCGCTGCGCCGGACGCACCACCGGGATGCTGTGGCGCGAGGTCTGGGTCTTGCGCTTCTTGCGGCGCAGGCGGCGGAACAACAACCCGGGCAGCGCGTCGCGCAGCGAGTTGGGGTCGACGTCGCGCACCATGTTGCCGTTGAACACCAGGCTGATCGAGCCGCGCTCCTCCGACACCACCACCACCACCGCGTCGGTCTCCTCGCTGATGCCGAGCGCCGCGCGGTGGCGGCTGCCGAGCGTGCGGTCGATGTCCTGGTTGGTGGTCAGCGGCAAGAACGCGCCCGCCTGCCAGACGCGCCCGTCACGGATCACCACCGCGCCGTCGTGCAGCGGGTTCTCGAAGCTGGGGATGAAGAGCCCGTACAGCAGCTCCTTGCTGGCCACCGAATCGAGCACCGTGCCGCGCTGGATGAACTCCTCCAGCATGGCGTCTCGCTCGAACACGATCAGGCCGCCAATGCGCTTCTGCGCCAGCATGGTGGCCGCCTTGACCACCTCCTCGATGGCAGACGTCGCCT
>JBEVNG010000376.1:0-12216 GCA_040508235.1 Polyangiales bacterium | reverse complement strand
GGCCAGCAGGACCTGCCCGATGGTGTTGTTGATCTTGTGCGCGCCGGTGTGGCAGAGGTCTTCCCGCTTCAGCCACACCCGCGTCCCCACCGCCTCGGACAACCGCTTGGCGAAGTAGAGGGGCGTCTCGCGGCCGACGTACTGGCTGAGCAGGGACAGGCGCTCGCGCTCGAAGGCGGGATCCGCGCGCGCCTCCTTGTACGCCGCGTCGAGCTCGTCGAGCGCGGGCATCAGGGTCTCGGCGACGAAGCGCCCTCCGTAGGGGCCGAACCGCCCGGGCAGCGTGGATTCCATGGGCGCATGGGTAGCGCACGGTACGGACTGCGAAAAGTGGTCGTTGTGAGGGTCGATCATGGCTCGCTTTCGAGGCGGGGCCACGGACGGATCGACATACCCCGCCAGCGGCCCTGCGGTGCAGGGTCACGTGGAACGAGGTCGGTAGAGAAACGCTTAGCTCAGGACGACCCCGCACGCGCAGCGCCAAAGCCAGCGTGAGGGGGATGACATGTCCGAAGGCCGAAGCATCGAGCCAGAGGATGGCGCCTCGGCCCCGCGCCGTCAACCGCGCGCGTTGGCGATGAAAGCGCGCACCAGCGCCGGGTCCTTCACGCCGGGCGCCGACTCGACGCCGCTGGCGACGTCGACGCAGTACGGGTTCACCGTCGCGACGGCTGCGCGCACGTTGTCCGGCGTGAGCCCGCCCGCCAGCGTCAGCTTGCGCTCGGCCGCCACCGCCCTGGCGAGGTTCCAGTCGAAGGTGGCGCCGGTCCCTCCGGGCAGCCCCGGCACGTAGGCATCGAGCAGCACGTGCTCGCCCGGATACGCGCGCACCGCCGCGAGCACGTCGCCGCGCACGCGCACCGCCTTGTAGGCGTGCGGCAAGAACCGCTGCACCATCGAGGGCGGCTCCTCGCCATGCAGCTGCACGCAGTCGAGGCCGACGCTCGTGCGGATGCGCTCGACCTCGTCCGCGCTGGAGTCGACGAACACACCGACGAACAGCGTCTGCCCCTTGAACGCCGCGACGATCTCGCGCGCGACCTCTTCCGAGCAACGCCGTGCCGACTTCGCCCAGAAGTTGAGCCCGATCGCGTCCGCGCCCGCGTCGAGGGTCCTGCGCGCATCCTCGAGCGAGGTAACGCCGCATATCTTCACGCGCACCATGCGCGCCAAGATAGCGTCACGAGGCGCGTGGGTCCCGTCCGGTGACGACGATCGGCACGTTGCCGGTGCCGAGCGCCTTGGCGGGCAGGTGGCTGAGCACACGCGGCGCCTCGGCCGCCGGCTCGTCGAGCCCGACGCGGTTGCGACCGGCATATTTCGCGGCGTACATCGCGCGATCCGCGCGGTCCATCAGCTGCTCGACGGTCTCGTCCGGCTGCAGCGACGCGATACCCACGGACGCGGTGACCGCGATGCGCTGCCCACGTCCGTCATCGACCACCAGGTTCTCGACCGCCACGCGCGCACGCTCGGCGGTCACGCGGCCGCCCTCCACGTCCGTGTTGGTGAGAGCGACCACGAACTCCTCCCCGCCCCAGCGCGCCGCGAAGTCGCTGCCGCGCAGCGATGCCGACAGCAGCTTGCCGACGGCGCTGAGCACCACGTCTCCCGCCGCGTGCCCGTGGCGATCGTTGATCTGCTTGAAGTGATCGATGTCGAGCAGCAGCACGCACAGCTGGTGTCCGTAGCGCTTGCCGCGCGCCAGCTCGTTGCGGATCGCGGGCATGAACGCGCGCCGGTTCATCAGCCCGGTCAGCACGTCGATGGACGCCTGCCGCTGCGACTCCTCCACCAGCGACGCCATGCGCAGCGCGCCACCCAGCTCGCGCGCCACCATCGGGATCAGCTGAGCCGAGCCCGCGTGATCGTCGCGCGTCGGGCCGAGCGCGATGGTGCCCACCACGTTGCTCGCGAAGCGCACCTGGCACACCACCGGCTCGCTCGACTCCTCCGCGCTGGAGGCGTCTTCGTCGTGCACCGCCAGCATCGCCACGCTCTCGATGCCCATCGCCAGGCGCGCCTCGCGCTCCGCCTGCACCGCCAGGCGCGGATGGCAGTGCAGCCCAAAGTGCTCCGGGTGCGTCGAGCGCAGCGCCAGCCAGCGGTACGCGCTGAGCTGCGACATCAGCTGCGACAGCTGATCGAACAGGCGCGGGAACTCGCCTGCGTTCGCCAGCGCGCGCACCTCCGACGCGATCACGCTGTCGAACAGCGCGGCATCGAGGTGCTGCGCGATGCGGTCGCGAATGTCGACTGTGCCACCCGACAGCTGCATGAAGAACGGATCCTCGGAGCGGGCCATGGCGCACGCCTTGGCCAGCGCGCGCACCAGCTCTCCCATGCGCCCCTTCGCCACGTACGCGATCGCGCCCGCGCGCTCGGCCCAGAAGCGACTGCGCGGATCGTCGCGCTCACCGCGCAGGATCACCGGCACCTCCGCCGTCGCGGCCTCGGAGCGCAACAGGCGACAGATCTGCACGCCCGAGATGCTCGGCAGCCACAGATCCGAGATCACCGCGGCAGGCGGCGCGGACAGCGCGAGGTCCGCGCCCGTCGCGCCATCCGGTACCGGCTCGACGTCGTAGCCCTGCGACCGCAAGCGCGCCGCGAGCACCTCGCGGGTCGCATCGTTCGCGTCGATCAAGATCACGCGCCGACTGGCCTCGCGCTCCATCACGCGATGATAACGAACATCGCCCGGCGCGCGCCGCGCCGCACAAGTTGCATCCGCGACTTAGGAGTCGAGCTGCGCGCGCGACAGCACACGCGCCAGCGAGTCGCGTAGGCGGGGGCCGACCGGGGAGCCCACGGTGCAGAGCCAGAACACGTCGTGGGCGCGGCCCTCGCTGGTCTCGATGTGCATCTCGACCGGGAACAGGAACAGCATCGCCAGCTGGCTGAGCAGGGAGCCGAGCAGGCCGAGGCTGTCGTTCGCCTCGACCGTGAGCTGCAGCGAGCCGCCGTGCGCCGAGGTCTCCTCGATCTGGAAGCTGAGCAACTTGAGCGGGTCGCTGGCGTCCGGCGCGCCCGCCTCGGCCAGCTCCACGTACGGGATGTCGAGCGGATCCTCCGCGCCGGGCAGCGCGTCGACGTTGAGCTCGGCGATCCAGGTCTGGTTGCTGGTGCGCAGCGCGTGCGCGCGGTCGATCGAGATCTGCCTGTCGGCCAGCTCCGCGCACAGGCTCGCGATCCAGGCCGGACCGAACGGGCCCTCCAGCCGGATGCGGTAGCGGGTGTCCCCGGTCTGCGTGACCTCGCTCCAGGCCTTGCTGGTCGGGGCGAGCGTGACGCGTGCGTGGGGGGAGTTGGACATGCTGGAGTTTGGTCGGGTCATGGGCCGGGCCGCAATGGTCTCTGCGAGTCTGTGTAGTCTTACCCGCAGCGGATTTCTGGCCGGTATCTGCGCAGCGGCAGGCACGTCAAAGTCGCTGCGAGTGCCCCCTCCGCTACAGGAGCGGTCAACCCCCGCGGGTTGTGCGGCTCACCACCGGCCGCGCTCTACATTCGGCACCGCAAGCATGCTAGCTGTGGCCGATGAGCTTGGTGTTTCGGCGATGACAGCAGCGGCCAAGAGCCTCGTGGATCAAGTCTTCGGGCAGCTCGCGCACGCGATCCTCGGTGGTGAGTACAAGCCCGGCTCCAGTCTGCCCGCCGAGCGCGCGCTGGCCGAGCAGCTGAAGGTGAACCGGCAGGTCGTGCGCGAGGCGATCCGTCGGCTCGCCCAGCTCGGCCTGGTGCAGGTCCTCCACGGCGACGGCACCCACGTGCTCGACTTCCGGGAGCACGGCGGCCTCGACGTGCTGGCCCTGCTGATGGAGCAGAACCCGCCCGGTCGAAAGGGCTCGCTCGCGCTCTGGCTGCCGATCCTGGAGCTGCGCGCCGCGCTGGCGCCCGAGGCGGTCCGCCACTGCGCGCTGCGCGCCAAGCTGTCGCTGCGCCGCGAGTTGGTACGCACCTGCCAGAAGATGAGCCAGGCCGAGGACGACGCCGCCCTCTACGAGCTGGAGGCGCGCTTCTGGGACCTGGTCCACGAGGGCGCCAACCACATCGTCTACCGGCTCACCTACAACACGTTCAAGCGCACCGCGAACCTGGCCGGCGAGCTGACCATCGCGTGGACCGCGGCCGAGCTCAAGCGCACCAAGTACCGGCTGCCGATCGCCGAGGCGATCCTGGCCGGGGATGCCGACCGCGCCGAGCGCGAGGTGCGCAGCGCGATGCGGGCGCAGCTGGAGCTGGCGACCAAAGGGCCCAAGAAGAAAAAGGCCGCCGCCAAGCCCCAGGCCGCTCAGAGCCTGATCGCGAAGCCGCCGCCCAGGAAGAAGGCCTCGACCTTGTAGTCGCCGTTTCCGATCACGGAAGCGTCGATGTAGCCGGGGCGCAGCGCGGCAGGCTGGCGGATCTCGCTGTTGCGGACCTTGGGGTCCTGCATCCAGATGTAGCCGGCCGTGGTGTCGAAGCGCAGCCACTTGGCCAGGTCGATGCTGAGGCCACCCGTGATCAACACCTTGTTGGTGTCGAGCGTGAGCGGCGACATCGCCTGGCTGCTGAACGCGCCCTTCTCCCAGGCCAGGCCGCCGCGCATGGCGAAGTGGCGCTTCTTGAACACCTTGCCCACGAGCCAGGTCGGCAGCCACGCCTCGAAGCCGCCGCGCACGCTGATGGTGTTGCGCATGTTGCGGGCCAGCGAGACCTTGTCGATCTGGTAGTTGTTCACGCCCGTGATGTTCTGGATCTCGACGTTCTTGGGCGTGATGTCGATCGACTGCTGACGCGACCACTGTTCCCACTGGAACGCGCCCTCCATGCGCAGCGCGCGCACGGGACGGATCTCGCTGCCCACGCGCAGGATGGCGGGCATCTTCATCTCGAAGTCGAGCTTGTCGCCCGAGACGTTGGCGGACTCGAACAGCACGCTGTTGGGCAGCCGCGTCTTGATGGTGCCGCTGCCGCTGAGCGTCGACGGCGTGATGAACGAGACACCGAGGCGGATGCGATCGCCCGCGTTCAAGATCACGCCGAACATGCCCGCGACGCTGTAGACCGGCAGCGCATCGAACGTGACGTAGGCGTCGAACGAGGGATCCTCGGGGAACGTGCACAACGTTCCGTCGCAGGCGTTGAGCGCCGTCGAGCCGGTGAAGCGACCACCCGTGAGGTGCAGCGCCGCGCCGAGCGACAGGCCCTTGATGGGCTGCCACGCCGCGCCGAGCGCGAGCGTGGCCAGCAAGCTGCCCTCGAGGTTGACCAGCGAATAACGCGTGGGCGACGGCACGTTCATGCCGCCCTGACGCAGGCTGCGCGGGTAGCCGATGATCATCACGTTGGGGGCGAAGATGCTGGCGCCGAAGCCCCAGTTCTTGAGCCCGAAGTTGTGCGAGAAGCCGCCCTGCGGGATCGGCAGCAGCAGCGGGCTCGCGTCGACCTTCGCCATCGGCGAGCCGTCGGGGTTGGTGCGCGTCACGCTCGCGAACGGCACGGTCAGCGTGGCGTCACCCATCAGCTGGTTGCCGGACTCGATCAGACCGGCCGGGTTGTAGTGGAGCGCGTTGGGGTCGTCGACGCCGGCCACGAACGCGCCGCCGCGTCCGAGTGGACGTGCGCCGCGGTCGAACAGGAACAGACCGCCGGCGTGTGCACTGCCCGCGGACATGAGGGTGGCGAGCGCGACCAGCAGACCGGCCGCGCGCGTAAGGAAGATAGTGGAACGCATCAGTTCGTGTCCGAAGGCGGCTGAGAGTTGAGGTTACGCGACTGGATCACCTTGTAGATGCGCTCCAGACCGCGGTCGCCGTCGGACAGGAACTCCTGGGCACGGTTGAGCGAGCCCGATGCATCGGCCGGCGCCATCGGCACGTCGGCGTCCACGCTCGGGTTATTGCGGTTGATCTCCGCGATGCTGTCGAAGAACACCTCGAGCGGCGACTCGCCGCTGTCGTTGGCGAGCACCAGGTTCTTGAGCACCTTGCTGATCGCGCTCGGCTCGTCGCCCTCGTGCAGGTCGACGATGTCCTTGGTCAGCTCGAGGCCCTTGAGCAGCACGCCGTTCTCGACGTCGGGCTCCGCGCCATCGTCGAGCGCCGTGAACGCATCCGGTGCGACCGCCAGCGAGGCGAACTGCACGATCGGCGTCAGGTTCGGCTCGCGATCGAGGAAGGTGAGCGTGTCCGCCACCGCCACGATGATGCCGGAGAACGCATCTGGGAACTGCTCGGCATCCATCAGGTACGCGGCCACCGCCGCGAACTGATCACCCGCCTCCTTGTCGTTCCAGAACACGTCGAGCACGTCGAGGCCGCGCGCGACCATCGGGTGCGAGAGCACCTTCTCGGTGCGGCCAACCAGGCCGTCCGCCCAGCTGGCGAGGTCGCCCTGGTGCGAGTCGATGCGCGCGTTCGCCCACTCGATCGCCTTGACGGCGATCTTGCGTGCACGCTGGTTCTTGAAGCGGAACGTCAGGTCCTGTCCCGCCACCGGCTCGGAGGCCAGGAAGCGGTCGACCAGCTCGCTGCGCGCGCGGAGCCAGGCCTCCTGACGCTCCTTGTCGCTCTCCCACATCTTGTCGATGCCCTTGAGCGCGTCGAGCAGGATGTACAGCGGCGAGGCGCCGAGCACCTTGCCACGCGGGAAGATGCGCTCGCCGACCTTGCAGTTGTCGCCCTCTTCGGTCGAGCCCGCGGGGCATCCGCACTTCTCGGGCGGCGTCATCGAGTCGGACGGCGCGCAGGAGTTGGTGAGCGAGTAGCGACGGCCGTCGCGATACTTCACGCCGCCCTCGCCCGCGATGTCGTTCTGACGCAGCAACATCGCCGCGAAGTCGGCCAGGACCTTGCTGCCCTTCTTGCCGCGGATGGTCAGCGTCTGCAGCTGTGCGGACGCCTTTTGCAGGATCTGGGTCAGCTTCTCGTCCGCGAACGACTCGACCAGCAGCGGCTCGTAGCTCTGGAGGTTGCTCTGGTACGACCAGAACTTCTTGGTCACGTCGACGCTCTGCGTGCAGCCTTCGCTCTCGCCCACCACCACGGCCTCGGGGCACAGCGCGGGCTGCGGCGCGGACCAGTGCATGTGGAACGTGTTCAGGAAGTGCCCGAACATGTAGCCGTCGAGCAGCTTCTCGCCGTCGCGCAGCTCGTTGTCGTCGAACGCCGTGACCAGCGGGACGCCGGCGGTGATGAACGACTGCGCCTGGCCGTCGACGGTCGAGAGCGGATCCTGGACCTCCAGGGGGAACAGCGCGTACGGCTCGTACAGCTTGACCGGCACATTGTCGTTGGTGAGGATGTCGCCGAACAGGTTCTTGGTGAACGCGGCGTGCGGCGCGAACAGCAGGCGCGCCATCGACTCGGGCGTCGGCTTGTCGTTGAAGCCCACGATCTGCGACTCCGACTCCTGGATCTCCGCGGTGGAGCCGGTGAGGCCGATGGCCTGACCGAGCGCCGCGAGCCCCTTCAGCCCCTCGTCCTTGAGCTTGACCTCGAAGCGCTTGAGCGTGGCCTTGACGTACGCCTCGCCCGGGTCCGGGATCTCGACGAACGCGCACTTGGCGTACGGACCACCGACCGGACCGAACGGAATCTGCGGCACCGAGACGGTGGCGCCCTCCTTGTTGCAGAGCGGCGTGCCGTTGATGGTGTGCAGCATCGACATCGTGCGCTGCCAGACCGAGCGGTTCATGCCCGTGTTCGGTGCCTGGCGGTTCACTTCGCTCACGTACTTGTAGTCGGCGCGAACCGCGTTCAGGTCCTTGGCTTGCTGCTCCGTGAACTTGCCCGAGGTGGCATCCGCCTCGAAGGGCGCGTTCAAGTAGGTAACGACGTCGTTGTGCTTCATCCAGGTCGCGTACAGCTGGCCCTGGGCGCCGGAGCGCGGATCGGCGAACGACGTGATCAGCGCCTCCATCAGCGCCGGGCGCTTGAGGATGCGCACGGCGGTGGCGATCGCCTCGTCCCACCACTCGCTCGGCGTGTTGGGCGTGCCGTCGTAGCCGACCAGCTTGGCATCGTTGTGCTTGGGATCGTCGGAGCGACGATCGATGCCGAGGGCCGCGAAGATGGGGCCCGCCGCGGTCGACTCGTTGGCGTCCTGCTTCATCAGCTCGAACACCAGCTCGAGCGCATCGCGCGTCTCGGGCTGCTTCAGGAGCTCGGTCACCGCGTGCAACAGGTCGAGCGCGGGCGACTTGCTGAGGTCGGGCCCCTGGAAGGTGAACGGCTTCTTGAAGTCGTACGTGCGCTGCGTGTTCGGTCCGAGCATCGGGCGCAGACCGCGCGAGGCGTTCTCGATCGTGCTGGGCGTGCCCGACTGCGTGCGCTCGATCAGGCCCTTGGCCTCGCGCATGCCCGCCGCCAGCACCGTGGCGTTGGCGTCGAAGTAGCTGAACATCGGCTCGCCCGCGGCGTTGAGCGCGCGACCTTCGCCGTCGCGATCCCCCACCGGGTCGGCGCCGCGCGCCTTGACGAACGGCCAGGGCGAGCGGTCCGCGCCGCTGCCATCGACCACGAAGCGGTCCTCCGCGTCGAGGTCGGCCAGCCCGTCGCCGTCTTCATCGACGAACGGCGAGCCTTTGGTGGCCAGCGCGTAGCCGCGCGTGTCGCGGCGCACCGCCCACTGCTTGCCGCCGCCCTCGGCCAGCGCCTGGTCCTCGCCCAACAGCAGGTCGAGCACGAGGTGCAGCGTGGTGTTGTCGGGCCCGTCGGTCTTGGGCTCGGCGTCGTCCGCCATCTCCAGCGTGGTCGCCTGCAGCAGCGCCACGAACTCGTCGTGCGCCTCGCCACCCTCGCCGAACAGCGCGAGCAGCACGCGGGACAGACTGTCGAGCTCCGGGTAGGTCAGGAACGGACGCACCGCGCCGAGCGCACGCTCCGCCACGCGGTAGCCGATGCGCGGGGAGATCTTCGAGAGCTGGTCGATCACCGCCACCGCGCGCGGGTCGCCCTCGTCGACCACCAGCCGCAGCAGCTCGGCGAGCTTGCGCGACACCGTGGGCAGCCGCAGGTCGTCGTAGAACGGGACCAGGCTGTTGAGGAAGTCCTTGAGCTCGTCCTCTTCGAACGAGGCGCCCTCGTTGACCGGCAGGTCGCCGATCGTCTGCGCGATCGCGTCGACGATCGCCTGCCGACGCACCAGCATCGCCTTGAGGCGGGGCTGATCGGCGACCAACGGCTCGTCGTCGAGATCGTCGGGCGGGGCATCGCACAGCTGCGTGTACTTGATGCCGCTCAGATCCGCGTTGCGGACGTCATCCGTCTCGCGCGCGACCCGCTTGCACAGGAAACTGTAGAGCTCATCCGCCACCTCGCGCTTGGAGGGTTGGTCGGGATAGGGCTCGTTGGCGCATGCAGTCGCGCCGAGCGCGACGAGGAGCGCGCCGGCCCAGGCCGAACGCTGCGTCTTTACGGTCATAAGGAAGGCTCCGCACCGTCTCAGCCGGGAGGCAGGCTGAGCAGCTGGTGGGACCAGTACCACAGGCCGAATCGGCTAGACAATGCCATCGCGTCGACCGGGGTGACTGCGCCGATCGGGCCAGTGCGTGACCCGATCTGCGGGGCGTTCAGAGCTGCAGTAGCTCGCGAACCTTGGCCACCACCTGCGGCCCCTGGATGGGCTTGGTGATGTAGGCGTTCGCACCGAGCGTCAGCGCCCGCTGGCGGTCTTCCTGCGAGCCCTCGGTCGTGACCACGATGATCGGCACGTCCTTGTAGGTCTCGTCCGAGCGGATCCGCTTCACCAGCTTCAGGCCGTCCATGATCGGCATGTTGATGTCGGTGATGATGATGTCGAAGCGGTTGCCGTTCAGCTTGCGCAGCGCATCGACGCCGTCGTCCGCCTCGGTGACCTCCAGCTCGCGCACGCGCTGCAGCGCGAACACGAGCAGCTGCCGCATCACCTGGGAATCTTCGACCACCAAGCATCGAAAGCGGGCGCGCTGGGTGCTCATGTCACTCGAGTCCTTCGCCGAGGTTGGCGAGCGTACCGAGCAGGTCGCTCTGCTGTTGGGCTTGCCGTACCAGGTGGGCGGCGAGCAGCGCGGACGCCGCGTGCGTCGCCAGCAGGTTGAGCAGCTGCACGTCGACTGCCGCCCAGGCTTGCTTGTGTGGGAACAGCTTCACGATCGAGATCGCACCGACCACGCGCTCGGCCAGCAGCAGCGGCACCACCGCGAGCGGCGCCGTGAGCGAACCCGCGGGTAGCGGCTGGCCCTCCACCAGGATCGGCGCGCGCTTCACGTAGGCCGGCGCGAGCGGGCCCTCGTGCGTGCGCTGCGGCCCCAGCTCCGCGGTGGTCAGCCCACGCGAGGCGATCACCTTGGCCTCCGGCCCACCCAGGTAGAGCGCGAACGACTCGACGCCGATCAGCTGCTCCAGCAGCTCACGCAGGTGGCGCAGCACCTCGCGCGGCTCGTCGCGCGCCTGCAGCTGGTAGGTCGCCACGTAGAGCAGCGCGGTGTCGTTGAGCTCCTGCTCCAGCTCGGCGAAGCGCGCATCCTGGCTGCGCACGAACTCCTCGAGGCTCGACGCCACCTTCATCAGCCCCTGGCGCTCCCGGTCGACGCGCTCGAGGGACTGCCGCATGTGCTGCAGCGCCTCGCCGGCGCGCACCACGGGACGCGCGTCGAGCCCGTCCGGCGTTCTGCTGTCGGTCATCCCCCTCGATCCCCCAACGCAGGATGCTCCCACGACCCCTGGCGATCAGACAATCAGTTCCGAGAGGTAAGCCGCCAGCGCGGGCAGCGGCAAGGTGCGATCTACCTCGCCGGTCCGAACCGCCGCCCCGGGCATGCCGTAGATGACCGCGGTTTCCGCGGACTCGGCCACCACCATGCCCCCGCGGGCCTTGATGGCGACCACACCTCGTGCGCCATCGTCGCCCATGCCGGTCAGCACCACGCCGATGACCTTGTCGCGGGCCAGCTCGGCCGCGCTCTTGAACAGCCTGTCCGCGGACGGGATGAAGCGGTCGGAGGGCGCCGGGTCGACCACCAGGGCCGCGTAGCCGTGGCCGAAGCCCGTGATCTCCAGACACTTGCCGCCCGGACACAGGATGGCGCGCCCCGGGTGCAGCGGCTCGAACTCACGCGCCTCGCTGACGCGCAGCACGCTCAGGCGATTGAGGCGCTCGGCGAACGTGCGCGTGAAGCGCTCGGGCATGTGCTGCGCCACCACGATCGCGGTGCTGGTGCAGGTCTTGATCTGCGAGAACACCTCGACCAGCGCGCTCGGTCCGCCGGTGGAGGCGCCGATCACGACCAGGCGCGTGAGGCCGGCGCCCTCTTTCTCGCGGTCGGCCTTCTCCAGCTGCGCGGGCCGCTCGGGCGCCGTCACGGCTGCACGCGTGGGGAAGCGCTGCGGCAGCGGCCGCTTGAGCAGCGCCTTGCCAGCCAGCGATTGCTGCCGGAGCGCGGCTACCTTCTCGGCCAGCTCCAGCTCGATGCCGCCGCCGGTGGTCTCGCGCTGCCCCTTGGCCACGCAGTCGACCGCACCCAGCTCCATCGCGCGGCCGACGCTCTCGCGGCCCGAGCCGCTGATCACGATCACCGCCGTGGGCTGACGCGCCATCAACAGGCGCAGGAACGTGAAGCCGTCCATGCGCGGCATCTCGAGGTCGAGCGTGATCAGGTCCGGCGCGAGCGAGGCCGCCAGGCGCAGGGCCTCGTCGCCGTCGGCCGCCTTGCCCACGACCTCGACGCCGTCGAGCGCGCCCAGCACGTCGCCGATGGTGCGCCGGTTGAGCGCCGAGTCATCGACCACCATGACCCGCAATTTGCTGGTCATCGGGGCTCCCCGGGCTGCGAGCCCTTGCTGACGTTGAGCAGTGACTTCTGGTACACGAGGTCCGCCGACAGATGAACCAGCTCGAACGCCGTCGACACGTTGAGCAGCGACTCGCTGTGGCCGAGGAACAGGAAGCCGCCCGGCGTCAGCCGCTCGTAGAAGCCCTCGATCACCTTCCGGCGCGAGGCGGTGTCGAAGTAGATCAGCACGTTGCGGCAGAAAATGGCGTCGACCGTGCCGACCACGCTGTAGCGCGCCTGCTCCAGCAGGTTAAGGTGCGCGAAGCTGCACATGGCGCGGATGTCCGGACGCACGGTGCGGCCCTCGGCCGTCTCGACGAAGTAGTTGCGGTAACTCTCGGGCATACTGCGGAAGCTCGACGGACCGTAGCTCCCGCGGCGGGCGACCGTTAGTACACGACGCGAAATATCGTTGCCGATCA
>JBEVNG010000310.1:0-5673 GCA_040508235.1 Polyangiales bacterium | reverse complement strand
CTGGGTAAGGTCGCGGCGGTGTTCAGAGCCAGCTCGCGAAACGTGACCAACTCGTCCAGGAATGCTTCAGCAGCGCCGCTTAGACCCCAAAAACCGCTTCTTTTGCCGTCTTTCGCGAGGCCACGTGGACGCTGGTCCCAGCCCTCCGCCCCAGCCACAGCCGCCAGGATCTCGTGCACACTCAGGTGCCCGAAGTGCAGATAGGGAGAGAGTCCACTCGCGACATTTGAGTCAGGGTGCGAACGCTCTCGCTCATATCGGCACATCCGCGCGTCGATGAACTGTGTCAAAGCGCGACGCGCGTGTGTGGCGCCGCCGGAGAGCGTCGGCACGACCGGTACGCTGTGATCGATCGGGAGCTTGGCGACCGCGACATGAATGTCGGTGAGCTCGCGTGCTTTCGCGGGCGGCCAGCGCCGCATCGCGGGCAGCTTCTCCAGCACCGGCAGTTGCAGCCGCGCGAGCGCGTCTTCCCGCGGGCGCTGCTCCAGCGCGTGCGCGACGTGCTTCTGCATGAAGCGCCGGAAGATGTACGCGCTGTAGAAGCTCTTGCCGTCGGCGAGCGCGAGCGGCAGCAAGCCGTTGCCGTCGATCGCCTCCAGCCGTGCGTCGAGCTTCTTCGCCGCGGCGGCGACCATGCGCGGGAGAAAGAAGCATGGGAAGTCGTCGGTGATCACCACGCAGGCGCGCTCGGCCAGCGACTCCAGCAGGCCGCTGCCCTCGCCCGCCTCGCGCTCGAGGTACGGGTAATAGAGCACCTTGCGCTTGGCGAAGTGCGCGGCGTTCTCGGCCATGCCCTGCATCACGAACGCATGCAGACGATCGGAGGCCCAGGGGTAGCCGACGCGCAGCGCCTCCAGCACCACCAGCGGCTTCTTCAGCTCACGCGCGTAGGCGGCGGCCTGGTCGAGCGCGAAGTTGTAGCGCGGCCGGCGCGCCGCGATCATCCAGTAGAGAACGTAGTCGCGCTCGACGGCGGGGGGCCGGTCGACGAGCACGCGCACACGGTTGTCGGGCGCAAACATGATCCAGCTTGGGATCGGCGCCCGACACGGTCAAGGTTTGTCCAAGCTTGCGCTCAGCCCCAGATCACCGCGCGCTTGGCGGCGAACCAGCCGTCGATGTTCGGGGCCGCGTCGCTCTCGATGGCGCCACGCTTGATCTTCAGGGTCGGCGTGAGGAAGCCGTTCTCGACCTGCCACTCGTCCTTGGCGACCACCAGGAACGCGAGCTGCTCGTGCTCCTCCAGCTGACGGTTGGTGGACTCGCGCAGCTTGCTCAGCGCGGCCTCGATGGCGCTTTTGTCAGCGCCGCCCTTCTTCAGCTTCTTGCGCAGCTCCTCGGCCAGCTGCACCACCGCGAACGCGGAGGGCTCGCCCGAGCCCATCACGCACGCGAGCTCGACATGGCCATCGCTCATCAGCAGGTTCTCGACCGGCGCGGGCGCGACGTACTTGCCCTTGCTGGTCTTGAACAGCTCCTTCACGCGACCGGTGAGCTTGAGCCGCCCCTGCGCGTCGATCTCGCCGCGATCGCCGGTCTTGAGGAAGCCGTCCTCGGTGAACGAGCCGCGTGAGAGCTCCGCCTGCTTGAAGTATCCCTTCATGTCGGCCGGGCTCTTGATCAGCACCTCGCCCTCCGGGCTGATGCGGTGCTCGACGCCCGGCAGCGTGTTGCCCACGAAGCCGACGCGCACCTTGCCAGGCTGCGTGACGTGCGAGTAGGCGAAGTTCTCGCTCATGCCGTAGCCCTCGAGCAGCTCCAGGCCGAGCCGGCGGTACCAGTCGATCAGGTCGGGCGGGATGGGCGCCGAGCCGCTGATCGCCATGCGCGCCTGGTCGAGCCCGAGCCCCTTGAGGATCAGCTTCTTCAGGATGCGGTTGAGCAGCGGAATGGAGAGCAGAGTCTGCAGACGCTTGGGCGGGAACTTCTGGTGCACACCCTGCTGGAACTTCAGCCACAGCCGCGGCACCGAGTGGAACACCGTGGGCCGGGCGCGCTTGACGTCCTGCACGAAGGTGTCGAGCGACTCCGCGAAGAAGATGTGGTTGCCGACGTAGAGCGAGAGCGCCTCCAGCGCGCCGCGCTCGAACACGTGCGCCAGCGGCAAGTAGGACAGCATGCGATCGCTGGCGTTGATTCCGAGCCCCTGGCTGAAGCCCTTGCCCGCCGCCGACACCGCGCGGAACGACTGCTCGACGCCCTTGGGCTGCCCCGTGCTGCCGGACGTGTAGACGAGCAGCGCGGTCTCGTCGAGCGAGCGCCGCGGCTCGCCGGCGATCGGCGGCGTGATCTTCACCAGCGTCTCCCAGGTCGGATAGTCGTTGGGAGGGCTCGACGGGAACGACACCTTGGGCAGCGCGTCCGACACGCCGGACTTCATGCTGGCCCAGTCGTCGAGCTTGCCGATGAAGATCAGCTTCGCGTCGGAGTGCTCGAGGATGTAGCGGACCGTCTCGGCCTGCAGCGTGGGATAGAGCGCCACCGTCACGTACCCGGCCATCCAGATGGCGAGGTCGGTCATCACGAAGTGCGCGCAGTTCTTGGACAGCAACGCGATCTTCGAGCCGGGCGGGAAGCCGAACGACTGCAGGTAGGCCGCCATGCGACGCGCTTCGTCGAGCGTCTGGGCCCAGGTGTACGTGCGGACGGCGCCTGCCCCCGTCGGCTGCGTCATGTACACCGCGTTCGGTCGCTGCTTCTCCCAGGTGTAGGCGCGGTCCAGGACGAGATCGCTCGCTTCGATTTGCATACTCACTCTCGGGCTCGGTTTCGGATGGCCGATGGTTGCCTACAGCGCGCCACCTTTCAAGCGCGCCGTCGCACGCACGCAGGAGCCGCAAGTGGCTTTGTCGGCAAGTGCGCGCGCGAGCGAGAAGCGCATGCGGACGTGTGTTCTCTTGCCGTTTCGAGGTCAGAGGATGCCAAGATTCTCAACAGCATGGATCAAGCGCTTCGTGCGCCGAGATGGCGGACCGCTGCCGGTCTGGGAACGCTTTTGGTGGGGACTCTGGCGTTCTTCCTGGGACTCGGGCGTGCCTCCGCACAGCTCCCGATGGACGTACAAGGATTGCGTGGTGGACGCCACGTGGGCTCCGCCGCGCCCGTGGAGCGCGATCCTCGCGCCATCCTCGGCCTGGGCTACGCGTACACGGAGGGCGTGTTGTCGGGCGACGGCACCGACAAACACCACCGTCTGTTCGGCGAGGCAGCCGCGGCGTGGGCACCCTGGCAGTTCCTGCAGCTCTCGCTCGGCTTCGACGGTCGCTACGACAAGCACAGCGGGCTCGACGGCGCCGACTCCGGTGGCGCGCTCGGCACGCAGATCGCGACCCGCCACGCCTACCAGCTCGACGAGCACTGGGCGTTCGGCGCGCGCACCGCGCTGCGCTTTCCGCCCGCGCTCAACATGGGCGACGGCCTGAAGGGCGTCAGCCCGGAGCTCGGCGCGATCGCGACCTACCTGTTCACGCCGCGGCAGGAGCTCACGCTCAACGTCGGCTACCGCTTCGACCGCAGCAACAACGCGATCGACGAGAACAAGGTGCTGCGTCCGGGCGACACCCTGGCCACGCAGATCTCGGACTACGACGCGCTGCTGCTCGGCCTGCTCTATGCGATGCCGATCGGCCCCGTGATGGCGAGCGCCGAGTGGAGCTGGGACGTGGCCACCGGCAGCAGCGCGCCCAGCGCGATCGACTCGCCGATGCGCGTGCGGCTGGCCGCGCAGATGAAGCTCAAGGAGCGCTTCCTGCCGGGCGTCGAGCTGGGTGTCAGCCCGAGCGGTCGCCCGCCTATCGACGTTCGCGGCGTGCGCATCGAGCCGCGCATGTGGTTCGCCCTCACCTGCGGCATCAGCTTCGCGGCCAGCAAGCGCGAGGTCTCGCTGCCCGAGCCGGTGCAGCCCGTCGTCGTGGAGACCACGCCCGAGCCGTCCTTGCTGGCGGTGAAGGTGCTCGACCCGAGCGGCGCGCCGGTGGACGGAGCCGCCGTGCAGCTCGCCGTCGAGGGCGATCGCAAGGAGGCCACCACCAACGCCGAGGGCACGGTCGAGCTGGAGCTGCGGCCCGCGCTGGAGCACGCGCTCAGTGTGTCGGCGCAGGGCTACCAGCAGCAGACCGTCAAGGTCCAGGGCACGGCCGGTCGTCAGACCGTCGAGGTGTCGCTCGCGCGCGTGCTGCCCGAGGGCGAGATCAAGGGCAACGTGCGCAGCCTGCGCGGCGGCCAGCCGATCAAGGCGCGCATCACGATCGCCCCGCTCGGCACGGTGGTGAACTCGGACGACAGGGGTAACTTCGTCGTCGACGTGCCCCCGGGCCAGTACACGCTGGAGATCGAGGCGCAGGGCTACGAGCCGCAGACACGTGCTGCCCAAGTGGAGCGACTCGGCGTTACCATCATCGTCGTGGACCTGCGGAGAGCACCCAAGTGAACGCAGCCGGGCGCCTGCGCCCCGCGGCGTCCGCGCACGTCCGTCCGGCGCGGACGTGGCTGTTGCTGTGCCTGGTTACCTGCCTGCTCGCGTGCGGCAAGTCGTGCTCGTGCGGCGACGACTTCCTGGCTCAGCTGGACTCGTACGCGGGTGAGGTGCAGCGCGACGAGGCGCGCGCGATCGGCGCCTGGAGCGAGGTCGCCAACGGCGAGCGCTTCCACATGGGCGACGGCCTGCGCACCGGCAAGCAAGGCAACGCCAAGCTGGCGCTCGCCGGCAGCGGGCTGGCGCTGGTGGAGTCGAACACGGTGCTGCGCTTCGTCGATCGCGATCCGCGCGGCAAGAGCCGCTTCGATCTCGAAGCGGGCATGATCCGCATCGACTCGGGCGACTTCGACATCGACATCGAGACCCCGCGCGGCATCGCGCGGCTCGGCAAGAGCAGCAGCGTGCGCATCGTCAGCAACGACGAGGAGACGCTGTTCGACGTGCTGGTCGGGCAAGTAGCCATCGATCAGGCGGGCGCCGTGGAGCAGCTCGCCGCCGGCCAGAAGCTGGAGCTGAAGGGCGACGAGAAGCTGACCGCCAAGCCGCGCGCCGGTCCCGACGTGGAAGACGCGGCAACCGACGCGGGCAGCGAAGCCAAGGCCGCTCCCCCCGTGCGGACCGCCGGCACCAACGCGCCGCAGGCGGCCGAGCTCTCGATGCCCGAGATCGACTCGATGACGCTGCATGCGCCCACGCTGCCGGTCACCTTCCGCGTGCAGGCGCCGGCCTGCAACCCGGCCAAGAACGAGCGGCCCACCGCCGACCTCGACGGCAAGGCCGCCAGCCCCGAGGCCGGTGGCAATGGGCTGGTGCTGTCGCTGAACCGCGCGGGTGCGCACCGCCTCAACCTGCGCTGCGATCGCAGGCTGGTGCGCCAGACCACGCTGCACGTGATCCGCGACGCCGCGACCATGGAGCTGCCCAAGAGCGCCAACCGCGTCGACGTCGAGGCCGACGGCCGGCGCTACACGGTGCGCTACCAGAACGTGATCCCGGTGGTCAGCATCAACTGGCGCGACGCCGAACCGCGAGGCGACTACACGCTGGTGCTCAAGCGCGGCAGCCGCGAGCAGACCTATCGCAGCGCCAAGCCGACGCGCGACCTGCCCGGCGTCGAGCTGATGGACGGCAACTACGACTTCTGGTTCACCAGCGCGTCGGGACAGAAGAGTAACGTGGGTGGGCTGCGCATC
>JBEVNG010000282.1:0-3421 GCA_040508235.1 Polyangiales bacterium | reverse complement strand
CCCGGGTCTGAGCGGACAGTTCTACAAGCAGTTCGCGCTCACCATCGCCATCAGCACCGTGCTCTCCGCGTTCAACTCTCTGACGCTCAGCCCGGCCTTGTCCGCGCTACTCCTCAAAGACCATCGCGCGCCCAAGGATCGCCTCACCAAGCTGATGGACCGCGCGCTCGGCTGGTTCTTCCGGCCGTTCGACCGCTGGTTCAACAAGGCGGCCGACGGCTACGTCGGCCTGGTGCGGAAGATCCTGCGCCGCTCCGGGATCGCGGTGGTCGCGTACCTCGGCCTGCTCGGCCTGACCTGGTTCGGCTTCGACAAGGTGCCGACCGGCTTCGTGCCCACGCAAGACAAGCAGTACCTGGTCGCGTTCGCGCAGCTGCCCGACGCGGCCTCCCTCGAGCGCTCGGACGACGTGATCCGCGAGATGTCGCGCATCGCGCTGGAGACCCCGGGCGTCGAGCACGCGATCGCGTTCCCGGGCCTGTCGATCCAGGGCTTCACCAACAGCCCCAACGCGGGCATCGTGTTCGTCGGGCTCAAGCCGTTCGAGGAACGCACCACCCCCGAGCTGTCCGGCAACGCCCTGGCGGCGACGCTCAACCAGAAGTTCGGCGCGATCCAGGACTCGTTCGTCGCCATCTTCCCGCCGCCGCCCGTACAGGGTCTCGGCACCATCGGCGGCTTCAAGCTGTTCCTGGAGGACCGCGGCGATCAGGGCCTCGACGCGCTGTACGACAGCACGCAGAAGTTCCTCAACGCGAGCAACCAGCAGGGCGAGCTGGCGGGCATGTTCTCGGGCTACCAGGTGAACGTGCCGCAGCTGTACGCGGACGTCGATCGCGCCAAGGTCAATGCGCACGGGGTCTCGGTCTCCGACGTGTTCGAGACCATGCAGGCCTACCTCGGCTCGGTATACGTGAACGACTTCAACCGCTTTGGCCGCACCTTCCAGGTGAACGTGCAGGCCGAGGCCTCGCACCGCCTCACGCCGCAAGACGTGACCGCGCTGCAGACGCGCAACGCGCAGGGCCAGATGGTCCCGCTCGGCAGCGTGCTGAACGTACGCGCGGTCAGCGGTCCCGATCGCGTGACGCGCTACAACGGCTACCCCGCCGCCGAGATCAACGGCGCCCCCGCACCGGGCATCAGCTCGGGGCAAGCACTGGACGCGATCGAGCGCGTCGCCAAGGCCGAGCTCACCGGCGGCATGCAGTACGAGTGGACCGAGCTGACCTACCAGCAGATCCTCGCCGGCAACTCCACGCTGTTCGTGTTCCCGCTCTGCGTGCTGCTGGTCTTCCTGGTGCTCGCCGCGCAGTACGAGAGCTGGACGCTCCCGCTGAGCGTGATCCTGATCGTGCCGATGTGTCTGCTCGCCGCCATCTTCGGCGTCTGGCTCGATGGCTCGGACAACAACATCTTCACGCAGATCGGTCTGTTCGTGCTGGTCGGTCTGTCCTGCAAGAACGCGATCCTGATCGTGGAGTTCGCCAAGGACCACCAGGAGCAGGAGAAGACCGACGCGCTCAGCGCCGTGCTCGAGGCCTGCCGCCTGCGCCTGCGTCCGATCCTGATGACGTCGATCGCGTTCATCATGGGCGTCTGGCCGCTGGTCTCGTCGCAGGGCGCGGGCAGCGAGATGCGCCACGCGATGGGCGTCGCGGTGTTCGCCGGCATGATCGGCGTCACCGTGTTCGGCCTGCTGCTGACGCCGGTGTTCTACACGCTGATCCGCAAGCAGCGCCGCGCCCGCGCCCCGGAAGCTCCGCACGACGTGGCGCTTGCGCCCGCGGAGTGATTGACGGCGCCGAGGCTCACTCGCATGGTGAGGTGATGGAGACGCCATCTCTCTACGAGTGGGCCGGCGGCGACGCGGCGCTCAAGACGTTGTTCACGCGCTTCTACGAGCGCGTCGCGGACGATCCCGCGCTGGGGCCCGTGTTCGCGAGCATGGATCCGGCGCACGCGGCGCACGTGGCGGCGTTCGTGGGTGAAGTGCTCGGTGGACCGGCCGCGTACTCGCGTGATCACGGCGGGCACCCGAGCATGATCCGCAAGCACGTGAACAAGTCGCTCGACAACGAGCTGCGCAAGCGCTGGATGACGCTGCTGCTCGACGTCGCGGACGAGGTCGGCCTGCCCAGCGATCCGGAGTTTCGCTCCGCGTTCGTCAGCTACCTGGAGTGGGGCTCACGCCTGGCCGTGATCAACAGCCAGCCCGGCGCCGACGTCACCGCCGAGGCCCCGATGCCCAGGTGGGGCTGGGGCGAGGCCAAGGGCCCCTACATCCCCGATTGAAAAAAAGATCGCGCGGCGTGTCGATCCCCGCGCAGCCCGATCGTCGCCTCTGCAGGACCACCTGCCGAGGAGACACCCGATGACCACGCTCGCCGCCACCACCAAGCACTCGAACCTCAAGCGCAATCTCGCCTACTGGCTGCCCACCATCCTGCTCGCGCTGGGCATGACCATGGGCGGCGTGTGCGACGCCCTGAACCTCGGTGGGGCGGTCGAGATGGTCGGGCACCTGGGCTACCCGGCGTACTTCTGCACCTGGCTCGGCATCGCCAAGCTGCTCGGCGTCGCGGCGATCCTTATCCCGGGCAGCCGCACGCTGCGTGAGTGGGCCTACGCGGGCTTCACGTTCGACATCCTGGCGGCGGCGGTCTCGGTCTACACCGTCGATCGGATCGCCTCGCCCGTGTACCTGTTCGCGCTGGCGCTGATCTACTTCAGCCGTCGCGCCTGGCTCCAGCGCGCGTGATAGCTTCGCGGCGTGGCCGCCAGCAAGAAGACGCCCGAGCAGCTGATCCTGGAGGTCGTGCGCGCGATCCCCAGAGGCAAGGTCGCGACCTACGGACAGGTCGCCGAGCTCGCGGGCATCCCACGCGGACATCGCATCGCGGCGCGCACGATGAAGACCGCGCACCCCGGTGTGCCGTGGCAGCGGGTGCTCGGCAAGAAGGACGCCCGCCGCGCGCAGATCGCGATTCAAGATCCCGAGCACGCGGTACGCCAACGCAAGCTGCTCAGCCGCGAAGGCGTACGCTTCGACGACAGCGGCTTCGTTGTACTGCGACTCTACGGCTGGCTAGACAGCTGAGCGACTGCCGATGCGCAGCAGCTTGTTGACCTTCTGGCGATCCGGATCGAACGCGAGCACGCCGTAGAAGGCACTGGGCAGCGCGCGCTTGAGCCACCACGCGAGGCGGATCTCGTTCATCGGCAGGCAATACAGCTTGCCCTTCTGCACGGCCTCGAGCGCGATGCGCGCCACTTCCTCGGCCTGGATGGGGTTCGCCTTCATCAGCTTGCCGACCAGCTGGTGCGCACTGCCGTCGAGCGTGCCGCGCGAGGCGTCCATGATGCCGGTCTTGAAGAACGACGGACACAACACGCTGACCTTGACCCCGGAGCGCTTGAG
>JBEVNG010000255.1:0-5108 GCA_040508235.1 Polyangiales bacterium | reverse complement strand
TGAGCGGCAAAGATCCAGTCGATCTACCCGTGATCACCGGTGTGACGCGGCAGCGGTTCGCATCCGATCCAGACCTACAGCGACGCATCTTGGTCGAGGCCGTGGCCCTCATGCACGAGTACCGAAACAGCGGTTTGTGGCAGCGAAATTCGCTCGGCGAGATCCACCTCGAAGCCAACGACGGCTACTCGCTGTACGTCGGTGAAGATCTTACTTACGTGCGTCTCGGCGCGAAGCCGTTCGATCAGAAATTGCTCAGATTGAAGAAGGTTTTCGAGCGCCTCGAGCGTGAGCACGCACGCGCCGAGTACATCTATCTAGACAACGAGCAGCGACCCGATCGTGTCGCGGTGCGCCTGCGCTGATCTTTTGCGCGCAGGTGATGAACAAAAACTTGGTTTGGCACTTCGCACTGTGTATTCGTGACTTGCCACTGCACCGCCTTCATCGGAGCTCATGCGAATGGCCGACAGCGTATTCACGGACAACGAGGTGATCGCCGGACTCGACCTCGGCTCGACCAAGGTCAGCGTCATCGTCGCCGAGCAAACGGATGATGGCGTGGACATCATCGGCATTGGCTCGGTGCCGTGCGCGGGCCTGAAGAAGGGCGTCGTGGTCAACATCGACGCGACCGTGCGCGCCATTCGCGCCGCGATCGATCAGGCCGAGACGATGTCGGGCGTGAAGATCAACACCGTGTACGCTGGAATCGCGGGCAGTCACGTCACGGGCATGAACAAAGAGGGCGTCGCCGCGATCGCCAACCGCGAGGTCACGCAGGCCGATGTCGACCGCGTGCTCGAGCAGGCCAAGGCCATCCCGCTGCCCGGCGACCGTCAGGTCCTGCACGTGCTCCCGCAGCAGTACATCGTCGACGGCCACGACGGCATCCCGGAGCCGGTCGGCATGAGCGGCGTGCGCCTCGAGGCGCGCACCCACCTCGTGACCGCGGCCTCGCACGCCGTGGAGAACATCATCAAGTGCGCCGAGCGTTGCTCGCTGCATGTGGCCGAGGTCGTGCTCGAGCCGCTCGCCTCGGCGGCGGCGGTGCTGAGCCCGGACGAGCGCGAGATCGGCGTCGCCCTGGTCGACATCGGCGGCGGCACCACCGACATCATCATCTACGTCGACGGCGCGGTGGCCCACACCGCGGTCATTCCGATCGGCGGCATCAACCTCACCAACGACGTTGCGACCGGCCTGCGTACCCCCGTCGCCGAGGCCGAGCGCGTGAAGATGAAGTACGGCTGCGCCAACGTGGCCATGGTCGATGAAGAGGAGACGATCGAGGTCCCCTCGGTCGGCGGCCGCGGTCCCCGCGTGCTCGCCCGCCGTCTGTTGGCCGAGATCATCGAGCCGCGCGTGGAGGAGATCTTCAGCGCGGTTCAGCACGTGCTGCAGGAGAGCGGGTACATCGACCTGCTCTCGTCGGGTGTCGTCATCACGGGCGGCAGCACGCTGCTCGATGGCATGCCGGAGATGGCCGAGCACGTGCTCGGTCTGCCGGTGCGCCGCGGTGCGCCCCAGGGGGTCGGCGGTCTGGTGGACGTCGTCAAGAGCCCCATCTTCGCCACGGGTGTCGGCCTCGCCAAGTACGGCGCGGAGCAGCTTCGCTCCAGCGGCATCAAGAACGAAGACGTGGCCGAGCAGCATGTGCGCGCCGGCATCGGTGGTCGCATCGGGCAGTGGTTCCGCGAAGTGTTTTGAGTTTGTCCGCCGGCATGGTCGCCGGCGGACTGGGTGAGCAACGGCGAGCGTGAGGAGGGCAAACCTCACGTTCGTCCGAAAAAGACGATGGGGAAGGGCTGCGCGCCCTGGGAGGTCCTCGATGGCTATTTCGTTCGAGTTCGATGGAGATGCAGAGCTGGCGGCGCGCATCAAGGTAGTGGGCGTCGGCGGCGGCGGCGGCAACGCGCTGAACACGATGATCTCGAGTGACCTGGAAGGCGTGGAGTTCATCGCCGCCAACACCGATGCGCAGGCGTTGCCCAACAACCTGGCGCCCCACAAGATCCACCTCGGTCCGCAGCTGACCAAGGGCCTCGGAGCCGGTGGCAACCCCGAGATCGGCCGCAAGGCGGCGCTCGAGGACATCACGCGCATCCAGGAAGCGCTCGCGGGCGCCGACATGGTGTTCGTGACGGCGGGCATGGGCGGCGGTACGGGCACCGGCGCGGCGCCGGTCGTGGCACAGGTCGCGCGCGACATGGGTGCGCTCACGGTCGCGGTTGTCACCAAGCCGTTCACCTTCGAGGGCCGTCGCCGCTCCAAGAACGCCGACCTCGGCATTCAGGAGCTGGGCAACGCGGTCGACACCATCATCACGATCCCGAACCAGAAGCTGCTCTCGATCGCGGGCGAGGACATGTCGATGCTCGACGCGTTCCAGCGCGCTGACGACGTGCTGCTTCAAGCGGTGCGCGGCATCTCGGACCTGATCGTGCACCCCGGCCTGATCAACGTCGACTTCGCCGACGTGAAGACCATCATGTGCAACATGGGCCGCGCGCTCATGGGCACCGGCTACGGCAAGGGCAAGGACCGCGCAATCGAGGCAGCGCGCATGGCGATCGCTTCGCCGCTGCTCGACGAGGTCTCGGTCGAAGGCGCCACCGGCATCCTGCTCAACTTCACGGCCGGTCCGGACGTCAAGCTGAGCGAGATCGAGGCCGCGGCGTCGCTGGTGCAGGAGAGCGCGCACGAGGATGCGAACATCATCTTCGGCGTGGTCACCGACTCCAGCATGGGCGACATGGTGAAGGTCACCGTGATCGCGACCGGCTTCGAGGCGGTGCAGGAGTCGCACGTCGAGACGCGTCTGTCGCGCTCGTCGTTCCCGGTGCCGCAGCGCGCGTCGTCCGCGGGCCCGATGCGCAACGCGCTCAGCTCGCGTCCGCCCGAGGGTCGCGTGTCGTACAGCAGCGCGCCTCCCGGCCGCCTCAACCCGCGTCAGAGCCAGGCCCCGCAGGAGCAGGCCGTCGTCGCCGCCCGCCCCAGCCAGTTCGGCGCCAGCGCCCTGCACGACGAGCGCGTGCTCGACATCCCGGCCTACCTCCGCCGCGGCAACGGCCAGTCTTCGCACGAATAAACGCGTGTGTGGATCGCGCCCGCTCTCTCGCGAGGGCGGGCGTCCGCTTTTAAGACGCGTTGCGGTTGGCCGGGATCGTGTCGAGCGCGCTGCGCACTTCCGCTAGCAGGCGCTGGCCGCTGAAGGGCTTGGCGAGGAAGCGGGCGAGCTGCTCGTGGTTGACCTCGTCGGAGTAGCCCGAGATCAGCAGGATGGGCACCGCGGGGGCGAGCGCGCGGACCTTGCGGGCCAGCTCGACGCCGGACATGCCGGGCATCGACACGTCGCTCACCAGCATCTGCACGCGGTTCTTGGCGAGCACGTCGAGCGCTTCCTCGCCGGACGCCGCGGCCAGCACCGTGTAGCCGGCGGCCTCGAGGTGCGCGTGCGCGACCGCGCGTACCTCGGCGTCGTCGTCGACCAGCAGGATGCGCTCGTAGCCGCCGCCGGGATCACTCAGGCGGCGCGGCTCCATCACCTCGGCATCGAGCACGCGCGGCCAGCGCACGCGAAACACGGTGCCCTCGCTCGGCTGCGACTCGACCTCGATCTGCCCGAGGCTCTGCTTTACGATGCCGTACACGCTCGCGAGCCCCAGGCCGGTGCCCTTGCCGCGCGCCTTGGTGGTGAAGAACGGCTCGAAGATGTGCGGCAGATCCACCGCCGCGATACCCGCGCCAGTGTCCGCGACCTCCAGCAGCACATGCTCTTCATCCGCGAAGCGACGCGTCGACAGCGACAGGCTGAGCACGCCGCCATGCGGCATCGCATCGCGCGCGTTGATCGCCAGGTTGAGCAGCAAGCGCTCCAGGCTGCCCGGGTCGATGTGCACCACACACGGCGCGTCCCACGTCTGCACGCGCAGCTCGACGCTCGCCTCCAGCAAGCGCTCCAGCAGCTTGGCCGCGCTGCGCACGGCATCGTTGAGGTCGACATGGCGCGGACTGGCGGGCCGACGGCTGGCGAAGTCGAGCAGCTGCGCCGTCAACGACGCACCACGCTCCGCCGTGGTCTGCAGATCGCGCAGTGAGCGCGCCGCCATCAGCGGGTTCTTGGTCAGGTTCAGCTCGGCGAGCTCTGCACAGCCGAGCAACACCGTGAGCAGGTTGTTGAAGTCGTGCGCGACGCCGCCGGCCAGTCTCCCCAGCGACTCCAGTCGTTGCGCTTCCTCCAGCTGTTGCGCCAGCTGCGACTCACGCTCGCGCGCGCGCTTCTCCGCGGTCAGCCGCGCGACCACGCGGTTGTGCTCGTTCAGGCGCTCCATCGTGAAGTCCACCAGGCCGTGCACGCCGAGGATCGAGCAGGCGAGCGTGACGAAGTAGAGCAAGCTCTCCCCGGCGGAGCCGCTCGGCCCATGCGCGGGGTTGTAGCCGTACTCCTCCAACGCGAGCAGCAAGGCGTAGGCGGAGAGCACCGTGCCCACGGTGGCGCGCCCGAGCGCGCGCTGCCGGATCAGCGTCCAGCCGCTGACGATGGGCACCAGCATGAACGGCGCCGGCGAGCTGCGCGCACCCCAGCGATAGATGAACAGCGACACCAGCGTCACGTCGCAGAACATCAGCAGCGTGCGTATCCACGCCTTCGAGGAGAGCGACGAGGCACGCGAGAGCGCGCTGGGCACGACCGCCGACAGCGCGAGGTAGAGCGCGGCGAGCCAGAGCAGGTAGTCCGGCTGCGGCAGGATGCCGAACGTCACCGCCATCGTCATGCTGGCGACGGCCATGCGGTGGTACGCACCCCACAGGTCGAGCTTGCGCGCGAAGTCCGACTCCACGCTCGCGAAGCTGACGTTGGGCTCGGCCGGGGTGGTCACCAACGGACCAGCGTACTCCCCGAATGAGCCGGGGAGTAGCGATCTCACACCGCGAATGAGTCGTTTCGGCCGGGAGGGCTGGTCGCTCAGGGCTGATTGAGGCCCAGCTCGTCGGCGTGCGCGCGGATCCAGTCCAAATAGAACTGGATCTCCTGCTGGCACTCCAGCTCCCCGACCTCGCAGCGGCGCTCCAGCTCCTTGTGCAGGTCGCCGAGGCGCTTGCTG
>JBEVNG010000224.1:0-5296 GCA_040508235.1 Polyangiales bacterium | reverse complement strand
CGGATGGGCGCACGTTCCAGGGCACGTACGTGCAGCCGCAGCGAACGCAGTGGCGCGACAACTACGACATGTACTGGGGCGTGTGGAGCGGACCGTGGGGACGCGCCGGCCCCTGGTACCGCGGCACGCGCGGTAACTTCGCCACCCAGTACGCGGACAACGTGCTCGCGCACCTGGAGTCCGCAGACGGCACACGCATGCGCTGCGGCTTCGCCCTCTTCGCGCCCGATCGCGGCCTGAGCGGAGGCGGCCAGGGCGACTGCCAGCTGTCGACCAACGAGGAAGTGTTCGACGCGGTGCTGGAGAAGCAGCCGTAGGTTCTAGTGACCCTCGCTGTTGAGTAGCTCGAGGAAGCGCGAGTCGTACGACGTGAGCTCGTCGTGGGTACCGCGCTCGACGATGCGGCCGTCTTCCATCACCAGCAGCAGATCCGCGTGGCGCACGGTGGAGAGCCGGTGCGCCACGATGAAGCTGGTGCGTCCGGCGAGCAGGTGCGCGAGCGCGCGCTGCAGCCGGCGCTCGGTCTCGACGTCGACCGCGCTGGTCGCCTCATCGAGCAACAGCAACCGCGGGTCGGCCAGCATCGCACGCGTGAAGCACACGATCTGACGTTGGCCCAGCGAGAGCCCGAGCCCACGCTCGCCGAGCTGCGTGCGCCAGCCGCGCGGCAGTGCCTCGATCAGGTCGAGCACGTCGAGCTTGCGCGCCGCCTCGAGGATGTCCGCCTCGCTGGCGTCCGGGCGACCGATGCGCACGTTGTCGAGCACGGTCCCGCCGAACAAGAAGTTGCTCTGCGTGACGATGCCCACCTGCCGCCGCAGCGAGTCCGCCCGCACGCTGGCCAGGTCGATGCCGTCGATCAGGATGCGGCCGGACGTGGCGGGGTAGAACTTGGAGACGAGGTTGAGCACGCTGCTCTTGCCGCTGCCCGTGTGTCCCACCAGCGCCACCGTCTGCCCGGGAAGCACGTCGAGGTCGAGCCCGTGCAGCACCAGCCGCTTGGGGTCGTAGCCGAATGACAGGCTCTCGAAGCGCACGTGACCCGCGATGGCGCCGATCTCGCGCGCATCCGCCGCGTCACGCCAGGGCGGCTGCTTGTCGAGCAGGTCGAACACACGCTCGACGCCCGACATCGCGGTCAGCGCCTGGTTGTACTGCGTACCGAGGATCGGGATCGCGTTGAAGAACAGCGCGGTCAGGAAGAAGAACTGCACCAGCACCGCGAATTCGATGTCCGCGTGCAGGGCGCGGTAGCCGCCGAGCGCGACCAGCGTGGCCAGGAAGATCTGCCCATTCAGCTCCAGCGTCGGCAGCAACACCGCCGCCCGCCGCGCGCTGTTTACGTTGAGCGCGCCGTGCAGCTCGATCTGCTCGGCGAAAGCCTCGCTGTTGACGGCGCCTCGGCCGAGGCTCTGCGTGACGCGGTTGCCCGCGATCGACTCGGCCACGGTGGCGGCGACGCGGCTGTAGCTCTCGTGCGAGGCGCGATGCGCGGCCAGCAGCGCGCCCTGCGCACGCCGCACCAGCCAGGTCAGCACCGGCACCAGCGCCACCACCACCAGGAACAGCCGCAGGTCGTAGAGCGCCATCAGCACGGCCGAGCCGAGCATGGTGCCGAGCTGCACCGTGCCCACGAACGCGACGTCCTTCACGCCCACGCGCACCGCCTCCAGGTCGGAGGTGAGCCGGCTGATCAGGCTGCCCACGCGCTGACGCTGGAAGAACCCGATCGGCATCGCGAACACGTGGCGCATGATGTCCGCGCGCATGTCGTGGATCACCGCCTCGCCCAGCTCGTGGGCGTTGCGCGCGCGGTAATAGAACGTCACCGCCGCCCACAGCGCGAGCGCCACGAAGCCGAGCGTGCCCTGGTACACACCGTCGATGTCGCGCGCCGCGATCGGCCCGCTGATCACGGCGGCAGCCGCCCAGCTCAACATCGGCAGGTGCATCGCGCGCAGCAGCACCAGCGCGATCAGGATGTTGCGCGTGCGCGCGTGCGGGCGCGTGTAGGCGTACAGGCGCCTGAGCGTGGCCAAGGACAGCGGACGATGGTCGTCCTCGCGCAGCGTCACCGTGCGTGTGATCGAGAGCGCCATCAGCTCGCCTTCTCCGCCCAGCCGCTGAGCTCGTCGAGGTGCACACGCCGGTACAGCCCGTCGCGGGCCAGCAGCTCGTCGTGCGTGCCCTGCTGCACGATGCGCCCGCGCTCCATCACCAGCACGCGGTCGGCACGCGCGAGCAGCTGCGGGCGGTGGGTCGCGATCACGGTGGTACGCCCGTGGCAAGCCGAGTCGAGCGCGCGGAACACCTCGCGGCTGGTCTCCGCGTCGAGCGCGGAGGTCGGATCGTCGAGCAGCAAGATGCGCGGATCGCGCACCAGCGCGCGGGCCAGCGCGAGCCGCTGCCGCTGGCCGCCCGAGAGGTTGGTGGCCAGCTCGCCGAGCAGCGTCTGGTAGCCCTCCGGCAGCCCCTCGATGAACTCGTGCGCACAGGCGAGCCGGGCCGCGCGCTCGATCTGCGCTTCGGTGGCGTCCGGCGCGCTGAACGCGATGTTGGCGGCGACCGTGTTGCTGAACAGGAAGCTCTCCTGGAACACGAACGCGGTGCCCTGGCGCAGCTTGGCCAGCTCCAGCTGGCGCACGTCGATGCCGTCGATCAGCACGCGGCCCTGCTGCGGATCGTAGTAACGCGGGATCAGTGACAGCAGCGTGCTCTTGCCGGCGCCGGCGGTGCCGAACAGCGCCACGCGCTCGCCCGCGCGCAGCTCCAGGTCGAGCTCGTGCACCGCGTCCTGGTCGCCGTACCGGAAGCTCACCCGCTCGAAGCGGATCTGCCCGACCAGCGGCACGTCGACAGGGTGGGCCGGGCTCTCGACCTCGATCGCCGTGTCGAGCACCTCGAACACGCGACTGGCGCCGATCAGGCTCTCTTGCAGCGTGTTCACGATCGTCGCCATCGTGGTCACGTGCATGGTCAGCTGCGCCAGCATGCCCGCGAACACCATCAGCTGGCCCACCGTCAGCGTGCCGCGCGCCACCAGCAGGCCGCCGTACAGCAGCAGCACCGCCACGTTCAGCTGCACCAGCAGATCGACGCTGGCGATGTAGCGGCTGAGCTGGTTGAAGATCGAGCGCTGGCTGTCGCGCACGTCGCCGTTGCGCTGGAGCAGGTCGCCCAGGAACGTGCGCTCGGCCGCGAAGCCCTTCACCACCTGCACGCCGTGCACGGACTCCGAGAAGCCGAGCACCAGGTGATCGAAGCGGTCGCGCATCTGCGCATGCGCCGGCAGCACGCCGCGCGAGTAGCGCACGGTGATCAGCGCGAGCACCGGCGTGGACGCGAGGCAGGCCGCGGTCAGCCCCGGGTGCAGCGCCAGCATGTAGCTGCCGTAGACCAGCAGCGCGAGCAGCACCACCAGGCTCTGGATCAACACCCCGTCGATGAACGAGCGCAGGTGCTGCACGTCGCTGGTGACGCGGTTGAAGAGCGCGCCGCTGTCGTTCTTGTCGTAGAAGCGGAAGCTCAGGTCCTGCAGCTTCTCGTACACGCGCGCGCGGATCTTCGGCACCAGCTCGCCGTGCACGAGGTCGCCGATCAGGAAGCCGCTGGCGACGCTCAGGCCGGTACGCGCGAGCGCGAGCACGATGATCGCGCCCGCGATCCCACAGACTGTCTGCAGCGCGCTCAGCCCGCCCGGGGGTGCGATTCCCCAGGGCCAGCGCGGCGCGGGCGCAGCGGCGTCCAGCGCGCCACGGATCACGTCCATCGCCACGCCGGTCCAGCCGAAGCCGAGCACACTCAGCCCGAACAGCAGGACCTGCACGATCAGGATCAGTGCACAGCGCGCGCGGTGTTCCCACGCGATGCCGAGCAGCCGTCCCAGTACGCGCCCATTGCCCGCGGACGTCGTCACGACCCCCGGATTAAACTGGATGGGCCGGCTCCGGGCAACCTTCCGCGTGGTCTCGTTTGCTGGACTGTGTGTCTTGTTTGCTGCCACGCAGGGCGCTATAGCGAGCGCCATGCAAACTGCCAACCTGGGCCGCACCGGCCTGCGCGTTTCGCGCCTGTGCCTCGGCACGATGACGTTCGGCCTGCAGACCGACGAAGCGGTCGCGCAGCGTATCCTCGACACCGCCGCCGACGGAGGCATCGACTTCCTCGACACCGCGGACGTCTATCCGCTCGGCGGCGACCTCGGCACGGCGGGGCGCACCGAGGAGATCGTGGGCCGCTGGCTCAAGGGCAAGCGCCAGCGCTTCGTGGTGGCGACCAAGCTCTCGGGCAAGGTCGGTCCGGCGAGCTGGGATCAGGGCAACTCGCGCAAGCACATCCTCGACGCCATCGATCATTCGCTGCGCCGCCTGCAGACCGACTACATCGACCTGTACCAGCTGCACATGGACGACCCGAGCACGCCGCTGGAAGAGACGGCCGAGGCGCTGCACGAGGTCGTACGCGCGGGCAAGGTGCGCTACCTCGGCGTGTCGAACTTCCTGGCCTATCGCCTGGCGCGCTTGCTCGGCAAGCAGGACGCGCGGCAGCTGGCGCGCATCGTGTCGATCCAGCCGCGCTACAGCCTGCTGTTCCGCGAGATCGAGCGCGAGCTGCTGCCGCTGGCGCGCGAGGAGGGCCTCGGCGTGATCCCGTACAACCCGCTCGCGGGTGGGCTGCTGACCGGCAAGCACGACCTGAAGGCGGGCCCCGCGCAGGGCACACGCTTCACGCTCGGCAGCGCCGCCGGCCGCTATCAGGATCGCTACTGGCACGAGCGCGAGTTCGCGACCGTGCAGAGCTTGCAGCGCACGCTGGAGGGCCGCTCGCCGACCACGGTCGCGCTGGCCTGGGTGCTGGCGAACCCCGTGATCACGTCCGCGATCATCGGCGCCAGTCGCCCCGAGCAGCTCAAGGAGACGCTCGCCGCCGAGAGCTACGTGCTCGAGCCCGCGCTGAAGCAGAAGCTCGACGAGCTCACCGCCGAGTACCGACGCGGCGACGCGGAGCGTTAGTAGGCGCGCGCGTAAGCCGGGGGCACCGGGATCGGCTGGCCCAGCGCCTTGGCGGCGGCGAGGGGCCAGGCGGGCTCGCGCAGCAGCACGCGACCGAGCAGCACCAGGTCGGCGGCCCCGCTGCGCACGATCTCGTCGGCCTGCTGCGGCTGCGTGATCAGGCCCACGGCCGCGCTCGCCACCTTCGCGTCGCGCTTCACGGCGCGTGCGAACGGCACCTGGTAGCCGGGCTCGAGCGGCGGGCGCGCGGTCGCCGACGATCCTCCCGAGCTGCAGTCGACCAG
>JBEVNG010000226.1:0-11144 GCA_040508235.1 Polyangiales bacterium | reverse complement strand
CGGACTTGGTGCGCGCCGAGGTGCCGACGTTGGTCTTCGGGCAGGGCCGCAATCAGGTCGAGACCATGCTCAAGTACCTGCGCGACCGGCTGGCCCGCGACAAGATCGACCCCGAGCAGATCGTGAGCTACAGCGGCGGTTACCTGCCCGAGACACGCCGCCGCATCGAGGCCGGCCTGCGCGCGGGCGACGTGCGCTGCGTGGTCGCCACCAACGCGCTGGAGCTGGGCATCGACATCGGCTCGCTCGATGCGGTGGTGTGCGCCGGCTATCCGGGCAGCATCGCGGGGCTGTGGCAGCGTTGGGGCCGCGCAGGCCGTCGGCAAGAGGGCTCGCTGGCGGTGCTGGTCGCGTCGAGCGCACCGCTCGATCAGTACTGTGCCACCGATCCCGCCGCGATCATCGGCGCGCCGGTCGAGCACGCGCGCATCGATCCCGACAACGTCGAGATCCTGGTGCAGCACCTCAAGTGCGCCGCGTTCGAGCTGCCGTTCAAGGAAGGCGAGCCGTTCGGCAACGTGTCCTCCAACGACACCAGCGAGGCGCTCGACTTCCTGGTGCAGCACAACCTGGTGCACCCGGTGCCGGGCGCGGACGGTGGGCAGGTCTTTCACTGGGCGGCGGACAGCTACCCGGCCAGCCACGTGTCGCTGCGCAGCATCGGCTGGGACAACTTCGTGATCATCGACCTCGACCGCAACAAGACGCTCGCCGAGATGGACTGGCGCTCGACGCACACGATGCTGCACGAGCAGGCCATCTACCAACACGAGGCCGACCAGTACCAGGTCGAGCGCCTCGACTTCGAGAACCACAAGGCCTACGTGCGCAAGGTCGAGCCGGACTACTTCACCACCGCGATGACGTACACCAAGGTCGAGGTGATCGAGGAGACCAACGCAGCGCCGCACCAGGGCACCGGCAGCACACCCGCGATGCTCGGGCTCGGTGAGGTGACCGTGATCGAGAAGGTCGTCGGCTACAAGAAGATCAAGTTCCACACGCACGAGAACGTCGGCTACGGCGAGGTGCGGCTGCCCGAGATGCAGATGCACACCACGGCGTTCTGGCTGCTGGTGCCCGAGGCGGTGGTGGGCGCGCTTCCGTACGCGCGACCGACGGTGGTCGATGCGCTGCGGGGCTTCGGCGCCGCGCTGCACACGGTGGCGGCGGTCGGCCTGATGATCGACCCGCGCGATCTCGGCATGACGCTCGGCGATCGCCACGAGGAGGGCGGCACGCCGGGCAAGCGCGGCGGCGCGCCGGGCTTCGATCCCACCGTGTTCCTGTACGATCACATGCCCGGAGGCATCGGGCTCGCGCCGCGCATGTTCGAGGCGCGTGCGGAGCTCTTGCAACGCGCACGCATGCTGGCGCTCGGCTGCAGCTGCCGCGCGGGTTGTCCCGCCTGCATCGGTCCCGAGATCGGCCAGGTGGTGACGCCGAGCGGTCAGGTCTCGATGAGCAGCGCCAGCGCCATCCCGCGCAAGCAAGTGATCAGCGAGCTGCTCGACGCCCTGGGAATCGTCAGCCTGAACTAGTACTGGCGCTGCGTCCCGTGAGGCTCTTGAGCGACACGCGCATCACCCAGCGCAGGTAGGCGACGAACGCCAGCACCAGCACGGCGATGTTGAGCGGCGCGCCGAGCTGCGGCACCAGCGGGCGCAGCCAGAGCTGGAACCCGAAGTGCGCGAGCGCCATCACGCCGAACGTGCCGCTGGCGTGGCCGAGCGTGCGCAGCAGCGCGCCGTACGGCAGCGGCAACAGCGCGCGCGCCATCGCCACCAGCACGACCAGCGTCAGCGGGTACACCGCGGCCCACGACCAGCTCGCGACGATCGGCCCGAAGCGCTCGCCCCCGTAGCGAATGCCCACATACAGCAGCGCGCACAACATGACCGCGGTCAGCAGCCCGTCGTAGAGCGCGAGCGCGGGCCGACGCAGCGCGTGGAACAGCTGCGGGAAGGTCTGCGCCAGGCAGCGCATCAGGGCGGCCAGCGCCAGCCAGCGCACCATCGGCGCGGCGTCGAGCCACTTGCCGTGATCGACCCAGCTCAGCAGATCCTCGGCCGCGAACACCAGCAGCGCGGTCACCGGTGCGACCAGGATGCCCATGCTGCGCAGCGTCCACAGGAACGCCGCGCGCAGCTCGTCCGGGCGCGTGCTCAGGCGCGAGTAGACGGGCAGGGCGGAGCGGTTCACCACCTGTAGCACCGCCAGCGTCGGCGTCATCGCGAGGTCGAACGCGACGCGGTACACGCCGACCGCGCTCATGCCCAGGAAGCGGCCGAGCAGGTAGTAGTCGGCGTTGCGATAGAAGTGATAGAGCACCGACGACGACGCGGCCTTGATGCCGAACACCACCTCGTCGTGGATCGACGCCAGCCGCGGCTTGCCGCGCGGCCGGAAGGAGTGCGCGAGCAGGGCGCCGACCATGGTGAACGTGCCGTGCGAGGCCTGGCCGATCACCAGTGCCCAGGCCTGAAAGCCGAGCATCGCCAGCACCACCGTCAGGATGCCCGAGCCCAGCGTGGCCAGCGTGGAGATGGCCGCGATACGCTCGAACTGCGCCGCGCGGTTGAGCTGGTTGAGCGGCACCAGCGCCGCGCCCACGAACCACAGCTTGGTGCTGGAGGCGATGATCATCGGGGCGAGCCCCGGTTGGCCGAAGTAGCTGGCGAGCGGGGCGCTGAACACGCTCACCAGCGCGATCAGCGACGTCGCCACGCCCATGGTGTACCAGAACGCGCTGGTCAGCTTCTCCTGCGTCAGCTCGCTGGTCTGCAAGAGGGCGGTGTTGAGGCCGAGCCCGTTCATCGACTCCAGGAACACCGACGCGCTCCAGGCCAGCGTCGCCACGCCGATCTGCTCGCGCGACACGAACCACATCACCACCAGCACGCTGCCGGCGTCGAGTACGCGCGCCACGGCGCTGGCGGCGCCCAGCCACACGAAGCCACGCCGGATGTCGTCCTGTCCGAGCGCCCGCTCTCGACTCACGCCTGGCTCGCGCGCGCGGCGTCCTCGGCCAGCAGCCGCTCGATGGTGTCGAGCGTGCGGCGCGCGTAGGTCGGCTGAAGCGTGGGGAAGAACTCGCGCCGCCACGCCGCACGCCGCTCCGCGAACGGAGCTTCATCGCGGTACTGCCCGCTGACTATCAACTCGACCAGCGCATCCACGTCGCTCACGCGGGGTCCGAACACGAACTGATCGTAGTCCACGTAGAGGCCGCGCGCGCGCAGATAGCTCTGCTGATCGAACGGGAAGAACACCATCGGCCGATCGAGCGCGAGGTAGTCGCAGATCACGCCGGAGTAGTCGGAGATCAGCGTGCTGCTCTGCAGGATCACGTCGCCGATCGCGCTGGCGGGCGGAAAGTGGATGCGCTCGCTCCGGGCGTCGTGCACATGGCCGGAGCCGGAGTTCACGTGGCCGAGGATGTGGAGGTGGAAGTCCTCCTTCACTAGCCACTCGCGCAGGCGCGTGTTGGCGCTCAGCGCACGGATCACGTCCTCCAGCTGGCGCTTGCCCTCGGCGGTGTCGCGGAAGGTGGGGAAGTACGCCAGCGAGCGCGCCGGCTGCTCGCTGCGGGCGCGCATGAACGCGTCCAGGTGCGCGCCGCCGCCGATCACGATGCGCGAGCCCGCGCCGGTGAACGAGCGCTGCAGGTTGCTCTGCTCGCGCGGCGAGCTGGCCAGCATGTAGTCGAATGCATCGCGCACCGGGGCGCGCCGGAAGTCCCGGGGCAGCGTCGTGACCGCGTGCTGCGTCCACACCTTCAGGTGACTCATGCAGTGGTTGAGGTGCACGCGCAGGCCGGGCAGGGCGCAGCTCTTGAGCAGCAGGTGGTCGAGGTCGGTCGGCCCGTGCGAGTACGCGAGCACGCTGGCCTGCTCGATCGCGCGCCGCGCCTCGAACGAGTTGCGCGTGAGCACCCTGGCGTTCTTGGCCTGCAGCATGCGCGTGAGCCCGGCGTCGGCGCTGATCCACGTCACGTCGTGACCTTCGCTCGACAGCAGCGCGTGCAGTGCGCCGGCGTTGTCCGCGTACATGCGCCCGCTGTGGCCGCTGATCACCCAGCGCGTGGCGCTCGACGGGGCGCGGCGCAGGAAGCGCCGAGCGAGCAGGTAAGGCGGCAGGCTGACGGTTGCCGCCGCGTTCTGGAGCGTCAGGCGAGAGACCAGCGGCACGGGCCGGCCTTGTAACACGCAGAAGCGTGAGTGGCGTGTTGCCGTCTGTATGACGGTCTTGACGCAGGTCGGTGACGGGTTCACCTATGTGGCGAAATGGGGCCAGTAATCAGTGCGTTGGAGTGTCTGCCCGGGGTGACGGTCGTGATCCGCTCGTACAAGCGGCACGCCTCGTTGCTGCGCATGCTCGAGGTGCTGCAGGCCCAGGACCACCCTGATTACGAGGTGGTGGTCATGGAGCAGTCGCACTTCGAGCCCTGCCAGCGGGCGCCGCTGGACGCGCTGATGCGGCGCGACCCGCGCTTCCGGATCGTCTACAGCGATCCGCTCGGCGTGGGTGGGGCGCGCGACGCCGGCTGGCGCCTGGCCAGCAAGGAGATCGTGCTCGCCATCGACGACGACGACCTGCCGGTCGGGCACGACTTCGTCAGCAAGCACGCGCGCAACTACCTCGACCCCAACATCGTCGCGGTGACCGGGCGGCACGTCTACACGCTGACTGAACGCTGCGGCTACCGCTGGCGCCGGACCGCGCTCAAGCGCTGCCTCAACTACAACTTCTTCGGCTACCCGCACGCATACTGCCGGCTCGACCAGCGGGTCGAGAACGTGAAGTGGGTGCATGGCTCGAACGGCTCGGTGCGCAAGGACGTGATCGAGCGGGTGGGCGGCTGGGACAAGCAGTCGGTCGACCACGACGAGCACCCGTTCTGCCTGCCGCTGCAGAAGCAGCTGCGCCCGGGCGAGCGGCTGGTGTTCGATCCGTCCGTGGTGCTGCTGCGGCGCAAGGACATCCCGGGCGGCGCCAACGTGCGCTTCGAGGGCTCCAAGCGCGTGTACCGGATGTGGTTCCGCTACTACCACGGCCTGGTGCGCGAGAACCTCACGCTGCGCTTCTACGCGCTGTACCCGATCTTCCCGGCGGCCAGCGCGTTCTCCGCCACGCGCTGGATCTGGACCGACTCGATGATGCACCGCGGGCTGCTGCACAAGCTCGCGGACACGGTGCGCACGGTGGGGCTCAGCCCGTTCTGGTACCTCCAGGAGCTGGGCCGGCTCGCCCGCCAAACTCGCGCCCAATAGTTGTCTCCGGCGTATACATCTGTACAGTAGCGGTCGCGATGAAGCTGCGCGACAAGCTCGGGCGTCTGGACATGGGCATGCGGCCGCCGGTCCCGCCGATCACCACGCCCATGCCCACGGTCGAGGCGAGCGCGCCGCAAGAGCCGACGCGCCTGGACATGCTCAGCAGCCTGCGGGCGCAGCTGTCCTCGCTCCAGCAGCGCACGCGACCGCGCGAGCGCGTGCAGATCGCGACAGCGCCCGTGCAACGCCCGGGGCGCTCGTTCTCGGAGGCGCTGCTCGACGAGCACGACCGCATGCCCGCGCGCGAGGTGGTGGTGCCGGGCGAGCGCGTCGAGACTCCGCGCGGGCCGCTCTACCAGACCGTGGTGTGGCATGACCTCGAGCATCGCCATGGCGGCTCGGAGGTGGTGCGGGCGGCGCGCGTGCAGGCCAGCGAGGTGGCGCTGCTCGCGCTCGATGCGCAGCTCGCGGGCTGCGAGCTGGCCCGCGCGCTCTACATCGACACGGAGACCACCGGCCTCGCGGGCGGCTCGGGCACGCTGCCGTTCTTGATCGGCATGGCGTGGTTCGAGGATGAGCGGCTGTGCGTCGAGCAGCTGCTGTTGCCCAAGCCCGGTCTCGAGGGGCCCATGCTCACCCGGCTGGCCGAGCGCATCGCCCGCGCCAGCACCATCGTCAGCTACAACGGCAAGAGCTTCGACTGGCCGCTCCTGCGCACACGCTTCGTGCTCAACCGCCTGGCGGTGCCCGCGCTGCCGCCGCACCTCGATCTGCTGCACTGCGCGCGGCGCGTGTACAAGGCTCGGCTCGGCTCGGTGCGGCTGGTGCACCTGGAGCAGGAGCTGCTCGGCCACGAGCGCATCGACGACCTGCCCGGCGAGCTGATCCCGCAGCGCTACTTCGAGTTCATGCGCGGCCAGGCGGACGGCTCCACGCTGAAGCCCATCCTCGATCACAACCGCCATGATCTGATCGCGCTGCCGGCGCTGTTGGGCGAGCTGGCGCGGCGCTTCGCGCTCGATCCCAGCGCGCGTCAGCACGCTTGTGATCAGCTGGCGTTCGCACGCGTGGCGGCGCGTGCGCAGGAGCGCGACCGCGCCATCGCCCACGCGCAGGCGGTGCTGGAGGCCGACGTACGCGGCGACTTCAGCGCGCATGCGCACCTGCTGGTCGGCGAGCTGGAGCTCAAGCGCGGCGCGATCGAGAAGGCGGTCGCGTCGTTCGAGGCCGCGGTCGCGAGCGGGCAAGATCTCGAGCGCGCGCGCGCTCACCTCGCGCTCGCCAAGCTGCACGAGCACAAGACCAAGCTGCTGGAGCGAGCGCTCGCGCATGCGGCCTGCACGCTGGCTTGCGAGGGGGAGGACGCGCGGAATCGTCGGATGACTCGCCTATCGAGTCGAATCCAGCGTCGCGCCAACTCGTGTAGCTGACTGCTCTTTGCGCCTTTGCCCGACGCCCCCGCCTGGCAATCGCGTGACTTTCCGGCCTGCCTTTCTCGGGGACGGGTGTACGTTTTCACTCGTGTAGGAAAATGGCCGGGGGGCGACCATGGGAGAAGCGATCCAGAACGACAAGTTCCGCGTCATCGTCGGCGTCGACTTCAGCGACGGCGGCAAGCACGCCATCCACGAAGCGATGCAGCTCGCGCGCTTGATGCCGCGCGTGGAGCTCGAGTTCGTTCACGTGATGGAGGTCCCCGAAGACCTGCACGATGCGAGGGTGATCGACACCCTGGCCGACGGGCTCGAGCAAGCGATGTCGCGGCTCGAGCGCTGCGTGCGCGACACGCTGTTCGTCTACGGCTCGGACAACGGCTGGGGCATCGAGCTCGGCTACCACGTGCGCGTGGGGCCGGTCGCGCGCGAGCTGCACCAGGTGGCGGTCGACGTCGATGCCGAGCTGATCATCGTCGGCAAGGCGCGCGCGGGCGTGCTGCGCCGCTTGTTCCACCGCGGCTCGGTGGACGAGCTTATCGCGAGCGCGCACGTGCCGGTCGTGATCGCGAACCCGAAGGACTTCCGCCAGTTCAAGAAGAGCGACCGCCCGGACGCCCCGCGCCCCGGCCAGGACCTCACCCAGAGCGGCACGTACGCGACCGTCGAGTCCTACGACAGCGGCCGCAGCACGCACATCGCCGGGCTGGTCTAACGGCGCGAGCAGGGGACAAGCCGCGGCGGTCGTGCTACCCGCCGCGCGTGTATCGCCTGATTTTCAGTCGGATCCTCGCGCGCTTCGACGCCGAGAGCATGCATGAGCTCGGCTTCGGGCTGATGCGCTTCGCGTTCGCGCTGCCGTTCGTGCGCTCGCTGGTTCGCCGCTGGTTGAACCCGCCGGAGCCGGTGCTCGCGCTCGACGTGTTCGGGCGCTCGCTGGACTCGCCGCTCGGGCTGGCGGCGGGCTTCGACAAGAACGCGCGCGCGTTCGAGGCGCTGTACGCGCTGGGCTTCGGCTTCATCGAGATCGGCACGCTCACCGGGCAAGCGCAGCCAGGCAACCCCAAGCCGCGCATGTTCCGCTTCGTGGAGCATCGCGCCCTGGTCAACCGGCTCGGCTTCAACAACGAGGGCTCGGCCGACGCCATCGCGCGCGTGTCGGCGCCGCGCGAGGTGCCGCTGGGCATCAACATCGGCAAGACCAAGGCCGTGGCGGAGGAGGACGCGATCGCCGACTACGTGCTGAGCGCGGAGCGCCTGGGCGCGCACGCGGACTACATGGTCGTGAACGTCAGCTCGCCCAACACGCCTGGCCTGCGCAACCTGCAGGCGGTCACGCTGCTGCGCCCGCTCTTGAGCGCGGTGCGCGCGACGCTCGATCGCGTGTCCACGCGGCGTGTGCCGCTGCTGGTGAAGATCGCGCCCGACCTCGCCGACGAGGATGTCGACGCGGTGGCTGAGCTCGCGCTGGAGCTGGGCCTCGACGGGATCATCGCCACCAACACCACCATCGGCCGTGCGCCGCTGAGCGCGGAAGAAGCCGAGCGCGCGGGCGCGGGTGGGCTGAGCGGAGCGCCGCTGAAGGCGCGCTCGCTGGAGGTACTGCGCCGCTTGCACGCGCGTGTGCAGGGGCGCTTGATGTTGATCGGCGTCGGCGGCATCGAGAGCGCCGAGGACGTGCTGGCGCGAATCCTCGCGGGCGCCACGCTGGTGCAAGCGTACACCGGCTTCATCTACGGCGGCCCGCTCTGGCCCTCGCGCGTGCGTCGCGAGCTCGCGCGGCTGTTGCGTGCGCGCGGCTACGCCAACATCCGCGACGCGATCGGTCGCGGGTAACGGCTCCTTGGGACCGTGAGCAGGAACCCGCTGTCGCCGGTGAACGGCTCGTGGCCGGCCACGAGCCGCTGAACCAGTGGTTGCCCGCGTTGCTCAGCTCGCGAACCAGGCGTTCACGCCCTCGACGAAGCCGCGCTCCTGCAGCTGCGGGCGGATCACCTCGCGGGCACCGCGCGCGCCGACCGCGGCGATCACCACGTGGCGTCGCGCATCGAGCTCCGACGCGCTGACGATGGGCACGCCTTGCATCGTGCTGCCGACGCGCCGCGGATCGATGTCGATGAACAGCGCGGGTCGCACGTCGTGCGCGCGCAGCTGGCGTGCGAGCTGGCGGCCGGTCTTGCCCGCGCCCCACTGCACCACCTCGGCGCCGCGCACGACGTCGGCGAGGTAGGGCGCCTTGGCCGCGCGCTGCTTCGCCAGCGTGTAGCGGGTGTCGTGGAACGTCGCCCGCTGCGCGCGGTGGCGCCAGTCGAGCAACACCTCGGGCAACTTCGCGAGTGCGTGGCCGCGCTGGATACAACGCAGGAACAGCTCGTAGTCTTCGGGCCCGTCGAAGTCGCGGTAGCCCCCAACATCCTCGAACACCGTGCGCCGGACCACGATCGTCGGGTGGCAGAGCGGCGACTCGATGAAGCGTGCGTTCGCGTGCTGCGCGGGCGTCAGCAACGAGTTTTGCCAGTCCACGTAGCGGAGCAGGCCCTCGCCGGCGCCGACGGCGCGTACCTGGCAGCCGAGCACACCGATCGTCGGATGCGCGCACAGGTGGTCGCGCTGGCGGCTTAGTCGCCGTGGGTGGGCGATGTCGTCGGCGTCCATGCGCGCGATCAACGCACCATGCGCCTCTGCCAGGCCGAGGTTGAGCGCGTGGACGAGGCCGCGTCCGCCTCCGTCGAGCAAGCGCAGCCTCGGGTCGCGCGCGGACCAGGCCTGGACGCGTGAGCGACCGCTGTCCGTGGAGCCATCGTCGATCGCGAGCACCTCGCGCGCGGGGTCGTCTTCGGCGAGCAAACCCGACAGCGCTTCGTCGAGGGTGGCGCCCGCGTCGCGAAACGGGAGCACCACCGAGAGCGAGCCCGCGGGGTCCCTGAGATGTCGCACGTCCGGCATGTCCACGGGTCCGCCTTGGTGTACGCTTAACCGGCGCCCACGCACGCGCTCAGGCGCGGGCTGCATTTGCCCGCTACACCCGGATTGTCATGAGCCTTTTGGTCCGTTTCACGCGCGCGCTGTTCGCGTTTTCGATCATCCTCGGCGACTACCTCTCGCAGCGCTATCTGACCAAGCTGGTCGCGCCGCGCAGGCTCGATCCCGCGACCGGCCGCAAGCGTCGCAAGCGTCCCCAGTGGCTGAAGGACCGCGCCGAGCGCGTCGACGAGCGCAACGCGCAGCGCCTGCTCGACACGATGCTCTCGCTGCGTGGCGTCTACATCAAGCTCGGCCAGGTGCTCTCGATCATGGGTGGCTTCCTGCCGCGCGTGTACATCAAGAAGCTGGCCGTGCTGCAGGACAAGGTCCCGCCGCATCCGTACGCCGAGGTCGAGCAGGTCTTCAAGCGCGAGTTCAAGCGCACGCCGGACCAGTGTTACAAGAGCTTCGACAAGGAAACGCTCGCGGCCGCATCGCTCGGCCAGGTACACGTCGCGTATCTGGAGGACGGCAGCAAGGTCGCGGTCAAGATCCTCTACCCCGGCATCCGCGAGATCATCCGCATCGACATGGTGATCGTGCGGCTCGCGATCCGCGTCTACAAGTGGTTCGTCCCGGTCGACAGCATCGAGAACGCCTACCACTCGCTGGTCGACCTGCTCAAGCGCGAGACCGACTACCTGCACGAGGCCGCGTGCATGAAGCGCATGGCCGCCAACTTCAAGGACCAGGAAGACATCCTGTTCCCTTCGGTGGTCGACGAGCTGACCACGCGTGACGTGCTGACGATGACGTTCATGGAGGGCGTGAAGATCACGAACTTCGACGCCTTCAAGGAGCTCGGCATCGATCGCAAGCAGGTCGCGACGCGCTTGATCCAGGCGTTCTACAAGCAGATGTTCATCGACCGCTTCTTCCACGCCGATCCGCACCCCGGGAACTTCCTGGTGCAGAAGGGCGCGGACGGCCGGCCGCTGATCGTGGTGCTCGACTTCGGCGCCATCAGCGAGGCCAAGGACAACCTGATCGACGGCCTGCTCGACGTGGTGCAGGGCATGTTCACCGGAGAGGCCGACAAGCTGATCGACGGCTTCCTGACCATGGGCTTCGTGGCCGAGGGCGCGGACCGTGCGGCGCTCGGCAAGCTCACGCGCGAGTACTTCGGCAAGCTGATGAAGTTCAAGGACCGCAGCCCGGCCGCGTTCCTGAAGCAGAAGCCGAGCGAGCTGCGCGAGGCATTCGGCAACCCGGACGTCGACCTCGACGACCTGCGCGACCTGATGAAGTCGGTGCACTACCCCGAGACCTGGTTCTACGTGGAGCGCGCGATCGTGCTGCTGTTCTGGCTCAGCGCCAGCATCGACAACACCATCGACGGCGTGCAGGTCGGCTTCCCGTACGTGCTGCCGCTGCTGATGGAGCACAACCGCAAGGCCGCCGAGGCGCGCGC
>JBEVNG010000169.1:0-17429 GCA_040508235.1 Polyangiales bacterium | reverse complement strand
GGCACCGCTACTGGCAGAGGTACGAAGCGGGGTTGCAGGTCTGCGCGCCCAAGCAGTCGCCCTGCCCGGGCTGGCAGTTGCCGCACGCGCCCACGTTCACGGGGGCACTGTTGTTCGCGGTGAAGCAGCGGGTGCCGGCGATCTTCGCCATGCAGGCGGCGTTCGGCGTGTCCACCATGGCGCACGCGACGCAGGTGCCTGCCGCGTTGCACAACGGCTTGCGAACGTCGGCGGTGCAGCTGGAGGAGAGCACGCACTCGACGCACGAGGTCGCCGCCGTGTTGCAGTACTTGGCGACCGCCTGATTCGCGAAGCAGAGCTGCTCCGTGCAGCCCGGCTCGCATACGTGCGTCGTCGCGTTGCACGTGGGCGTGGCGGCGGGGCACTCGGCGGACGTGTTGCATTGGCCGCAGGTCTTGGTGGCGGTGATGCAGACGGGGCCCTTGGGGTTGGCGGCGCACTGCGTGTTGTCGGCGCACTCGACGCAGGTGTTGGTGATCGGGTCGAGGAACGGCGTCGCGGGGGTGGCGGCGCAGTCGGTCATCGTGCGTGCGCGGCAGGCGAACGTGGTCTGATCGCAGACGGGCACGAGGCCGTTCTGCGGGCAGTCGACGTCGGTGCGGCACTGCACGCAGGCGCCCGCCTTGGCGCCGGCGGTCGCGCAGAACGTGCCGGGGGCGCAGTCGGTGGCGGCGCAGGCCTGGCAGTCGAAGCCGCCGGGGACCGCGGCTGCCTTGCAGATGGGCAGCGCGGGGTCGGCGCAGCCGTTGGCGCCGCTCGGGATGTCGCCGTCGCACTTGTTGGAGCAACGTCCGGCCCCGCACAAGCCCTGCCCTTCGGGGAACTTGCACTGCAGGTTGGTGGTGCACGCACCGCACGTGGTCATGCCGCTCGCGTCGGCGATGCAGATCGGCGTTCCCTCGGTGCAGCCGTTCACGGCGATGTTGGCCGCGTCCGCCTTGCAGCCGCCGCAGCCGAGACCGGGCGTGCAGGTGGTGACACCCGGGCACTCGGTGGCCGGCGCCGAATCATCGCAGCCGATGCACACGTTGCCGGGTCCGCAGATGGGCGTACGACCACTGCAGCCCACGTCGTCGGCGGAGGAGTCCGCCATCGCCCCGCGCTCGCACGCCACGCACTTGGCGTCGACGCAGAACTTCAGGTCGCCGGTGCAATCGCTGTTGGTCGCGCAGTCGCCGCACTTGGCGTTGTCGTCGGTGCCCGAGCAGCGCTGCCCTTCGTCGCAGCCCTTGTTGGTGCCCTTCACGCACTCGCAGGTGCGGTCGCCGCAGAACGGCGCGCGCTTGTCTTCGCAGGCGACGCCGCACGCCGAGCAGTTGTTGGAGTCGGTGTCGCGGCAGCTCATCGAGCCGGCGGCGCCGCAGCACAGCTGGTCGTTGTCGCACTGCGCGTTGGTCGTGCAGACGTCACTGGGACCCGTGTCACGGGCCGCGTCGGCCGTCGCGTCGGGCCCGGCGTCCTCGCGCACGCGTGCGTCGACCTCGGCGTCCGGCCGCCCGGGCGAAGCGTCCATGCTCGCGTCGCGCTCCGGAGCCTTGTCCGGGAAATCGGCCACGAGCGAGCACGCTGAGTAGACCACCGCGAGACACGCCAACCAGCTACGTGCAACAGGCCCCATCGGCTCCCTCGAAAAGTTCGTCGGCATGCGCCGCTCCAGCCTACCAACAAGCGCGAGCGGCCCACGCAATCCCATCAGAAGCGCATTCGTCCAGACATGCCGAGCTCGCTCGGCTTCAGCTCGGGCGTGATCGACCACGCCGTCTCCGAAGCGGGAGGCGCCTCGTTCTTGCCCGACGTCAGGTACAACACGAGCCCGGTTACGCCTGCGACAATCGCGACACCGAAGCTCACGTCCGCGAACAGCGCCAGCTTCTCGCCCTTGTCGATCTTGGCCTGCGTGGGGTTGTCGTCGTAGTCGCTCTTGGTCTTGAGCGCGCCCACGCCGAGGCCCGTGCCGACCACCGCCGTGACACCGGCGACCGCGACCGCGGTCCACACCGCTGGCCCCGCGTGGCGACGGCGCGTGCTGGTCTCCTCGTACGGAACGGGGTCGGGCACCGTCTCCTCGGCGACCGGCGCCGGCGCATCCGCGACCAGCGCCAGGCTCAGCCGCTGCCGCGACCCGATCGCCACGTTGATCGACTGCTCGACGTTCGCGAAGCCGGGCGACGACAGGCGCACCACGTGCGTGCCGGAGCGCACCGAGATCTCGTTGGGGGTCAGGTAGCCCGTGTTCTCTTCGTCGACCCAGATCACGGCACCGGGCGGCGAGCTCTCGATGTTCACCGTGCCGGGCTTGGCCTCCAGGTTGGCGACCTGCGACTCGACCTGCGCGCGGTCGGGCGCGTTGGGCTTCTCGCTCAGGTAGAGCTTCAGGCTGGTGACCGCCGCCGCGAAGTCCTCGTTGCGGACCTGGCACTCGGCGATCGAGAGCAGCACCACCGGGTTGGGCACCGCGCGGTAGGCGTCCTCGAACGCGCGCTGCGCGGTCGTGAAGTCGCCCTGGCGGAACAGCTGTTGCCCCTGCGTGTACAGCTCGCGTGCACGCGCCTTGTCCGCGGCCGTGGCCTGCGCGTTCACCGCGGAGGGCGCGCTGGTCACCGTGAACAGGAGCGCGATGGCCAGGGCCTGCGCGACAGTCCGCACGAACGTCCTCCTCCATTCCTCCGTGTCGCGCGCGCTACCGTCGCGCAGAAACTACTGATTCGTACGGTGGGCAAGCTCGAGCCACTCCCGTGTTGGCAGCGGGTAGCCCGATTCGAGTCCATGCGCCAGCGCAGTCACCGCACCGGTGGTGTCTTCAGCTCGCGCTAATCATGGCGGTTTCCTCTCGATGGAGCCACTTCGCAGAGAGTAGGCACAGCGCACGCCCACGTCCGGGTAGCCCTGTCGTTCCGCACGCGCTTCGCGATGTGTCACACGAAGCGCCAGCGCCGGGCTGCGAAACGAGCCTCCGCGCACCACGCGCTCGCCATTATCCAGCGCGAGCAAGGGGTCGACCGCGGGCGGCTGGGGGCGCACGCCCGCGAACGAGTCGGCCGTCCACTCCCACGCGTTGCCCGCCGCCTGCACCAGGCCATGCGGCCCGTGCGCGGCCGCGAACGCCCAGACGGGTGCCAGGTACGCGTGGCCATCCCGGTCGGACACCTCCCCGGCCAGGATCTCGACCACCGAGCTGGGCTGCCCGTGGTTGGCGAGCGCCGGGTTGAAGAAGGCGCCCCACGGGAAGCGTCGCCCCGAGTCGCCGCGCACCGCGCCCTCCCACTCGGCCTCCGTCGGCAGCCGTCCGCCACGAAATCGGCACAGCGCCTCGGCCTGGGCGTGGCTGAGGCCGATCGCGGGCAGCGCGTCGCCGTGCAGCCCGGGGTGCTCCGTAACGAAGGACGGCGGGTCGCAGTCCCCGGCCTGCACGCAGCGCGCGTGCTCGGCCTGGCTGACCTCGCGCCGGTCGATGCCGAAGCTGGACAGGAACACGCGCCGGGCAGGCAGCTCGTCCGCGAACGCCGCCTCGCTGGCGCAGGGGTGCAGGCGCAGGCCGACCCGCGCTCGCTCGCGCACGCAGAGCCGGCGCGCCTCCTCGAGGTCGTCTTCGTCCGCACCGAACGTGAACCAACCGGACGCGATCCAGACCACGTCCAGCGTGTTGTCCGGCAGGGCGTGCGCCACGCGAAGTGTGCAGACTCCCGCGCAAAGCGCGAGCAGAGCGTTCCTCACCGTAGCGTTGTATCAGACCGGGCCGCTGGCCCGCCCCGTACTCTGCAGTTAAGCTCGCCGCTTCATGACCGAGGAAGTCGAAGACAGCGCGCCCCGCGCGGGGCGTTGCGCGATCGTGGGACGCCCCAACGTGGGCAAGTCCACCTTGCTGAACGCCTTGCTCGGCCAGAAGCTCGCCATCGCCACCGAGAAGCCCCAGACCACGCGCCACCGCATCCTGGGCGTGTACACCGAGAAGGAGCCCGCGACGCAGATCGCGTTCGTGGACACGCCCGGCCTGCACCGCCCCAAGAACGCGCTCGGCCGCGCGCTGGTCGAGGAGGCGCAGGGCGCCCTCGAAGGCAGCGACGTGGTGCTCTGGCTGCTGGAGAGCCCCAGCGACCGCACGCTCGGCGCGCCCAGCCTGCTGCCCGCGGACAAGGAAGTCCGCGAGTTGATGCGCGGCGTGAAGGGCAAGCTGGTGGTCGGTCTCAACAAGATCGACAAGCTCAAGGACAAGAGCAAGCTCCTGCCCTGGCTCACCTGGCTGACCGAGGAGCTCAAGCCCGAGGCCGTGGTGCCGATCGCCGCGCTCAAGGAACGCGGCCTCAAGCAGCTGGTCAGCGAGCTGCGCCGGCACATGCCGCCGGGCATCCTGTACGACGATCCGGACTTCATCACGGACCGCCCGGAGCGCTTCTTCGTGGCGGAGCTCGTGCGCGAGCAGACCATCCGCAACACGCGCGAGGAAGTGCCCTACGCGATCGCGGTGCTGATCGACACGTTCGAGGAGACCGACAAGCTGACCCGCATCCAGGCCACCATCGTGGTCGAGCGCCAGAGCCACAAGAAGATCGTGGTCGGCGCCGGTGGGCAGATGCTCAAGAAGATCGGCAGCGAGGCGCGCGTCGAGATCGAGGCCCTGCTGGAGCGCAAGGTGTTCCTGGGGCTGTTCGTGAAGGTGGTCGAGGGCTGGACCGAGGACCCGTCGCGGGTGCGCGAGCTGGCGATGGAGACGAGCTCGTGACGTACGAAGATGATCTCGAAGAAGGCGAAGAGCTCTTCGAGGACGACGACGAAGAAGACGAAGAAGACGGAGAAGGCGCGGAAGAGGCCGAAGCCGTCGAGGAGGAGGACCAGCGCCCGCGCCGTCGCCAGCGCAAGGAGCGCCCGGCCGGTGCGCGCACGCCGCGTCCGCTGGTCGCCGTCGTCGGCCGCCCCAACGTCGGCAAGAGCACGCTGTTCAACCGCCTCGCGCGCGCGAACATCGCGGCCGTCGAGGACCGTCCCGGCGTCACGCGCGACCGCCACTACGCCGACGCGGAGGCGCTCGGCGCTCCGTTCGTGCTGATCGACACCGGCGGCTTCGATCCGGACAGCGACGACCCGATGCAGGAAGGCATCGCGCGCCAGGTGAAGCTCGCGCTCCAGGAGGCCGACGTCGTGCTGTGCGTGTTCGACGCCAGCACCGAGCCGCTGCAGGCCGACCGCGAGGCCGTGAAGCTGCTGCGGCGCGCCGACAAGCCCGTGCTGTTCGTCGCCAACAAGTGTGACTCGCCCAAGCGCATCCAGGAAGCCACCTCGCTGTACGAGCTCGGCATCGATCAGTTCTTCCCGATCAGCGCGCTGCACAGCCGCGGCATCGGCGACCTCGAAGAGGCGCTGGTCAAGGCGCTGCCGCCCCCCAAGCCCATCGAGGAGACCGGCTACGAGACCGCGCCGCACATCGCGATCATCGGCCGCCCCAACGCGGGCAAGTCGTCGCTGACCAACCAGCTGCTCGGCGAGGACCGGCAGCTGGTCGACTCGCGCCCCGGCACCACCGTCGACAGCATCGACAGCTTGCTGGAGCGTCACGGCGACCGCCGCTACGTGTTGATCGACACCGCCGGCATCCGGCGCAAGTCGCGCAAGAAAGAGAACGTCGAGCAGCTGGGCATCCTGCAGGCCGTGCGCGCGATCGAGCGCTGCGACATCGTGCTGCTGATGGTCGACGCCGCCGAGGGCGTGGCCGAGCAAGACGCCAAGATCGCGGGCATCGCCGCCGATCGCGGGCGCGCGATGCTGGTGGTGCTCAACAAGAGCGACCTGCTCTCGCGCGAAGAGCTCGACAAGGCGGTGCAGCGCACCAGCGAGGTGCTCAACTTCGCCGCCTACGCGCCCATCGTCACGCTCAGCGCGCTGACCGGACGCGGCACCAGCAAGCTGCTGGAGAAGGTCGACCTGGCGATGGAGTCGTTCCGCCGTCGCGTCACCACCGGCGAGCTGAACCGCTTCTTCGAGCAGGTGCTGCAGCACCATCCGCCGCCCCCGCAGAGTGGTCGCTCGGTGCGCCTCTATTACGTGTCGCAGGCGATGGTGGAGCCGCCGACGTTCGTCGCCATGACGAACCACCCGGACGACATCCACTTCAGCTACAAGCGCTACGTCGCCAACCAGATCCGCAAGCGCTTCGACTTCTACGGCACGCCGGTGCGCGTGCTCTATCGCAAGAAGAAGAACAAGCGCCCCAACAGCTGATCACAGGTAGATGACCGGGTCGCACTCGACCTTCACCTGCAGTGCGTGGTTCGCGCCGTCCTTGAGGATGTCGCACGAGCCCGACTGCAGCGTGATCTTCTTGCCATCCAGCAGCCAGCCGTCGGCCGCGTTCAGCTCCACCGTCTCGCCGTCGATGGTGACGCGCACGTAGCTGGGGTCGTCCGGCTCCTCGGCCAGCTCGTACTCGCAGCGCACGATGTCCTTGGTGATCTCCGCGAACGCGGCGCTGAGGTCCTGCTGGTTCTGGACTTCGTAGTAGCGATCGGTACCGCCGACCTGCGCCAGCTGGTTCATCAGGTCCCCGCCACCGGCGAGGTCGTAGCCGACGACGTACGTCTTGATGCCGGCATCCGCGAGCGCGGTCACCGCATCGATCGAGCCCTGGCGCTGGTCGGGCCCTCCTGGGCACTGCGGCTCGCCGTCCGTCACCAGCAGCACGTTGGCGGGCGTCGGCACCGAGTCGGCCACGACCTTGCGATCGCCCAGCACCTCGAGTGCCTTCTTCAGCGTCTCCGCCGTAGGCGTGAAGCCGGTGGGCAGCGTCATGTCGATGTAGCTGTTGATGGCGCTCGCGTTCGTCGGCGCGACCGGCACGTCGAGCTGGCCCGGATCGCAGATGCTGTTTCCGCTCGGGAACGTCATCAGGCCGAACTGCACGACGTTCTCGTACTCGCTCGTGAGCATCTTGGTGGCCGCGGTCGACGGCGCCCAGCGGAAGCTGAGCTGCATGCTGAGCGAGCGGTCGAGCACGATCAGGATGTCGGGCGGGTTCGCGCGCGCGGTGATGTTCTGCGTCTCGCAGGAGCCGCCACCGCCGCCCCCACCGCTGCTGGCGTCTCGCCTGCCGCCGGAGCCCGAGGCCGCATCGCGCCTGCCCGCGTCGCGCGTGCTGGCGTCACGGCTGGACGCGCCCGGCGAGTCGTCGCTACCACTCACCACCTTGTCGGAGTCGGAGCCGCACGCGAGGAGCAAGACCCCGCAAACCAAGCCAAGTGTGCTGCGCGTCATACGATCGAGATCGGTACCCGGGATCGATCGCGAAAGCCATCGCCAACGCGCGTGCACGTCATGCACGGCACGGCGTTTGGCGCGCACTGCAAAGCTGCACCCGCAGCGTGTGCGTTCGGTGACCGTTAGTTCGTGGCGAGCAGCTGATCGATGCGCGCGGCGTTGAAGCCGCCCACGAGCGTGCCCTTCACGTCGATCACCGGGATGCCGCCGGTGTTCACGCCCTGCGCCTTGGCCTTGGCCATCATCTCGCCGCGCGCGCCGGGCTCCTTCTCGATGTCCTTCTCGACGAACGGAACACCCTTGTGCTCGAACCACTGGCGCGCCTGTTTGCAGGCTCCACACCAGCTCGCGCCGTAGATGATCACGTCGTGGCTGGCGCTGGCGGCGGCCTGCTCCGGACGCGCGCTGACCAGCGACGCCTCCAGCGCATCACGCTCGACCTTGCGCACCGCGTACTGCCCATCCTGCGCGGGCGCGCGCATGTCCGCGACGAACACGAACGCCGGATCGAGCCGCTGCTCGGGCGCCAGCTCCAGGGCGTCGACACGCACGCGCTGACGGTGCGCCTCGGGCACCTCGGAGCGCTTGTTGGCCGAGTGCGCGTCGCCCTGCTCGTCGTACCAGACCAGCAGCAAGCCCTCGGCATCGCCCTTCACCTCGAAGGGCGGGCGAACCGCCTCCCCGAGGCTCGCGGACTTCTCCGCGATGGCCCTGGCCGCGTTCGAGCCAGGGTCCGGGTTGCCGCAGGCGAGGGAGAGGGAGAGCAGCGACCAGACGGCGAATCGTTTCATGCGAGCCAACCAGTCTGCACCAAGGGCGCGGTCAGCGCTCCCCGAAGCGCAGATCGAGGCTGCGGGCCTGCGTCTCGCAGTGCTCGAAGCGCCCGCGGGCGTTGGTCAACGATCCCTCCGCCACCTGGATCTCCAGGCGAATGCGCGCGATCTGCTCCGGAGGCAGCACGTCGCCCTTGGGCTGCGCGGCGAGCGCCTTGTCGAGCTCCACGGAGGCGTGCTCGTTCTGACGCTCGGCTTCGATGAGCACCTTGTGCGCCGCGACACACTCATCGCGCGCCGCGCTGACGGCCGGCTCGCTCAGCGCGAGCTGCTCCATCTGCTTCACCTTGCGCTCCCGCTCGGGGATGGGCGCGCGGTGGTCGGTCGCCTCGTATAGCGCGAGGAACGTGCGCGCTTCGGCGCGGACGCGGCCCTCGCGGTCGCAACCTGTGAGCTGCCCCAGACCGAGGAGGCGCGCCAGTTGTGCGAGAAAGTTGGAGGCCGCGCGAAAAAACACGAGAACGGTCCCTAACAGAGCACCTGCGGAGACGCAATCGAGCGTCTACGTACTCGATGGCAGACGGCGCACCCGGGGGGACGAAGGGCGCGACGTAGGCAGGAGGATCACAGAACCGATGTTGACACACACCGGCTTCGTGACTCATATGGAGAATCTGTGACCGTCACGGCGAGCGAACCCCTGCGTCTGAACGGACCGTCTGGCTCGGCAAGAGTCCGGCGGAAGCCGCGCGCCTATCGTCGCGTGGCGGTTCGCTGTGGCTGCTGGCTGGAGCACGAGCAGGTCACCATCTTCGGGACCACGGTCGACCTCGGTCGCGGTGGATTGTTCCTGCGCACGGCGCTACCGATGCCGCCCGGCGTGGCGGTGCGCGTGACGCTTCGACTGCCGGGCAGCGAGACCGTGATCGCCGACGCCAAGGTAGTGCGCCGTGTCGATGCGCACGAAGGCGACCGTCCGGGCCTGGGTGTTCGCTTCGAGTGCCTGCCCGAGGGCGAGGATTCGTTGAGTGCCTTCCTATTCGGCAACCTCGAGAGCGAGCCCGAAGCGAGCGACAGCACCGCGGACGCAAGCACTTGAGCGGTGGCTGACCGACGCGCTGGAGCGTGCTTCTCGCAGCTTGGAGCACGTGGTAGGTTTTCGGCGATGAACTTCGAAGTCGAGCACGTCTTCGATGCCCCCGTGGAAGCGGTCGAGGCAGCGATGTTCCACCCGCAGTACGCCACCTTCTTGCTGGAGCGCGACCTGCTCAACCAGCACGCGGTGCGCTCGTTCGAGGACGACGGTCTTCACATCACGCGCAAGGTGTTCCTCGCGCCCAAGCCCGCGTTCGACAAGATCGGCAACAAGAACGTCCCGCCAGAGTGGTTCGAGCTGGTCGAGGAGAGCACGTACGACCGCAGCCAGCGCAAGCTCTCGGTGAACAACGTGCCGCTGACCGACAAGATCGCGCGCCGCCTGATCAACCGCGGCGAGGTTCGCCTCGAGTCGCTCGGCAACGGCAAGACGCGCCGGGTCGCGCGCTGCGAGATCAAGGTGCACGACCTGCCGCTGCTCGCGCGCCCGTTCACCGGCATGATCGAGCAGCTGCTCGCCAAGGAAGCCAAGCGCATGATCGAGGCCGAGGCCGCCGTGATGCGCGAGTACCTGGCTTCGCATTCGAGCGCTCCCGTCGTCCACGCCTGAGCGCGAGCGGTTCGCGCGCCGTCGCGACGCATCCGAGCAACTTCTCCCGCGCTGCCACGCGGGGGATCGCTGCTGCGGAGGTGCGCCCGCGCGGTGAAACCGCTCGCGCTGCAAAAGGCAGAGCCACATCGTCGCGTGACTGACGCGCGCGGATAGCTCGATGCACCACCAGTCGAAAACGACAGAACTTGGCCTTAATTCGCACGTTGGGTCATTCGACGACGTTGTGGAATCCAGCCTCACCGTGCGATGCGTCAGTCGATTCGCTCGTGCCCGCGCTCAGCGGCGAGCCCCTCGGCGAGGTACCGTTCATGTCAGTTCGCTTCCTGTTCCCCCTCAGCTTCAGCGCGTTGCTCGTCCTCTCGGCCTGCAGCGATGAACCCCAAACTGTGCGCGAGACGGACAACGCGACGGCGGACGAAGATGAAGATCCGCCCGCGGAGCCCGATGACGACGAGACGGCCGCCAAGCCGGATGCGTCGCGCCCGCGCCTCGATGCCAGCCGTCCGGACACCGGCACCACGCCGCCGGTCGATGACCCCGATGATGTCGACGACGCCGGCAACACGCCCCCGACCAGCACGGCCGACGGTGGCGCGGATGCCGCCAAGCCGCAGACCGATGGCGGCGGCGGCGGCGGCGGCAACGGCGAGTGTTGCGACGACGGCGACTGCGTCTGCCACGGCGACGTGCCCTCGCAGCTGACCTCGATGAACGGCCCGTACAAGACCGCGAGCTACTCGGTCGGCGCCGGCTGCATCCACTACCCGACCGACGCCGAGCCGCCGTTTGCCGCGGTCACGGTCTCGGACGGCTTCGGCGGTAGCGGCGGCTGCGGCTTCTCGCAGACCGGCAACTGGGGCCCGCTCTACGCGTCGTGGGGCATCGTCACCATGATCGTGAACACCACCGGCGGCGATCAGCCCAACACGCGCGGCATGAAGCTGCTGACGGGTGTGGCGGCGTTCAAGACCGAGAACGAGAAGAGCGGCAGCCCGCTCGAGGGCAAGCTCGCGGGTCGCTACGGCACCTCCGGCTTCTCGATGGGCGGCGGCGGCACCAGCTACGCGTCGCGCGATGGCGAAGATCTGAAGAGCAGCGTCGCGATCATGCCGTGGGGTCCGGTGCGCTCCGGCGTCGACGTTCCCACGCTGGTGATCTGCGGCTCGTCCGACACCATCGCCTCCTGCGCCTCGCACGGCAACGGCCTCTACGCCGGCATCAGCAACGACGTGCCGAAGATGCGCGTGACCGTGACCAGCGGCCACGCCGGACAGCCTGGCGCGGGCAGCGGACGCTCGGGCCAGATCGGCCTCGCGTTCCAGAAGGTCTACCTCGAGGGCGACACGCGCTGGCGCCCGCTGCTGGTCTCCGCGATGTCGAACGAGACCAACATCAAGTGATGTCGAACGCGACGCCGGCTTCGTTCGCGAACCGGCGTTGCATCACGGCGTAGGCGTCTAGGCTGCTGTCGACCATCAAGAACCGGCGATCGCAGCGCAGCGCGGCAGCACCGGCCGTGCCGCTGCCCGCGAAGAAGTCGAGCACCAGGCCGCCGCGCGGGCAGGACGCACGCACGATGCGCTCCAGGATGCCCAGCGGCTTCTGCGTCGGGTAGCCGAGCTTCTCCTTGCCGGTGGGGCTGACGATCGTGTGCCACCAGGTGTCGGTGGGCAGCTTGCCGCGCTCGGCCTTCTCCGCGCCCACCAGCGCCGGCGCGAGGTACGGGATGCGGTCCACCTCGCTGGTGTCGAAGTGGTACAGCGAAGGATCGCGCGCGTAGAACAAGATGTTGTCGTGCTTGGCGGGCCAGCGCTTGGTGGTGCGCGCGCCGTAGTCGTAGGCCCAGATGATCTCGTTGAGGAAGCACTCGCGGCCGAAGATGCTGTCGAGCAGCAGCTTGCAGTAGTGCACCTCGCGGTAGTCGATGTGGAAGTACAGGCTGCCGCTCGGCTTGAGCACACGCCGGGTGTGCTCGATGCGCGGGGCGAGGAAGCCGAGGTAGTCGTCGAACGCGTCGCGGTAGCTCAGCTCGCCGACGCGCTCGGTGCGGTAGCGCTGGCCCGCGAAGCCGGTGCGGTCGCCGTCGGGGTCGCGCTCGGTGCGCATCGAGACGCGCTTCTGGGTCTTGCCGGTGTTGAACGGCGGGTCGATGTACACGAGGTCGACCGACGCGTCCGGCAGCGCGCTCAACACCGTGAGGTTGTCCGCCAGGATGACCTTGCCGCGCTCGTCGTCCGCCAACACGCGCGCAGGGATACCACGCGCGGCTCAGTTGCCGAGGGGAATGCTCTTGAGCACGTCGCCCGGGCTCGCGATCGCGGCGACCGTGCCGAGTGCTGCGAGGCAAAGCCGAGTGCGTCGAGCCGAGTCATGAAGCTCCCTCCGTGGTCCGTTCAGCGGCCGACCGGCAGGCTCTTGAGCACCGTGTCGAGCTTGGGGAGCCCGGCGACCTGGTACTGCGAGTCGCTGATGCCGACCACGTAGTCGTCCATGATGATGCTGCGCTTGACGTCCGACTTGGACTCGGTCCACCACTGCGAGCAGCCGTAGGCGGAGTACGACGACGGGTCGACGAACGGCATGCGGCCGCGCTCGACGATGCCCTTGTCGAGCGAGACGTCGAACACCATCAGGCCGCTGAAGGTCAGCTTGTCGGCGTAGCGGCCGTCTCCACCGCCGTCGCAGACCGTCATCGGCAGGGCCAGCAGCCCCTTGGCCGCGAAGTAGTTGAACGCGAGGTGGTTGGTCAGCGCCTCGGACGCGGAGCCGCGGGTGCCGATCACCGTCTTGTGCTGGAGCTTCGGATGGCTCAGGTCGCTGACGTCGAAGATCTGCAGCTGGATGCCGTTGAAGAACGCGAAGTCGACGTGGTCGTCGGCGTCGAAGCCGATCGCCAGCACGTGATCGCGATCCATCGGGTGCATGTAGGTGGAGAAGCCCGGGATCTTGAGCTCGCCGAGCACGCGCGGCTGCGCCGGGTTCAGCAGGTCGATCGCATAGAGCGGATCGGTCTTCTTGAAGGTCACCACGAAGGCGCGCTCGCCGTCGAAGCGCACGGAGCGGATGTCTTCCTCGGGTGCGAGGCCCTGCAGCTTGCCCACGATGGCGAGGCCGCCGCCCTGCTCCGCGAGCGTGACCACGTTGCTGGAGACGCCGGGCGTGCCGACCCAGCCGCTGCTGGTCGCCACGCGCAGCACGCCATCGCGCTCGTCCATGCTGAACTGGTTGAGCACATGGCCGGGGATCAGCGTGCTGCCGACGTAGCGGGTGTCGACGCCGTCGAGCACGAACTTGTGCATGCTGCTGCGCTCGTCGGCGGCGCGGCTGTAGAAGGTGCGCTCGTCGGAGCCGCTGTCGCCATCGGTCGCGAGGTAGAGCGCCTTGCCCGAGGCGTAGACAAAGCCCGGCTTGCTGGCGACCAGCGTGCGCCGCGGCGCGCCGAGCGTGGTGAGGTCGAACGAGACCAGCGACGTGAAGCTGGCGCCGCTCGCGGCCTGCGCCACCATGCCTCCCGAGCAGCCCACGGGGGTGGTCTGCGCCAGCTGTCCGCTCTGCACGCGCAGCCAGGGCAAGAAGTATTCGTCCGCGAGGCCGTCGACCACCGCGTCCGCGTCGCGCGTCCTCTGCTCGAACAGGACGTCGAGCTGCGCCGGGTTCGAGACCGACAGGCTCAGGTCGACGCCGGGCGCCGTGCCGAGTCCCTCGTCCGCGACCACCGTGTAGACGAAGTTGCCGACGCGGCGCGAGGACACGTAGCCACCGGACAGCTCGTAGCGACCCAGCTCGCGCGGCGCGGCCGGCGTGCTGACGTCGAACACCTGCACCAGCGTCCCGCCGGGCTCCGCCTGCGCGCGGCAGCCGTAGCCGTACGTGCAGCTCGCGGCAGCCGACGGAGAGCTGCTGGAGCCGGGCGTGCGGGCGTAGACGACCAGCTTGTTCTCGGCGAGGAACATGCGCGTGGGCGAGCCCTCGATCGCCACGCTGGCGAGCTCGTGCGTGTCGGCCGCGGGCCAGGCGTCGAACACCTGCAGGCCCTTCGCGGACAGCACGTACACATAGCCCGCGTCGTTCTTCACGAAGTCCGCTTCGTCGACGTCCGCGACCTGCGTGTTGGTGGTCGAGTACTGCTGCGCGCCCGCGCCGGGGTCGGAGTCGTTCTGCGTGGGTCTGGCCGCGGAGACGGCTGCGTCCCTCAAGCCGCCGCCTGCGAAGCCGCAGCTTCCGCGCGGCGCGCCGGAGCCATCGAAGTAGCTGACCTGCGCGGTCGGCAAGCAGTTGCGCAGCAACGCCTGACGCTGGCTCGCGAGCGAAGCACGCTGCGTGCTCTTGAGCGCCGGCCGACGCAGCGCCGCGAGGCTCTTGCAGTCGCTCACGCGCAGCGCCGGCGTGCTCACGCCGACGTCGGGCACCTTGGTCGAGTCCGTGTCGTACCAGCCCTTGCTGGCCTGCGCGATCTGCTCCGCCGAGCACGTCCAGGCGGGCGCGGTCTCGACCGTGACCGCGTAGCAGCCGGTGTCGCCACCCCTGCTCGTCACCTCGGTGACCTTGCCGCCCCCGACGCTGTCGCCGACCTTCGGCATCTTGCGCGGCGTGCCGCCGTCAGGATCGGTGGACTCCGCGCCGCTGGTGGTGTCGCAAGCGAACAGGCAGAGACCGAGTAAGGAGAACGTAAGCGAGCCGAGCCGGGCCATCGTGGACCTCCGCGGCATGCTCAGCACGGAGCGTACCAGCCACGAAAGCGCTGGTTTTGCGCGGTTTCGCGGTGTGTCGGGCATGGGCGCCCACGTCGCGCTGGCACAAGCTGGCGCGAGCGTAGGGCGGATCACGAGGTAGAGTGCGGCATGGTCAGGCTGTGCTTCGTCTGCTTGGGAAACATCTGCCGCTCGCCCACCGCGGAGGGCGTGATGGCGCACCACGTCCGGCTCGAAGGACTGGAGCGCGCACTGACGGTCGACAGCGCGGGCACCGCCGCGTACCACGTGGGTGAGCGGCCGGACCGGCGCACGATCGCGACCGCCAAGCTGCACGGCGTGGAGCTGCCCTCACGCGCGCGCCAGTTCCAGCGCGACGACTTCGCCCGCTTCGACCTGGTGCTGGCGATGGACACGAACAATCGTGACGACCTGCTGCGGCTCGCGCCCGACGATGCTTCGCGTGCGAAGGTGTTGCTGCTGCGCGACTTCGAGCCCGATGCGGGCCCCGACGCGTCCGTGCCGGATCCGTACTACGGCGATCAGGCGGGCTTCGAGGAGGTGTTCGCGATCTGCCAGCGCGCCTGCACCGGCTTGCTCGCGCACGTGCGCCGCGAGTACGAGCTCTGATCAGCGCGGAAGTGTTCCACGCCCCTGCGCACACTCGCTCTCGCAGGCGTCAGGACCGACCTCGACCTGTTCCACGGCGAGGGAGAGCGCGCCCTCGAACACGGTGGCGCCGGCAGCGTCCTTGGCGCGCACTTCGACGACCGACGTGGGCACCACGTGGAACATGAACTCGACGCGGCCGTCGTCGAGGGCCACGCGCGAGCACGCTCCGGTCGTCGAGGGGCAATCAATGGCGCCCGTGGGTGTCTCCAGCGTCAACTGCCGCACGGAGGAATCGGCCTCGACGATGACTCCGCTCGGGCAACCGATGTCGTTGCACCCGCAGCCGGCGAGTGGACTGCCTGCAGCCAGGATCCACAGGATCCGGCAGAGGCCGCGCATGCCGAGGTGCAGGCCGAACGACGACGAGGTAAGCGTACGCGAGCCATGACGGAGCATGATCGCAATCATACGGCACGCTCCGTACCCAGTGAGGCTCTCTCGCAGCTGCTGGGCTCGACCGTGCGCTCGCTGCAGCCGATCGGCGGCGGCGACATCAACGACGCGTACCTGGCGGAGACGGCGTCCGGCCGTTTCTTCGTGAAGACGCGCGCTGATGCGCCGCCGAACATGTACGCGTGCGAAGCGGAGGGGTTGGCGTGGCTGGCGGAGGCCAAGGTGCTGCCCTGCCCCGCCGTGATCGCGGTGAGCGAGCAGTTCCTGGTGCTCGAGTACGTCGCTCCGGGCGCGCGTACCCGCGACTTCGAGGTCGAGCTGGGTCGTGGGCTCGCGAAGCTGCATCGGTTCGGTGCACCCTCGTTCGGCTTCGTGCGCGACAACTACATCGCCAACCTGCCGCAAGACAACACGCCCGCGGAGAGCTTCGCGACGTTCTATCGCGCGCGTCGCATCGAGCCGATGCTCACGGAGCTCGAGGCCGCACTTCGACGACGCTTCGATACGTTGTTCGCGAAACTCGATCAGCTGATCCCGCCGGAGCCGCCCGCGCGCCTGCACGGCGATCTGTGGAGCGGCAACGTGCACACCACGTCCACGGGCGAGCCGATGCTGATCGATCCCGCGGTGTACGGAGGCGCGCGCGAGATCGATCTCGCGATGCTGCAGCTGTTCGGCTCGCCCTCAGCCAGCTTCTTCGCGGCCTACGACGAGGTCTACCCACGGCTACCCGGCCACGATCAGCGCGTGCCGCTCTACCAGCTGTTCCCGCTGCTGGTGCACGTGCGCCTGTTCGGCGGCTCGTACCTGAGCGGCGTGCAGCGCGCGCTGGCTAGATACGGATGCTGACGCCCGGCGCCGGAAACGACGGCCGCGCGAAGTAGTAGCCCTGGCCGTAGTGCGCGCCGGTGTCGATCACGGCCTCCGCCTCTTGCTCGGTCTCGATGCCCTCGCACACGACCTTGGTCCCGAGGTCCTCGCACAGGCGCACCATCGAGCGCACCAGGCGCTGCTGTCGCGAGCCCTTCTGCAGGTTCACGATCAGGCCGCGATCGAGCTTCACCACCTGCGGCGAGAGGTCCGCGATGTACTTGAGGTTCGAGTAGCCCGCGCCGAGGTCGTCGACGGCGAGCAGCACACCGCGGTTGCGCACCTCGGCCAGCACACCGTGGCAGAGCGAGAAGTGGCTCAGCGGCACGGACTCGGTGATCTCCAGGTAGACCGGGTGCTCGTGGTGGAAGATCGGGTCGTCGGGCTGCACCAGCCAGCCCGCGTCGAACTCGTTGGGGTGGATGTTTACGAACAGCGGATACGGCGGCGCGCGCTCGACCGTGATCTCGCGGACCGCACGCCCGAGCGCTCCACAGTAGCGGCTGCGGATCGCCTCCGTGAACAGCGACGGGGGACCCTGGAAATGGGGCGACGTACTGCGCACCAGCGCTTCGTACGCAAAGATGCCGTGACGCTTGAAGTCGACGATCGGCTGGTACACGACGTTGAGCTCGCCGAACGCGAGCACATCCGGGACCTGCGCCGCGTCACCGACTCCGTTGCGGGTTCGCCGCGGGAGCTCGATCGACTGCAGCCATTCGACGAAATTGCGCACCGATCTCCAAGTGTATCGCAGTGCTAGCCAGGCCGATACGTTCTGCTATCTGCGGCTGTAGCCGAGGCGGGACGCCCGCACGGCGGTACTGCACGAACAGCGAGGACGACGCGTGGCCAAGCGATCACTGACCGGCATCAAGCCGACGGGCACCATCCACCTGGGGAACTACCTGGGCGCGATGCAACCGGCGATGTCGCTGGTGGAGAGCCACGAAAGCTCGCTCTATTTCATCGCCGACTACCACGCCCTCACGACGGTGCACGACCGCCGACAGTTGCACACGATGGTGTACGACATCGCCGCGGCCTGGCTGGCGG
>JBEVNG010000142.1:0-18911 GCA_040508235.1 Polyangiales bacterium | reverse complement strand
CGAGGTCGTGGCCCCTTCGATGGTGTCCCAACCTGAGACTCCTGCGCCTGCGCCGGCGAAGCTGGCTACGGTCTCGGCGGAAGAATCGAAAGCGAGTGCTCGTAAGGGGAGGCGTGCACGCGACGCGGCCACCCGACCCGCGAGCCCACGCCGCGCGAGTGATCTGCTCGCGGCCGGTGAGCTCACGCGTGCCGCGAAGATCTACGAACAGCTCGCGGTCGGCGCGCCCGAGGAGCCGGTTTACGCCGAGGCTGCGCGCATCTTGCGGCTTCGTGTCGCGCGACCCTCGCCGTGACCGTCAACGCCCCCTCCCGCTTGGACCGGCGGCGTCGCTTGGGTTACCGTCCGCGCTTAGACAGCTGGCCAAGCTGCTGCTGCGTCGAAGGATCCTGGACTGAGGATGGCCGGTCCGTACCCCATGTTGTCTCGATACCGTCTGCTCGCGCGCCTCGGCAGCGGGGGCATGGCGGAGGTGTACCTCGTGCTGGCGGAGGGACCGGGCGGCTTCAACAAGCTGCAGGTGCTGAAGCTGATGCGCTCCGACCTGACCGATCAGGAGCGTCCTGACTTTCTGCAGATGTTTCAGGATGAGGCTCGGCTGGCGGCGCGGCTCAATCATCCGAACATCGTGCAGTCGCACGAGGTCGGCGCCGAGGACGGGCAGCCGTTCATCGTGATGGAGTTCCTCGACGGCCAGCCGCTCAACCGGGTGCAGCAACGCGCCCGCCACCTCGGCTCGGGCTTCGCGCTGGAGATGGAACTGTTCGTGCTTTGTCAGGTGCTCGAGGGCCTCGACTATGCACACCGACTCACCGACTACGACGGCACGCCGCTGCACATCGTGCATCGCGACGTCTCCCCGCAGAACGTGTTCATCACGTATACCGGGCAGACCAAGCTGGTGGACTTCGGAGTCGCCAAGACGCTGGAGTCGAGCCGCACGCGTGCCGGTGTGGTCAAGGGCAAGGTCGCGTACATGCCGCCCGAGCAGGTCACCGGCTCGGGCTCGATCGATCATCGCGCCGACCTGTTCAGCGTCGGCGTGCTGCTGTGGGAGGCGGTCGCGGGACAGCCGATGCATGCGGACCTCTCGGTCTACGAGTCGCTTCATCGGCTGGTGCGCGGCGAGCTGCCCAACATCCGCAACGTGCAGCCCGAGGTGCCCGAGGAGCTGGCGCGTATCCTGGAGCGCGCGCTCAAGCTCGATCCCAAGCAGCGTTATCCCGACGCGGATGCGTTCCGGCACGACCTGCTCGACTACCTGGAGTCGACTAGCAAGCTGCGCGCACGCGAGGTCGGTGACGCGGTCGCACGCATGTTCGCGCGCGAACGCAGCGAGCTCAGCCAGGTCATTCGGCGCGCCATGAGCGATAGCAATCCAGGCAAGGGCGCCGTGGAAGACGAGAGCCTGCCGCGCGTGACGCGCATGGTGCCGATGGTGGGCGCCACGCGCAGCGAGCCGCCGGAACCGTGGGTGGAGACGCCCACCGTGCAGGAGTCGACGCCGGCGATGCTGCGGCCCGCGCTGCAGAAGAAGCCGCGCAAGATCTACTGGCTGAGCGCGCTGTCCGTGGTGGTGGTGCTGGGCGTGAGCGCGCTGGTGGCGCTGATGTCGCGCAGCTCCGGCGCGCGCAACTTGCCCTTGGATGAAGCGCGAGCGCCGGTGATCGAGGCGCACACGCCGGTGTTGCCGCCGCCCGTTCCGGAGGTGGTGAAGCCCACGCAGGTGGAGCCCGCGCCTTCCGCGCCGGAGCCCACGCGCACGCGCAGTGCACGTCGCAGTACGCCGCGCGAGTCCGCGCCGCGTGATCCTTACGTGGACCTGCCGCCTCCACGGCGCCCACGCGTCACCGCTCCCCAGCTGGACCAGGGCGACCCCTGGGCAGCCGACCCGCCGCGCTGAAACGCGCTGGAGACAACATGGCCAAGCGAACGTACCTACTGGTTGCGTGTGTATTGCTGTTGCCTGCGTTCGGCGTGCGCGCCGACGCGGCGAGTGAAGCGCGTGCGCGCTACGAGCGCGCGGTGAAGCTGTACGAGGACGGCGTGTACGACGCCGCGCTCGCCGAGCTCACGCGCGCGTACGAGCTCAACCCTTCGTACAAGGTGCTGTTCAACATCGGACAGGTGCGCGTCGCGCTGCAGGACTACGCGGGCGCGGTCGACACGTTCCAGACCTACCTGCGCGAGGGCGGCGGCAACATCCCGCAGCAGCGCAGCGAGCAGGTGCGCAAGGAGCTGGCGCGCATCGAGCAACGGGTTGCGCGCATCGGCGTCGAGACCGACGTGCAGGGCGCGGAGGTGCTGGTCGACGACGTGGTGGTCGGCACGGCGCCGCTGGCCAACGCGCTGCTGGTGAACTCCGGCACGCGTCGGGTCGCGGTGCGGCATCCCGACTACCAGGTGCAGACGCAGCGCGTGACGCTCGCGGGGGGCGAGCAGCGCACGTTGTCGTTGTGGCTCAAGCCGCGCGACGTGGCGCCGGTGGCCGCGCCGCTGCCGCCGGTGGTGGAGGCGCCCAAGCCGTTGCTCGCGACGCCGACGCCGCTGCCACCACCGAAGTCGAACCGCACGCTGCTGCTGTCGTCCGTGTGGGGCACCACCGGCGCGCTCGCCGTGACCACCACGTTGCTCGGTGTGTTCGCGCTGCGCGCCGACGGCGACCTGGAAGATCTGCGCGGCGAGGCCACCACGCGTCCCGCGCTCGAGGATCAAGCCGACAAGGTCGACCGACTCGCGCTCGCCACCGACGTGATGCTGGGCGCGACCGCCGTCGCCGCCGGCGTGAGCTTGTGGCTCACGCTGCGCCCACAGAGAGAGCAGCGCGTCGCCTTCACGGGCCGCGGCCTCGGCTACCGGACGGAGTTTTGATCGCCATGCGCCACCTCCTGTACGCCACGTTGCTGCTCGCCGGTTGCTCCGCGATCGTCGACGACAACACCCAGCAGTGCACGCAAGCCAGCGACTGCGCCTCGCTAGGCGCCGGCATGACGTGCTCCGACAACGTCTGCACCATGCCGCTCGGCGAGATCCCCGCCGCCGAGTGCACCACCAACGACGAGTGCACCAGCAAGCGCGGCGCCGGCTTCACCTGCAACACGACCAGCCAGATGTGCGTGAAGAGCGGCTGCGCGAAGAACAGCGAGTGCACGAACACGCTCGGCAAGGCGGGACTCTGCCGCCCCGACGGCATGTGCCAGCCGCTGTTCACCAAGGAGTGCACCGACGTCTACCCCAACGACGCGGAGCTCAGCGACGACATGTTCCTGGTCGGCTTCATGGGCGCCATCCGCGGCAACGGCAAGGACTACGGCGAGGCGCAGCTGAAGGGCGAGCAGCTCGCGCTCGACGAGATCCAGAACAACCTGGGTGGTCTGCCCGGTGTGGGCGCGGGCGCCAAGCGCAACCTCGCCATCCTGGTCTGCGATCACGGCGCGGACGATGCCGACCCCAACGCGATCGGGGAGCACCTGGTGAACGAGCTGCAGCTGCCCGCGATCCTGGGCGCCTCGTTCAGCGGCGTGACCATCGGCGCTTATCGCAAGGCGGTCGCGCGCAATGTGCTGGTGTTCTCGCCGGCCGCGACCAGCCCGGAGATCACGGAGCTCGACGCGCCCAACACCGACCTGATGTGGCGCACGGTGCCCAGCGACGTGGTGCAGGGTGGCGCGCTCAAGCTGGTGGTCGCGCTGGTGACCAAGACGCTGCGCGACAAGGGCGTGCTGACGGCGAACCAGGCACCGGTGGTGGCGATGCCGTGGAAGGACGACCCCGCTGGCTTCGGGCTCTACACAGCCACCTTCAACGGCGTCAACGCGGTCAACGGCGACCCCTCCAAGTACGCGCCCATGGCGCTGTCCGACCCCGCGCAGGCTGCGCTCCTGGCCAAGAAGATCGTCGACGCGGCGCCGCACATCGTCTTGCACCTCGGCACCAGCGAGTTCGTGCAGTACGTGATGCCGCTGATCGAGCAGTCCTGGACGGCGGCTCATCGTCCCTGGTACGTCGTGCCGGAGGGCGACCTCGAGGAGCTCAAGCAGACCAAGGCGTCGTTCGACATGATCACCAAGTACGAGCTGACGACGCGCATGATCGGGACCACACCCGGCGGTCGGCGCACCGATCAGTACCGACAGTTCCGCGGCAGCTTCGGGGCCGAGCCCGGCAACCTGGCCGAGTTCGCGTACGACGCGGTGTACTTGCTCGCGTACGCGATCGCGGCCGCCGACAAGCAGGTGCCCACGGGCGCCGAGCTGGCGACGGGTCTGCGCAAGATGAGCTGCAAGACGGGCCTCAAGGTGCAACCCGGCGCCGGCTTCACGGCGGCCTGGAATGCCGCGCGCATGGGCTGCATCGACTACAGCGGTCCCAGCGGCGAGCTCGACTTCGACAAGTTCGGCGAGTCGGAGACCGACGTCTCGGTGGGCTGCTTTCGCAAGGCGGGCGACAAGCACGAGTACGTGCGGCTCGATACCTACTACTCGATTGGGTCGAAGACGTTGGCCACCTACAAGAGCCTGCCGCTCGATCTCAACAGCCCGGGCTGGTGCACGCCTTTCACGCCGTAAGGACGCGCGTACCCTTTGCAAGTACGCGTGTCAGTCGTCGAAAAGCTTCAGCCGTGGGCTCTTGCACGCGCGGTGCGCGCGCGGGTCGTGGCGGTCTGGCAGGCGGCGCGGGGGACGCCGCCGGCGCGGCCGGGCGTGGGGGGCGCGCTCGACGAGCTGGATGACGAGTTCCATGCCGCGTACGAGCGCTCTTGTGCGCAAGTGGCGATGGACATGCCGGTGTTCGTGGTGCTGGCGAACGACCTGGTGCTGTTGCACGGCGAGCAGCGGCGCGCGTGGTCGTTCTCGCCGCGCGCGTACCACGTGCTGAAGGAAGTGGCGCACGTGCCGCTGGCGCTGTTCTCGTCGCTGGGCGCGCTCGACCGTGAGCCTCCGGAGCACGCGCTCGGCCGCTCGCATGCCCTGCTGCAGTGGATCGGCAAGGCGGAGCGCGAGCTCGATCGCGCGCTGTTCGACGACGAGACGGTGCGTGAGCTGGAGAGCGTGCTGGCGCGCTCGGCGAGCTCTCTGCGCGCGGAGCCGCTGACGCCCGCCGCGCTGCGCCAGCTGGCGCACGACACCGGCCCCTCGTTGCGGCGCATGATCGAGCGCGCCACCGCGCTGCAGCTCGACGCCTTGCACGAGCACGTCGAGGCCGCCCTGCGTGAGCTCTCGCGCGAGCAGATCGAGCGGCTGCAGGTGGTGGTGACCGGGAACCACCAGGCCCGCATACGCAGCCTGCCGATGCAATACTTCCGGGCGCGCCTGCGGGAGCCCGAGGGCGAAGAGCGCCGCGTGACCTACGCCGAGGCGGTCAGTAGTGAGCAGGAAGCCCTGGCGCTGCTGGGTACACGCGCCCTCGACCGCGCGATCGCGGACGCGTTCTTTGGCGACCCGACGCGCATGCAGCGCGACCTGCTCGGTGATGCCGCCCACGATCTGCTCGCCGAGCTCGATCTGCGTCCCATCCCATGAGCACGTCGCGATACGATCCCGCGTACGTGTGGAAGCAGGCTCGAGTCCTGGGGTGCGTGCTGGCGGCGTCGGGCTGTCACTTGTTCGGGTATGACTCGCCGTCGCGAGAGGACGCCGCGCTGCCGCTCGACGACGCAGGCACGACGCTCGAGGCCGGGAGCCTCGAGGCGGGCATCGCGGAGGCGGGCATCACGGAAGCGGGCATCACGGAGGCGGGCATCACGGAAGCGGGCAGCGCGGATGCAGGCATCGACGCCGGCGCGTGGTGGACGGGCAGGGCGCCCGACCAGAGCTGCGCGGGCGGCGAGTGCATGCCGCGCTGCGAGCAACCCAGCCCGTGCCTGGTCGACTGCGCCGGCGCCAGCGAGTGCGACGCACGCTGCCGGGCCGGCGCGCAGTGTCGCATCGACTGCGAAGAAGCGAGCAACTGCGCGCTGGAGTGCGAGGCCAGCAGCTGCTCGCTCGACTGCACCGACGCCAGCAACTGCGACGTGCGGTGCCGCATGGGCGCCCGCTGCGAGATCGGCTGCAGCGCCAGCAACTGCCGGCTCGACTGCAGTGGTGAGACCTCCTGTGCGCTCGACTGCCGCGGCGCCAGCAACTGCAAGGAGCTGAGCTGCAGCGCGACCTCCAACTGCCTGGTCTACTGCGGCAGCTCCGACTGCGCGCTCAACTGCCCCGGCGGCGCGCTGCTCTCTTGCCCTGGCAACATCCTGACCTGCAACCGCGCGTGTCCGTGAGCGCTCAGGTGATGTCGTGCTTGCGCATCAGCTTTTGAATCATCTGCCGCGACACCTCGGCGATGGCGGCCGCGCGCGTGACGTTGCCGCCGGTGCGCTTGAGCACGCTCTCCAGGTAGCTGCGCTCGAACGCCTCCGCGGCATCGCGGCGCGCCACGCGTAGCGGCTCCACGGTGGCCACGTCCGGCTCGGTGACGGGTCGCTGCGCGCCGAAGCCCTCGTCGCTGTGCAGCGAGAGCTCGGGGGCGATCACCATGCGCTGCACCGCGTTGCGCAGCTCGCGCACGTTGCCCGGCCAGCGATGCGCGGCGAACATCTGCCACACCTGCTCCGGCACCGCGCGGATAGAAAGCGCGTGCTTGTCGAGCGTCAGGAAGCGCTCGACCAACATCGGGATGTCGTCGAGCCGATCGCGCAGCGGTGGCACCGCCACCTTGGCCGCCGCGATGCGGTAGTAGAGATCCTGGCGGAACTTGCCGCGCGTGACCTCGCTGGCGAGGTTGCGGTTGGTGGCGGCGAGCACGCGCACGTCGACCGAGATGGTCTTGCTGCCGCCGAGGCGCTTGATCTCGTGGCGCTCCAGCGCGCGTAGCAGCTTGGGCTGCAGCTCCTTGGGCAGCTCGCCGATCTCGTCGAGGAACAGCGTGCCGCCGTCGGCCTCTTCGAACACGCCCGCGCGCGCTCCGGCGGCGCCGGTGAAGGCGCCCTTCTCGTGGCCAAACAGCTCGCTCTCGATCAGCGTCGGCGCGACCGCGCTGCAGTCGAACACCACGTAGGGCCCGTCCGCGCGCGGGCTGGCGCGATGGATCGACTCCGCGACCACGTCCTTGCCGGTGCCGGTCTCGCCCTCGATCAGCACACTCAGCTGCGAGGGCGCGAGCCGTTCCAGGTCCGCGAACAGCTGCCGCATCTTGCGCGAGCCGCCGTGCAGATCGCCGAAGCGCTGGGTGTTGGTCTGCTCGCGATCCTCGGTCTCCGCCAGCGGCGTGATCGCCAGCGTGGTCTCGCCGAGCGAGAGCTCCACCTGGCCCTCGAAGGCCGCGTCGTACACGCGCTGGTTGCCGAGCCGCACGCCGTTGGTGGAGCCGGCGTCGCGCACACGGAAGCCGATCTCGGACAGCTCGATCTCACAGTGGCGGCGCGAGACCGTGTCGTCCGTGAGCACGAGGTCGCTCTCGGGCGAGGTGCCGATGGTGATCAGGCGACCGGCCGCTTCCAGGGACGAACCCGTGTCCGGCCCGCGCGTGACCGTCACGCGCGCTCGCGCGTAGCGCACTTTCTCCAGCCGGGGCCCGGCGCGGGTGGCTTGGGTCATGAATTGCCGACTCTACTGCAAGCGACCGGATCGCGCCCCTCAGACGGCTGCGCGGATGCGCTCGTTCTCGCTCAGGCGCGCAAATCCAGCCCGCAAGCCGGGGTCCGCGATCTGCGCCAGCCGGCGCTCCAGCCAGGCGTTGGCACGCTGGCTGGCCAGCTCGGCCTCGGCGCGCCTGCCGCAGGCCAGGAGGCAATCGAGGTGCAGCGCGTGCAAGCGGCCCGCGGCCTCGATGCGGTTGCCGTGCTGTTCGACCAGAGCCATGGCGCGCTCGACCTGCGCGAGCGCACGCTCGGGCGCACCGCTGGCCAGCTCCAGGCGCACCTGGGCGACGTACACGGTGGCCAGCGCGGGCGCGTGCACCTCGTCGTGGATGTGCAGGGCCTCGTCCACAATCTGCCGCGCGTCGTCGAGCCGGCCCTCCTGGATGCGCAGCTCCGCCAGCGCCGCCCGCGTCTCTTGCTGGTGCACGCGCTCGTGCGCCGCGTCGGTCGCGCGCATCGCCTCCAGCAGCAGCGGCTCGGCCTCGGGCAGCTGGCCACGGCGCATGTGCAACAGCGCCAGGTAGAAGCCGGCGTAGGCGTACTCCAGCAGCGTGCCGTCGCGCGACAGCTGGCGCTGTTCCAGGAACGTCCACTCGGCCTCGTCGAAGGCGCCCAGCTCGTACAGCAGGTAGCCGGTGTGGCCCAGCACCTCGATCAAGCCCAGCTTCGCGCCCAGCGCGCGGAACGCCTCGATGGCGGCGCGCGCGTAGTGCAGCGCCTCGTCGCGCCGGCCTTGCGACAGCGCGTAGAACGACAGCGCATCGTTCATGTAGCCGCGCGCGCGCCCGTGTAGCGTCTCGGGTGCCTGCTTGGGCAGCAGCGCCGCGGCGCGCTCGCGCAGCGTCGGATGCAGCAGCCGCTCCGACTCCGCGAGCACGATGCTGATCGCGCTGATCTGCTCCATCGACATGGGCGCGCTCGGCAGCGCGGTCTCCATCTGATCGAAGCGCTGCGTCGCGCGCTCGGGTCGATCGAGCCGCATCTCCGCGACCGTGGCCGCCTGCGCCGCGCGCCACCAGGCTGGGTGCAGCGGGTCGAGGTTCGACTGGGCGAGCTCGCCCCAGCGCACGGCGTCGTCCTCGTGCAGCATGCAGGAGCACGCGAGCGCCATCGCCGCGCTGGTCTCGCCCAGCACTTCGCCGCTCGCCCCACAGGCCTGCACGCGCTCGCCCCAGCGCAGCGTCTGCTCGAACGAGCACGCCTCCAGCGCCTCCAGCGCGGCCTGACGGTAGCTGGGTGCGGCCTGCTCCGGCATGCCGCCGCGCTCCCAGTGTTCGCCCAGCACCGCGGCGGGTGCGCCCCGTTGCGTGAGCCATGACGCCGCGGCGCGATGGGCGGTCTCGCGTAGCTCGCGATCGAGCAGCTCGTAGGCGGCGTCGCGGATCAGCGCGTGACGGAAGCCGAACTCGTCGCCCCCGCGCGCGAAGATCACCTCGCGCTCGACCAACATGCGCAGGTGGTCGGACAGCGCGGGCGACACGCCGAGCAGCGCGCGCACGCCCTCCGCCGTGAACTGCGCACCGAACACGCTGCCCGCGCGGATCACCTGCTTGAGCTCGTCGCCCAGGTGATCGAGGCGCGCCTGCACCACGCCGAGCACGGTGTCGGGCAGCTCGGTCTCACCCGCTTGCAGCGCGCGCACCAGCTCTTCCAGGAAGAACGGGTTGCCATCGGCGCGCTCGATCAACGCCTGGCGCAGCGAGGCCGCAGCGTTCGGCAGCACGCTCTCCAGCACACGCTCGCAGTGGCGCGCGGTCAGCTTGGGCAAGCGCAGCTCGGTGAGGTCGCGCTCCAGCCAGAGGTTCGGGAAGAGCTCGCGAACCTCGGGCCGCGCGAAGGCCACCAGCAGCAGCGGTCGCTGGGCGAGGTTGCGCAGCGCTTGATCCAGCGCGCGCACGCTCGCGGGGTCGGACCAGTGCAGATCCTCCACGCAAAGCAGGACCGGTCCACGCTCGCACAGCGCGCGCAGCCACTCCAGCCAGCTCTCCTGCATGCGCTCGGCCAGCAACGCCGGATCGCGGCGTGCCGCGGCCAGCTGCGGATCGCGCGCCTCGTCGAACGGCAGGCCGATCAGCTCGCCCAGGAACGCACCCACCAGCGCCGCGCGCGCGGGCGGCAGCAAGCCTGCGAGCTCGCCCTCGGCTCGCCAGGTGCGGTACACGCCGGCGAGCATGCCGAGCTGCTGGCCGGTGCGCATCGCATCCCCGCGCGCGACCAGCAGCGTGACCGGCTGGCCGCGCACGCTCTCCACCAGCTCGTGGCGCAGCCGCGACTTGCCCGCGCCGGCGGCCGCGCTCACCAGCACGGCGCGGGCGACCTGCTCTTCGACACAGTCGCGGAAGCTCAACGTCAGCTGCGCGAGCTCGCGATCGCGACCGACGAAGCGGGTAGGCTGGCCGAGCAGGGTGCGCGGCGCTTCCCCCGCGCTGCGCTCGCGCAGCAGCGTGTGATCCGCGCCCAGCTCGAAGCGCGCCGCCAGCAGCGCCTCACTGTCCGCGTCGACGCGGATGGTACCCGGCGCCGTCTGCAGAAGCAGCTCGACGCCGCGCTCCAGCAGCTCGCCGAGCAACGGGCCACCGTCGCCAACGCGCGCTTTGCCGGTGCACACGGCGACCGCGGCCGAGGTGCCGAGGGAGAGCGCGCAGCGGGCACAACGCAGCGCCTGGTCGAGCGCGTTGGCGTGCGCGTCGAACAGCAGGATGTGCGAGCCATCGAGCAGCTGCTCGTGGCGTGCACCGCCAAAGCGCTTGGGGTCCAGCTCCGCGCCAGCGCCCACGAACACGGCGCACAGCACGCGCTGCTCGCTCTTGCTGCGCAGCGAGCGGGTCTGCGCGCCCGGCGCCGGGGCACCCCGTGCGATCGCGTCGAGCTCCTGCGTCAACGTCGCGTAGCTCGGCCGCTGCTCGCGGTCCTTGTGCAGCATCGCGTGCACCAGCGCGGCCAGGCGCGCCGGCACCATGGGCGCGTTCACCTCGATGGGCACCGGCTCTTCCATGCAGATCTTGGCCAGCGTCGCCATCGGATGCGCGCCCTCGAACGGGCGGTCGATGCACAGGCACTCGTAGAGCACGCTGCCGAGCGAGAACACGTCGCTGCGCGGATCGATGTCGCGTGCGCCGCGCGCCTGCTCGGGCGACATGTACAGCGGCGTGCCCACCAGCGCGCCGGTGCGCGTGAGCTGCTGGTCGAGCGTGTGCCGAGCGAGCCCGAGGTCGAGGATCTTGCTCGCCGCGCAGTCGCGCTCGATCAGGTACAGGTTGCCGGGCTTGATGTCGCGGTGCGTGATGCCCCTGGCCGCGGCGTAGCCGAGGCCGGACGCCACGGAGCGCGCCAGCGCCAACACCTCGTCGAGCTCCATCTGCTTGCGACGCAGGCGTAGATCGAGCGGCTCGCCCTGCAGCCACTCCATCACCAGGTAGCTCTGGCCGCCGGGCGTCTGGCCATGCGCCAGGTAGCGAACGATGTGCGGATGATCGAGCTCCGCCAGCAGCGCGACCTCGCGCGCGAAGCGAGCGTCCGCGGCGCGCCCGGTCTGGACCATCAGCTTCACGGCCACGCGCCGGTCGGAGGCGAAGTCGAACGCTTCGTACACCTCGCCGTAGCTGCCCTCCCCGATCAGGCGCCGCAGCTCGAACCGGTCGTCCCCCAAGACCAACATCGCCGTTCCCAAGGATACGGGAGCCATCCCCCGTCGCGGTCGACAAAGCACGCCGCGCCGCGATGAAGCTTTACTGGACGATAGATCGCAGCCTCACGGTGAGAGGCAGGATTTGCCGGCATTTGCCGAAAATCGCTGTCCAGTCATACTTGACGATGGTGAGGGCAAGGGGCATGATGGCGGCGATGTACCCGTCGCGAGAGTCCGCGGAGCGCGCCCCGGTCGAGCGCGACAACAACTTCGACTCTCTGCGCCTGCTCGCGGCGCTGTCCGTGCTCTGGTCCCACACGGTGCCGCTCACGCAGGGCTCGGAGCGCAACGAGCTGATGTTCCGCTGGAGCGGTGGTCAGACCACCACCGGCACGGTCGCGGTGTTCGTGTTCTTCAGCATCAGCGGCTACCTGATCACGCGCAGCTTCGAGCGCGCGTCGTCGCCGTGGAGCTACGTGCGCGCACGCGTGCTGCGCATCATGCCGGGGCTGCTCGCGGTGCTGTTCGCGTGTGCGCTGGTGTTGGGGCCGCTGGAGACCACGCTGCCGCTGCGCTCGTACATCACGTCGTCGGAGCCGTACCGGTACCTGCTCGTGCAGGGCAGCTTCTATAGCGGCTGGCTCAACGAGCTGCCCGGCGTGTGGAGCGACAACCCGACACTCGGCATCAACGGCTCGATCTGGACACTCAAGTACGAGGTCGAGCTGTACGGACTGGTGCTGCTGCTGGGTCTGCTCGGCGCGCTGCGTCGGGAGGTGGTACTCGCGCTCTACGTGCTGGTGCTGGCGTCGCTGGTGCTGCATCCCGGCGCGCCCGGGACCGCGGACAAGCTGCCCGATCCCAACGCGCACCTCGATGTCGGTGCGGCGTTCCTCGCCGGGGCCGCCCTCTATCTGTGGCGCGTGCCGATGCGGGCCGGGGTGGCGCTCGCGTGCGCGCTGGCCACGGCATGGCTCTGCCACGCGGGCTACATGCTGATCGCGCAGCGCACGGTGCTGCCGTACCTGGTGCTCTACCTGTGCCTCGGCGTGCCCGCGTTGCCGCGCCCGCGCTCGGACATCTCGTACGGCCTGTACCTGTGGGGGTACCCGCTGTCGCAGCTGATCGTCGCGCACCACCCGGGCCTGCGCTGGTGGGCGCTGGCGATGATCGTCACGCCGCTGGCGTTGCTGGCCGGCTGGCTGTCGTGGCAGTGCATCGAGAAGCCCGCGCTGCGCTGCAAGGCGCTGACGTTCAGAAGAAGCCCTGCGCTGTCACGTTCAGGCTTCGATCTACGAAGCTATTGACGTCGCCCGGATCGTGCCGGCGCCAGTGCACGTACTCCGCCAGCAACAGCAGCTCGCCGATCGGCTTGAAGCCGAGCGCCGGCACGTAGAACGTCTCGCTGACGTCGCGCTGGGTGTAGTTGACGTAGCTGAAGTTGAACCGCGCCACGAGGAAGCTGTAGCTGTACTCGCCGCCGAGCAGCGCGTAGTGGTTGCGGTCCGACGCGCGACCTGGAGCGGCCGGCGTGCCGGCGAGTGGATAGTCGGTGACGTGGCGGCCGTGCTGGAACAGGTACTCGCCCCACAGGCCGAAGCCGTTGTAGGTGAGCTTGGCGTCGACCGCCGCGCGCAGCACGGTCGGGTCCGCCACCGGCAGGTCCGCCTCGAACAGCTGCCCCGAGACGCCGAAGCGCAGCGAGTTGGTGCCGCCGAAGTCGAGCTCCGGATCGATGCGCGCGACCAGCGCGTTGCGACGGCGCGCCTCGGGCACCGACAGGATGTCGCGGTTGGCGAGCGACACGTTCGTGCGCCCGTCGATGACGAAGTACTGCAGCGTGTAGCCGAGCTTGAACACGTCGCCGAGCTTGTGGTTGCCCGCGATGCTGACGCCGTAGTCGGGCGACAGCTTGAGGCCGTCGTAGACCTGCACGTTGCCGTAGAAGGAGTTGTCCCAGAACAGGCCGAGCATGCTGTACGACTTGCCGACCTTGATCGTGAAGGGACCCGGCGCCGCCGAGACGTACGCCTCCTGCAGGAACACCGGGCCGTCCTCGAAGCCGCGCTGCTTGGTGTCGCGGAAGCGAGGCTCCAGGTGCACGCCCCAGATGCCGCGCTTTCCATCGATCGTGAGCCGCGCGTAGAAGGTCTCGAACTTGTTCTTCACGCCGTCGAGCAGCGGCTGATAGTACCAGAGGACCACGCCGGCGCCGATGCTCAGGCTGGCGGGGCCTGGCTCGGGCGTCGCGATCTCCGGCTCGGGTTTGTTGGTGGTGTTGTCCGGCGGTGCGGGTGGCGACGCAGCGGGTGCGGGGGGCGGTGTGCCTCCGATGATCGCGGGCGGGCGCTGCAGCGAGGGCAGGCGCGTGTCCTCCACGATCACCGGCTCCACGGTGGGCACTGGCACCACGGGCTCGGGGCTGGGCACCTCCTCTTGCGCGAGGGCGGGCAGGCTGAACGCGAGGCACACGAAGATGATGTAGCGAAGCACGATTGGGGTCCTTTCGAGACAAAGCGGTGCCGTCAGGCGCGTGCACACGCGTCTGCAGACAGTCAGGGGTATGGAGAGGAGCTAGACCGCGCGGGACTCGTGGCGGTCGATGCCGAGGTAGAAAGAGCGCACGTCCTCGCGGGCGCGCAGCTCGGCCGCGCTCCCGCTCGCGACCACACGTCCGTTCTCCAGCAGGTAGCCGTGGTGCGCGTACTTCAGCGCCAGCGTCGCGTTCTGCTCCGCGAGCAAGATGGTGGTGCCCTGATCGCGGTTGAGTGCGGCCACGATCTCGAAGATCGAGGCCACGATCCGTGGCGCCAGACCCATCGAGGGCTCGTCGAGCAACAGCAGCCTGGGCGAGGTCATCAGCGCACGTCCGATCGCCAGCATCTGCTGCTCGCCTCCGGAGGTGTAGCCGGCCTGCAGGCGTCGCTTCTCGGCGAGCCTGGGAAAGTAGGCGTAGACGCGCTCCAACGCGCGCGGATCGCGGCCGGCGGCACGCAGGTTCTCCTCGACGGTGAGCTGCGCGAAGCAGCGCCGGCCCTCGAGCACCTGCACCACGCCGCGACGTACCCGCTCGCGCGGCGCGTCGTACGTGGCGTCGCGATCGTCCAGCATGATCGAGCCGCGCGTGATCGCGCCGCGCTCGGCGGGCAGCAGACCGGCGGCGGCCTTGAGCGTGGTGGTCTTGCCGGCCCCGTTGGCACCGAGCAACGCGACGATCTCTCCGCGCGGAACACGCAGCGTCACGCCGCGCAGCGCCACGATGATGCCCTCGTACACCACTTCCAGCTGGTCGATCGCGAGCACCTCAGATCTCCTTCGCGCAGTCGCGGATGGTGAGGTTCTTCTCCTTGGCGTACTTGGCCGCGGAATCCTCGATGATCGGGCGCAACAGCGCGCGGTCGGCGCGGATCCAGTCGCTGACCAGCACCCACTTCTGGCCGTCCCACTGCTGCAGCTTGATCGCGCCGCCGCCCTCGTGATCCGCGCAAGAGAGCTTGATCGGCTGCATCAGGCCCAGCGCGCCGAGCTCCTTCAGCCGCTCCTCGCCGATGTCGATGTTCTCGAAGCCCCAGCGCACTTCCTCGCCGCTGAGCGGGCGGTTGCCGAACTTCTTCTGCGCGACGCGCAGCGCCTCGACGTTGAGGATGCCGTTGACGACGCCCAGGTTGTAGTAGACCGAGCCGACGCGCTTGGGATCCTCCATGTTGCCCTTGCCCTTCTGCAGCACGTACTGGTCGATCTGCTGCAGCACGGGAAACTCGCGGCCCGACGGGTGGGTGGTGATCGAGAGGAAGCCCTTGCCCGCCTCGCCAGCCGGCCGCACGTCTTCTTCCGAGTTGCTCCAGATGTTGCCGATCACGTGATCGGTCGGGAAGCCGACCTTCTGCGCGGTCTTGAGCGCCACCGGGTTCATCACGCCCCAGCCGCGCAGGATCACCCAGCTCGGCTTCAGCTGCTTGATCTGCAGCCACTGCGCCTGCTGCTCGTTGCCGGGGTGCGGCACCTCGATGTGCACCACCTCGAAGCCGTACTTCTTGGCGAGCAGGTCGAGGATCGGCGTGGTCTCCTTGCCGTACGGCGAGCCGTGGTAGAGCGTGACGATCTTCTGGCCCTTGAGCTTCTCCAGGCCACCTTCACGCTCGCCGACGTAGTTGATGATCGCGCTGACCTCGCTGTACGGGTTGAGCGAGAGCGGGAAGATGTAGGGGAACACGCGGCCGTCGGTCGAGTCCGTGCGGCCGTGGTTGATGGTGATGATCGGGTTCTTGTCGTGGGTGGCGCGATCGATCAGTGCGTAGGCGATGCCGACGCTGAGCGGATTGAACGCCGCCGGCGGCGCGCCCTTGAGCCCACCCTTGAGGCGCTCGTAGCACTCGACACCGCGCTCCACGACGTACTCGGTCTCGCACTCGCTCCAGGTCAGCTTCACGCCGTTGACGCCGCCGTCGCGCGCGTTGATCAGCTGCAGGTAGTCGATGAAGCCGCCGAAGAAGCCGGTGCCACCCGCGGCGTACGGGCCGCTGCGGTAGCTCTGCAGCGGGAAGTACTGCTCCTTGCTCTCGACCTGCGCTTGCTGCTTGTTGCTCGCCTCCGCCTTATCGTCCTTGCAGCCGCCAAGCAGGGCAGCGGCGAGCGCGAGCGTGATCCATTTGTTCATGAGCGTTCTCCTCGATCTCGGGACGCAAGTGTCCCGCCGGGCCCTCGACACGAGAGGGTCCGCTTCGTCTGTCGTGTTTTGGATTCAGTCCGCGAAGGGCCAGCTGCGCAGCTTCGTGCGCAGCCGACTACAAAGCTTGGCCAGGCCTTGCGGCTCGCGGATCAGCACCAGCAGGATGAGCACGCCGAACACGATCTTCTGTACGTTCTCCAGCAGGCCGCTGCTGAGGGTGTGCTCGAAGAGCAGCGCCTGCAGGTGGTCGAGCGCGACCGGCAGCAGCACCACGAAGGCCGCGCCCAGGAAGCTGCCGGTGATGCTGCCGAGGCCGCCGATGATCGCGACGAACAGCACCTGGAACGAGCGATTGAGATCGAAGCCGTGCGGCTCGACCGTGCCCAGGTACACGAACGCCCACAGCGCGCCGGCGACGCCGAGGTAGAACGAGCTGAGCGCGAACGCGAGCAGCTTGTTGCGCACGATCGGGATGCCGATCACGGCCGCGGCCGTGTCCATGTCGCGCAGCGCCATCAAGCTGCGGCCGAAGCTGCTCTGCACCAGGTTCCTCGCGATCAGCGTGAGCACCAGCGCGATGCCGAGCGCGAGCAAGTAGCGTCCGCCGGGGCTCGACAGGTCGATGCCCGCGATCGCCAGCGGCGGCGCGCTGATCACGCCGCTGCTGCTGCCGTTGGAGAACCAGCTCACGCGCGTGAAGACCCACTGCACGAAGAACTGCGCCGCGAGCGTCGACACGATCAGGTAGAAGCCCTTGATGCGCAGGCTCGGCAGCCCGAACAGCACGCCAACCAACGCGGCGCTGAGGCCACCGAGCGCGATACTCAGCAACAGCGGCAGGCCCGGGACGCGCAGTGCGAAGTTGTACGTGGCGAACGCGCCGACGGACATGAACGCGGCCGAGCCGACCGAGAGCAAGCCGGTGTAGCCGGTCAGCAAGTTCTGGCCGAGGCCGGCGAGCCCGAGCACCAGCACCGGCACCAGGATCGCGCTGAACAGGTAGTCGGAGCCCCACAGCGGAAGCGCGAACGCGAGGCCCAGCACCAGGGCGGCGAGCACTCGCTCCTCGCGCACGGGCAGCAGCGCGCTCGGCTCGATCACACGTCCTGTATGGCGATACAGCATCAGATCCTCTCCACGCGCCGCTCGCCGAACAGGCCGTGCGGCCTGACCAGCAGGCAAAGCAGCGCCAGCACATACGGGAAGAAGCTCTCGATGCCGCCGCCCACCAGCGCGCCCAGGTAGACCTCGGCCAGCTTCTCGCTGGCCCCCACCAGCAGGCCCGCGACGATGGTGCCCGCGATCGACGTGAAGCCGCCGACGATCAACACCGGTAGCGACTTGAGCACCACCAGCGAGAGCGAGAACTGCACGCCGAGGCGCGCGCCCCACAGCAAGCCAGCCACCAGCCCCACCGCGCCCGCGATCGACCAGGCGATGCTGTACACGCGGTCGAGATCGATGCCGATCGATAGCGCCGCCAGCGGATCGTCGGCGACGCCGCGCAGCGCGAGCCCAAACGCCGTGTAGCGGAATACCAGCGCGAGCCCGGCCACCAGCGCGAGCGCGATGCCCGCGGCCGTGAGGTCGAACGTGCTCAGCGACAGCCCGAGCACGTCGACAGGGCGATCCGGGATGCCGAGCTCCAGGCCGTGCACCTGCGTGCCCCAGACGCTCTGCGCCACGCCCTCGATCACGAAGCTCAGGCCCAGCGTGGCGAGGAACAGCGTGATCGGCGGGCGATTGACCAGCCGCGTCAGCACCACGCGCTCGATCGCGATGGCGAGGGAGACCATCGCTGCGAGCGTGAGCACGAACGCGGCCCACATCGGCACGCCGCGCTCGGCCACGCTGACGAAGGTCAGCGCCGCGAACAACACTTGCGCGCCCTGCGCGAAGTTGAACACGCCGGAGGCCTTGTAGATGAGCACGAAGCCGAGCGCGACGAGCGAGTACATGGCGCCCGAGAGCAGCCCGCCGACCAGCACTTCCAGGAAGAAGGTCATGACGCCACCCCGAGGTACGCCTCGATCACGCGCGGATCGCGCTGCACCACCGCCGGTGCATCGACCGTGATCTGGCGCCCGTAGTCGAGCACCAACACCTGATCGGAAAGCTCCATCACCACGCCCATGTCGTGCTCGATCAGCAGCAGCGTGGCCTCGTGGCGAGCGCGCAGCAGGAAGTCGCTCATGGCGTGCTTCTCGCCCGCGGTCATGCCGGCCATCGGCTCGTCGAGCAGCAGGATCCTGGGCTCCGCGACCAGCGCGCGCGCCAGCTCGACGCGCTTCTGCAGACCGTAAGGCAGACCGCCGACGGGGGTGTGACGGTGGCGCTGGAGCTCGAGCAACTCCAGCACGCGCTCCGCACGCTCGCGCTGCTCCTGCTCTTCGCGAGGTGCACGTCCGAGCCGCAGCGCTTGCTCCAGCAAGCTGGCGCGCGCGAATGGAGCGCGCCCCGTAAGCACGTTGTCGAGCACGCTCATGCCCTTGAACAGCGCGATGTTCTGGAACGTGCGTGCGATGCCGAGCCGCGCCGCCGCGTGCGGGTTGCCCGGCGGCAGCGTCTCCCCATCCACGCGGATGACTCCGTCGTCCGCGCGGTAGACGCCGCTGAGCACGTTGAGCAGCGAGCTCTTGCCGGCGCCGTTGGGGCCGATCACGCCGCAGATGGCGCCCTGCGGCACCTCGAACGAGACCTCGCGCAGCGCCTGCACCGCGCCGAACGAGAGCGACACGCCTTGCACCGACAGCGTCATGCGCGTGCCTCGCGGATCATCCGCATTTCTTCGCGTGCCTCGAGCTGGGGCGCCCCGTGCAGAGGCTTGATCGTCAGGCCCAGCGAGCTGAACCAGGCGCGCGTCGCGGCGTCGGGCAGCTCCGCCGTCAACACGCTGCGCACGCGGGCCAGCCCGAGCTGATCGAGCAGTGGGAGAACGATCGCGACGCGCGCGAGCCAGTGGCTGGGACGCGCGAGGGCCCAGCGCGCGAGGC
>JBEVNG010000570.1:0-5710 GCA_040508235.1 Polyangiales bacterium | reverse complement strand
GCGCCAGCTTCCGCACCGCGGACATGGTCGGCCTCGACACGTTCGGCCATGTGGCCAAGAACTGTTACGACTCGCTGGTCGACGACGAGGAGCGCGACGTCTTCAAGCTGCCGAAGTTCGTCGAGACGATGCTGGAGAAGAAGTACCTCGGCGACAAAACCAAGGGCGGCTTCTACAAGCGCGACGGCAAGAACAAGCTGGTCTTCGACTACAAGACGCTCGACTACCGCCCGGAGGGCGGCGACGAGGAGATCAAGAAGGCCACCAAGTCGATCAGCAAGATCGACGACCCGCGCCAGCGCCTGCGCAAGACGCTGGCGACCGAGGGCAAGGTCGGCGAGTTCGCCTGGAAGCTGCTGTCGCGCTCGCTCGCGTACTCGGCGCGCCGAATTCCGGAGATCTGTGACTCGATCGTCGCCATCGATGACGCGATGAAGTGGGGCTACAACTGGGAGATCGGGCCGTTCGAGGCGTGGGATGCGCTCGGCTTCGCCGAGACCACCGACCGCATGCTCAAGGAAGGCATCGCGCTCCCGGACACCATCAAGAAGATGCGCCAGAGCGGCGCCAAGAGCTTCTATCGCGAAGACGGCGCGGTCTACGACCTGGTCAAGGGCGACTACACGCCGCGCGCGGCCGACGCGCGCTACGCCACCTTCGACATCCTCAAGAAGGGCAACGCGCCCGTGCTGGAGAACACCGGCGCGGCGGCCTGGGACCTCGGCGACGGCATCCTGGGCTTCCAGTACAAGACCAAGATGAACAGCCTCGATGGCGACGTCATCACGCTGCTCAACCAGTCCATCGATCGCGCCGAGCAGGACTTCCGCGGCATCGTGATCAGCAACGAGGGCGACAACTTCTCGGTTGGCGCCAACCTGATGCTGATCGTGATGACGGCGATGCAGAAGAAGTTCGACGACATCGGCGACATCGTGAAGAACCTGCAGGCCGCGGTGCAGCGCCTGCGCTACGCGCGCGTGCCGGTGGTGGCCGCGCCGTTCGGCATGACGCTCGGCGGGGGCCTGGAGATCTGCCTGGCGGCGGACTCGGTGCAGGCGGCGGCGGAGACGTACTCCGGCCTGGTCGAGGTCGGCGTCGGCCTGATCCCGGGCGGTGGCGGCAACGTCAACCTGCTGTTCAAGGCGCTGGAGACGTACCCCGAGGGCACCACCGTCAACACGTACGACGTGGTGACGCAGGTGTTCAAGAACGTCGCCATGGCGAAGGTCGCCACCAGCGCCAGCGAGGCGCAGGCGTTCGGTTACTTCCGCAAGACGGACGGCATCTCGTTCGACAAGGCGCGTCGCGTGGCCGAGGCCAAGGCGCGCGTGATCGGGCTCGCCGAGTCCGGCTACCACCCGCCGCTGCCGCGCGCCTTCGTGCTGCCCGGCGAGAGCGGCATCGCGACCATCAACATGATGGTCGACACGCTGACCGCCGGTGGTTATGCGTCCGAGCACGACGCTTTGATCGCCCGCAAGCTCGGCGTGGTGCTCAACGGCGGAGCCAGCGGCCACACGCACGAGGTGACGGAGCAGGAGCTGCTCGACCTCGAGCGCGAGGCGTTCGTCAGCCTGTGCGGCGAGCCGAAGACGCTCGAGCGCATGCAGTACATGCTCCAGAACAACAAGCCCCTTCGGAACTGAGGAGAAGCCATGACCACTGAAGTTGTGATCGCAGAGGCCGTGCGCTCGGCCGTTGGGCGCGCAATCAAAGGTTCGCTCGCCTACAAGCGTCCGGACGAGCTCGCTGGTGACGTGATCACCGGCCTGATGAAGCGCGTGCCGCAGGTGAAGCCTTCGGACGTCGAGGACCTGATCGTCGGCTGCGCGATGCCGGAAGGCGAGCAGGGCCTGAACGTCGCGCGCATGTGTGGTCTGCTCGGCGGCCTGCCCGAGGAGACCAGCGCCCAGACCATCAACCGCTTCTGCTCCAGCGGTCTGCAGTCGATCGCGCTCGCCGCGGGCGGCGTCGCCATCGGGTCCTTCGACGTGGCCGTCGCCGGTGGCGTCGAGTCGATGTCCATGGTGCCGATGACCGGCAACAAGCTCTCCGCTTCCAAGGAAGTGATGGAGCGCTTCCCCACGGCGTACACGCCGATGGGCATCACCGCCGAGAACGTGGCCAACCGCTTCAAGATCTCGCGCGAGGACCAGGACGCGTTCGCGCTCGCCAGCCAGAAAAAGGCCGGCAACGCGGTCGAGAAGGGCGTGTTCGACGCCGAGATCATCCCCGTGCGCGCGATTCGCTACAACGGCAACGAGCGCGTGGAGTTCGAGTTCAAGCGCGACGAGCTGCCGCGTCCCGACACCACCATCGAGGGCCTGGCGTCGCTCAAGCCTTCGTTCTCCGCCAAGGGCAGCGTCACCCCCGGCAACGCCTCGCCGCTCTCGGACGGCGCGGCGTTCGCGCTGGTCATGAGCAAGCAGAAGGCCGATGAGCTGAAGGTCAAGCCGCTCGGCTTCTTCCGCTCGTTCGTCACGGTGGGCGTCGACCCGTCGATCATGGGCATCGGACCGCTGCCCGCGGTGCAGAAGCTGCTCAAGAAGAACAACCTCACGCTCAAGGACATCGACCTGATCGAGATGAACGAGGCGTTCGCTTCGCAGTCCCTGTACTGCAAGCGCGAGCTCGGCATCCCGGACGAGAAGCTCAACGTGAACGGCGGCGCGATCGCGCTCGGCCATCCGCTGGGTTGCACCGGCGCCAAGCTGGTGGCGTCGATCCTGTACGAGCTGAAGCGCCGCAACGGCAAGTACGGCATCGTCACCATGTGCATCGGTGGCGGCATGGGCGCGGCCGGCCTCGTCGAGCTCGCCAAGTAAGGATGCAAATGGCACGTCGTGAGCGAAGCGAACCTCGCGGTGGGGCGGGCCCCGGCGCGGCTTTGCCGCGACGGGCGGGGAGGTCGCGTGACCTCCCTGGATAAAAGGCTGAAGTGGGCCGCTCCCGAGCGGAACAAGCAACCGATCCTCGAGATCATGAAGCGCGTGCTCCCCGCCAAGGGGACCGTGCTGGAGATCGCGAGCGGGAGCGGCCAACACATCGTCCACTTCGCCGAGGCGATGCCCCACCTGAACTGGCTGCCGAGTGATCTCGATCCGGAGAACCTCGCCAGCATCCGCGCCTACCGCGAGGCGGGCGCGCGTTTCCTCGAACCACGCGTGATCGACGTGCGCTCGCACGACTGGGACGTCGGCTGCGTCGAGGCGGTGTACTGCGCCAACATGATTCACATCGCGCCCTGGTCCTGCACCGAGGGCCTGCTCGAAGGTGTGGGGCGCAACCTGGAGAAGGGCGGCGTGTTCGTGCTGTACGGGCCGTTTCGCATCGCCGGTGCGCACACCGCGCCCAGCAACGCCGAGTTCGACATGTCGCTCCAGGCGCGCGACCCCAGCTGGGGCGTCCGCGACCTGGAAGCCGTCACGGAGCTCGCCGCCGCGCACGGTCTGGTACTACGCGAGCGTATCGAGATGCCCGCCAACAACCAGACGCTTGTGTTCGTGCGCACGCCCTGAGCCGCCGCGTCCTCGCCAGGGGGTTACCTCCTCGTCCAGAGGAGGGCGTCCCATGGGACTGAACCGCAGCGCCAAGATCTTCCCGCACCTTTGGTACACCAAGGAGGCCGAGGAGGCCGCCAAGCTGTACACGTCCATCTTCCCGAACTCGCGCATCGACCGTGTGGCGGCGATGCAGAGCGAGTCGCCCAGTGGTCCGCCCGGCTCGGTGAAGGTGGTCGACTTCACGCTGTTCGGCCAGCCGTTCCAGGCGATGAGCGCGGGCCCGCTCGATCCGTTCAACCACTCGATCTCGATGGTCGTGAGCTGTGACGACCAGGCGGAGATCGATCGCTACCACGCCAAGCTCGCGGAGGGCGGCACGGCCGAGCCATGTGGCTGGGTTCGTGATCGATTTGGCGTTAGCTGGCAGGTGGTGCCCAAGATCCTGGACGAGCTGATCTATGACAGCGACACCGAGCGCGCCAAGCGCGTGGGCGATGCGCTGCAGAAGATGAAGCGGGTCGACATCGCCGCTCTGCAGGCCGCGCACAAGGGCTGAGTGCGCAAACCGGGAGACCAGGGCTCGCGGTTTGCATTGCCTGCTCAAAGGGAGGCAACGCATGAAGGCTCTGGTATTCCACGCACCGAAGACGGTGTCGGTCGACAACGTTCCGGATCCCAAGATCGAGCATCCTCGTGATGCGATCTTGAAGGTCACCGCGACCGCGATCTGCGGCTCGGATCTGCACATCTACAACGGCGCGTTCCCGCAGCCCAAGCCGATGGTGCTCGGCCACGAGTTCATGGGCGTCGTCGAGGAGGTGGGTGCCGGCGTCGGCAACCTCAAGGTCGGCGACCGCGTGGTGGTGCCATTTCCGATCTCGTGCGGGCAGTGTTGGTTCTGCTCGGGGGGCTTCCCCACTCAGTGTGAGCATTCGAACCCAAAGCACTACGGACCCGAAGGAGGTCTGCTGTCGGACAAGGGTGGTGCGCTGTTCGGCTACACCGATCTCTATGGCGGCTACTCCGGCGGGCAGGCCCAGTACGTGCGCGTTCCGTTCGCGGACTACGGGCCGCGCAAGGTCCCGAGCGTGCTCAAGGACGAACAGGCCCTGTTCCTGACCGACATCATCCCCACCGCCTACACGGGCCTCAAGTGGGCGGATCTGAAGCCGGGCGAGAGCGTGGCGGTGATCGGCTGTGGACCGGTCGGACAGATGGCGCTGAAGCTGGCCAAGCTGATGGGCGCTGACAAGGTGTTCGGCGTCGACGTCGAGCAGTACCGACTCGACACCGCCAAGCGAGCGTCCGGAGCGCACGTGATCAACGCCTCCGAGGTGGACGCCGTGGAGGTGATCCGCGAGCAGACCGGCGGTCGCGGGGCGGACGTCGTGATCGAGGCGGTGGGCATGGAGCCCCATCGCGGCTTCATGAAGAAGCTTGCCAATGTGCTGCACCTGCAGCGCGGCAGCATCACCGCGGTGGAGCTGGCGTTCAGCGCGGTGCGCCGCAGCGGACGCGTCAGCATCATGGGCGTGTACGGCACCACCTACGACAACTTCCCGCTGGGGCAGATGGTCGACAAGGGCGTGCGCGTGCAGACGGGACAGGCCACCGTGCACAACTTCATCGACGAGCTGCTCGGCTTCGTGGAGAGCGGTCGGCTGGTCGCCAACGACATCATCTCGCACCGCCTGCCGATCGGGCAGGCGCCGCACGGTTACTCGATCTTCAACAAGAAGGAAGAGAACTGCACCAAGGTCGTGCTCAATCCCTGGGAGTGAGCGAACTTGCCTACGGCCCGCCTGGGGTCGCTTTTTGCCTCAGGTGCACAGATCATCAGCCCGTTTCATGCGCCCATTCCCGCATGAAGCGGGCTTTTGCGTTGCGCACGAGACTTGCAACCCGACTCAGGGATAAGACTCAGCAGTGAGGACGCAGTCATGATGAACCTTATCCCGCGCAGCGCGACTCGACGCACCGACCGCATGGATGCGGTGAACCTTCCCACACTGTGGCGCGAGCTCGCCGCCGGCGTGGCGGAGCCCGCAGCGAGCAAGGGACTCACCGTCGACCTGCGCATGGCGGACGACGCGGTGATGGTCGGCGATGCGGACGCGCTCGCCCGTGTGTTCCGTATCTTGCTCTCGTCGGCGGTGCACCTCAGCGCGCGCGACACCTGCATCACGGTCAGCGTGCACAGCGAG
>JBEVNG010000568.1:0-4870 GCA_040508235.1 Polyangiales bacterium | reverse complement strand
CGCTGAAGCTGAAGCCGGGCGCCAAGCTGACGCGCGAGCAGACCAAGGGCATCGTGCACCTGGTCGCCTCCAGCGTGCGCGGCCTGAACCCGGACGCGGTCACCATCGTCGACAACACCGGGCGCCGCCTGAGCGGCGGCGAGGACGAGAGCGAGATCGCCTCGAACAGCATGGAGTTCCAGCGCAACTACGAGCGCAATCAGGAGCGCTCCCTGCAGTCGATCCTCGACGCCACGCTCGGACCGGGTCGCGCCATGGTGCGCGTCGCGGCCGAGGTGAGCTTCGCGCGTGAAGAGGTCACGGAGGAGCGCGTCGACCCGAACTCGGTCGCATCGCGCAGCTTCCAGATCACGGAGGAGCGCGACACCAATTCCTCGGCGACCGCGGGCGGCGTGCCCGGTGCGGTCGGCACGCTGGAGGGCGCGGACGACAAGCTCACCAGCACGTCGGCCGATGGTGTGTCGCGCCGCAGCGAGACGCGCAACTTCGAGATCAGCAAGACCGTGCGCCACACCGCGGAGCCAGTCGGGCGCGTGCAGCGCTTGAGCGTCGCGGTCGTGGTCGACGGCACCTACAAGGGCAAGGGCGAGAAGCGCGAGTTCGTGGTGCGCTCGCCGGCCGAGCTGGCCGTGATCAAGAACGTGGTCGCCACGGCGGCGGGCACCAAGGACGAGCGCGGGGACCGCGTCACCGTCGAGTGCGTGCCGTTCGCGGAGACCGCCACCGAGGTGGTGGCCGAGGTCGCGCCCACCGGCGTCGATGCGCTGGTGAAGAAGAACCTGCCGCTGGTCGCGGGGGGTGGTGGCGCGCTGCTGCTGCTGATCGTCGGCGGCGCGGTGTTCCTGGTAATGCGCAAGAAGAAGGGCCCGCCCTCCAAGATCGAGCTCAAGCTCGCCGCGGAGCCGCCGCCCTCGCTGCTCGGTGGAGGCGTCGCCGTCACGGACGCGGGCGCGCCCACGCTGGCGGCGATCGGCGCCGGACAGGCTGCCGCCGCCGCGCTGCCGGCGCCCAAGGAAGCCGCCCCGGCCACGCCGGAAGCCGCCGCCGCGCAGGCGGATGCCAAGGCCGAGGCCGAGCGCATCCGCGCCGCCACCGCCGAGATCGCCTCCGCGGATCCGTACCTCGCCGCACGCATCGTTCGCACGTGGCTCAGTGAAGCCAACAACGAGGAAGCCGCCTGATGACTTCGAATGCGCTCGCGAAGCAGCCCGAGACGCCGCCGCAGTCGGCCGCGATCACGCGTGCCGTGAACGACATCCAGCAACTGACCGGGGCGCAGAAGGGCTTCTTGCTGCTGATCAGCCTCGACGAGACGGTGGCCACGCGCATCCTCGGCTACCTCTCGGACGAAGAGCTGAAGACGCTGCGCAAGGCCAGCGAGCAGGTGCGTGAGGTGTCGGCCAGCACGCTGGTGGCGCTGCACAAGGAGTTCGCGGCGCGCGCCGGAGAGGGCGCGCCCACCACGCTCAAGGGCGGCAGCGCGTACCTCAAGCGGCTGGCGGGCAAGGCCTTTGGCGAGGGCCGCGTGCAGCAGATGTGGAGCGAGCGCGAGGATCGCGCTGGCGTGATCGCGCAGCTGGAGCGGCTGGAGGTGCCCACGTTGCTGGGCATCCTGGAGGACGAGTCCGCGCAGACGGTGGCCGTCATCCTGGCGCAGTTCGAGGCCACCAAGGCGGCCGATGCACTCGGCGCGATGACCAAGGAGCGGCGCGGCCAGGTGCTGTTCCGCATGGCCAAGCTGGAGGCGGTGCCGGAGGCCGCGATCCGCGAGATCGAGGAGGAGTTCGCGGGCGAGCTCAAGGCGCTCAGCAGCGGCACCGGCAAGCGCAAGGTGGGCGGCGTCGACTCGGCCGCGGCGGTGATGAAGCGCATGAAGGGGCCGGCCATGGAGGGCCTGCTCGAGACCATGCAGGATGTCGACGCGGCGCTCACGGATCAGATCAAGCGCGCGCTGTTCACGTTCGAGGACCTGTCGCGCATCAGCGGCCGCGGCATCCAGACGCTGCTCAAGGAGATCGCGACCGATCAGCTGCTGCTCGCGCTGCGCACGGCCAGCGACGACATGCGCGAGAAGATCTTCGGCAACGTGTCGTCGCGTGCGGCGGCGATGCTGCGCGAGGAGCTGGAGATGATGGGTCCGACCAAGCTGTCGGACGTCGAGACCGCGCAGCGCGCGATCGTGGAGCGCGCCCTGCAGCTGGAGGCGGAGGGCCAGATCCGGATCGAGCGCGAAGGCACGGGCGACTATGTCTAAAGACATCAAGCCGCTGGTGTTCCGCAGCATCGACGGGGATCCGGTGGTGCCGTCGTGGCTGCGCCAGGCGCAGCGGACGTCCGTGCATCCCGCCCAGGGCGCGCTGGCGCGTTCCAAGCGCACCAGCGTGCCGCCGCCGATGCCGGACAACGACGTCGACCTGAACGACGAGGAGCCCTCGTCGGATCAGGAGGCGGAGCCGTTTCCGCTGCGTCCTTCGCTGGCGCCGCGCTTCAACGAGTCGATCGGGCAGAGCACGTACAAGCGCAGCTCGTTGCCGCCGCGTCGCTCGGTGCCGCCGCCTCCGGTGGTGATCACGCGGCCGCCCAGCAAGCCGCCGTCCGAAGTTCCCGCGCCACCGCCCCCCAAGCTGACGCCCGCCGAGCAAGAAGCCTACGCGAACGCCGCGCTGGAGGTGGCCTCGCTGCGCGCGCGTGTGCTGTCGAACGCGGAGTCGCAGCTGCTGGAGCTGGCGGTGACGATCGCCGAGGTGCTGATCGAGCGTGAGGTCGAGCGCGACCCCTCGCTGCACGAGGCGTTCGCGCGCGCGGCGGTGAGCGCGCTCGGGGACACGCGCCAGGCCAAGCTGCGCGTCTCGCGCCAGGCCTACCAGGCGATCACGCAGGTGCACGGAGAAGAGGGCGTGGAGGTCGACGGAGTGCGCGTGGAGATGACAATCGACAACTCGCTGGAGGGGCTGAGCGTGGTCGCGGAGTCTGGCGCCAGTCGCGTCGATGGTCGCGTCAGCGAGCGGCTCGGCGCGGTGCTGCGCGCGCTCAAGGCGGACATGCGGCGCCACGGCATGGAGGACGAACAGTGATCGACCTCGCTCGCTACCAGCCGATCGTGCGCAACGCCGCGGTGCCGCTGCCGGAGGGCCAGCTGACCAACGCGGTCGGGCTCGTGCTGGAGGCCAAGGGCTGCCGCGCGTCGATCGGCGACCTCTGTCAGATCGGTACGGCGGGCGTGGGCCCGAGCGTGCAGGCCGAGGTGGTGGGACTGCGCGGCGAGGTGCTGCTGCTGATGCCGCTCGGGGATGCGTTCGGACTCGGTGCGGGCGCGCCGGTGCGCAGGATCGGTCGCGCGGCGTTCGCGCCGGTGGGCGAGGCGTTGCTGGGTCGTGTGCTCGATGGACTCGGTCGTCCGCTCGACGGCAAGCCCAAGCCGGAGCTCGACCTGGAGCGTCCGCTGCACGGCGTGTCGCAGAACCCGCTCAACCGTCGTCCGGTGGTCGAGCCGACCTGGGTGGGCGTGCGGGCCATGGACGGGATGCTCACGCTAGGCAAGGGCCAGCGTATCGGCATCTTCGCGGGTGGCGGCGTCGGCAAGAGCACGCTGCTCGGCGCGATGGTGCGCAACTGCGCGGCGCAGGTCGCGGTGGTGGCGCTGATCGGCGAGCGTGGTCGCGAGGTGGAGGAGTTCGTCAACCGCACGCTCGGGCCGGAGGGTGTGGCGCGCTCGGTGGTGATCGCGGCGACCAGCGCCGACCCGCCCGTGGTGCGCGTGCGCGGTGCGCTCTACGCGATGACCATCGCGGAGTACTTCCGCTCGCTCGGCTGCGAGGTGTTGTTGGTGATGGACAGCGTGACGCGCTTCTCGATGGCGCAGCGCGAGGTGGGCCTGAGTGTCGGCGAGCCGCCGACCACCAAGGGCTACACCGCGAGCGTGTTCGCCGCGCTGCCGCGCCTGCTGGAGCGCGCGGGCACGTCGAGTGGCCCCGGTGCGATCACCGGCGTGTTCACGGTGCTGGTCGATGGCGACGACCTGAGTGATCCGATCGCCGACGCGGCGCGCGCGATCCTCGACGGTCACGTGGTGCTCTCGCGCAAGATGGCCGAGCGCAGCTACTTCCCGGCCATCGACGTGTCCGCGAGCGTGTCGCGCGTCATGCCGCACCTGGTCGACAAGAAGCACTTCGGCATGGCGATGCGCGCGCGCGAGCTGATCAGCGCGTTCCGCGAGGCCGAGGATCTGCTGGCTGTCGGCGCGTACAAGCGTGGCACCATCGCGCGGCTCGACGAGGCGCTCGCCAAGTATCCGAACCTCGAGAAGTTCCTGCGCCAGGACCTGGAGCATCCCACGTCGCACGACGTGATGATCAAGGAGCTGGAGAAGGTGCTGGAGGGCAAGTCCTGATGGACGCCCAGCGCATCAAGCGTCTGTTGAACCTCAAGCAACGCCTGGAGAAGGTGAAGAAGGGCGAGGTCGTGGAGGCGCGCTCCGAGCTCGAGGTGGCGCAGCAAGGGCTGAGCCAGGCCGAGAAGGAACAGCAGAAGCGTCTGCAGGACCTGTACGGCGACAACACGCTGAGCATCGACGAGCTGCAGGACCGCGCGCGCTTCGTGACGCTGGCCGGGCAGCAGGTGGTCAAAGCGCGCGACACCGTGTCCAAGCACGACGAGATCGTGGCGCAGAAGGAGAACCAGCGCATCGAGGCGACCCGCGACGTGAAGACGTTCGAGCTGCTCCGCGATCGCAAGAAAGAAGAAATGCGCATCGTCGAGAAGCGCGTGGAGCAGGGCCAGGCAGACGAGGTCGCGGCCTCCGTACGGAGCAGGAAATGAAGGGCGTAGACGCGCTAGGTCCGATGCTGGAGCCCACGCCGCAAGCTGGCGA
>JBEVNG010000460.1:0-15389 GCA_040508235.1 Polyangiales bacterium | reverse complement strand
ACCTGCACAACGGCAAGAAGCGCGGCTTCTTGCGTGCGGACCTCGACGTGCCGCTGACGGCCCTGGCGGTGAACGCGATGATCTTCGAGGCAGGCCGGCGCGTGCTGCGCTCCGCCGACCGCGTCGAGGCGCGACAGCGCTGGGTAAACGCGCTGGTCGGCCTGATGTTCGACGGCATCCGCGGCTGACCCACGCCTCCAACGTTTTGGCTCCCCGGGCCAGGCGCCAACAAGCTCTTGCCGCGAGGCGGAATGACATGTCATTCATGGCGCGTTCCCCCTCCCCAGGAGAGCCCCATGCAGGCGTCGCCGCCGTCCGAAGCCCAGGCCATTAACGGTGTATCTTCCAAGACTTTGCCGGCGGCAGACCGGGTCGAGGCGCTCGCTCGTCTGACCAGCCGCGAGCTGGAGGCACTGTTCCTGCGCGCCACCGTCGCGGACAGAGACTTCCAGGCCATCTCGGGCCACCCGCGCGGCCGCGTGCTGGCGGTGCCCGGCGTCGACCGCGGCCTGCGCGGCGACCTCGTGCGCCGCTTCCAGGGCAGCGTGCTGTATCCGTGGGAGGGCAAGAGCTTCAGCGCGCTGAGCGCGAGCGAGGGGCGCGGCATCAACCGCTTCCGCTACCCCGTCCGCCGCGGCTGGTTCCCCTTCCGCACCGGGCTCGCCGAGTCGCGCACGGACGGCCGTCCCTGCATCGCGATCGACTACGACGTGCCGGAGAACCCCTGGCTCGCGCGCGGCATCTACGACGAGCTGCGCGCGCTCGGGGATGGCCTGTACCTCGGTCGCGGTGGAATGCGTCGCGCGGGCACCAAGGTGCCCTCGCTGGTGTTGTGGTTCCTGGTCGACGCGCGCACCCACGATCGCGCGCTCTGAGAGGTCTTCGCCGATGCGTCTTCGTTGCTTATCCGTGCTCGGGCTCTCGCTCCTCTTTGCTTGCGGTGATGACGGCTCGGACGAGCCCTCGGTGGAGGTTCCCGAGAAGCTCGCCCTGGTCGCCGACTGGTTCAACGGCTCGCTGTCGTACGTCGACGCGACCAAGCTCGCGACCGCGACCACGCGCGAGCAGCTGGTCACGAGCACCGTCGACCTCAAGGCCTACCCACCCGGACCGGTCGACGTCGCGGTCACCCCGGATGGCAAGACCGCGCTCGTCTCCAGCTCGACCAGCTTCTTCGCGATCCCGGCCGCCGGCTTCCTGATCGGCGTGAACAACATCCCCACCGGGCCCGGGCAGCTGCTGATGCTCGATGTCGCGAGCGGCAAGGTCACCGCCAAGCTCGAAGGTGGACCCGGTCCGATGGCGATCCAGATCACGCCCGACAGCAAGCGCGCGGTGGCCGTGAACTTCGGCAGCGGCATGCTCGGCACCGCCGACAGCTCGCTGGTGGTGATCGACCTGGAGAAGAAGCAGGTCACCGACACGATCCCCGCCGGCATGTTCGCCGAGGAGCTCGCGTTCGACGAGACCGGCACGGTCGCGATCTACGGCTTCGGCGACGCCGGCTCGTTCCGCACGTTCGGCGTGGCGGACCCGCGCAACACGCAGTCGGCCGAGATCAAGCTCGAGGGCGACTCGGCGGGCGTCGCGTTCTTCCCGGGCACCAAGATCGCGTTCGGCGTGCAGGCGCCCGCGGTCACCGCGCTGCTCACCGGCGGCGACGCCAAGGGCGGCTACACGATCATCGACGTCGCCGATCCCAAGCTGCCCAAGGTGCTCGAGGACGTGCGGCTCGACGAGAGCCCGATCGGCTACCCGGTGGTGCCGGCCAAGAACCGCAACAGCGTGCTCGTGCCCACCACCGTCAACTCGCGGCTGGTGCTGCGCGAGTACAAGCTGGAGAACAACAAGGCCGTGCTCGCCGGCTCGATCGACATCGGCGAGGCCTCGCTGCTGTCCGCGCTCGGCGCGGCGTACGACGGTGATCACACGGCGGTGCTCGCCTGGCCGGGCAAGAAGGCGCTGGTGGTCGTCGACCTCACGGCCAAGACGTCGCGGCTGATCGACTGGCTGCCGGAGGCTGGACCCGCGGATGTCACCTTCCGCTGAGCGACTCGACTGCGAGGTCGCCGTCATCGGCTGCGGCTTCGCGGGCATCGGCATGGGCGTCGAGCTCAAGCGCCGAGGCATCGACTCGTTCGTGATCCTGGAGTCCGCGAGCGACGTGGGCGGCACCTGGCGTGACAACACGTATCCAGGCGTCGCGGTCGACATCCCGTCGTTCACCTATTCGTTCTCGTATGCGCAGAACCCGGCCTGGTCGCGCGTGTTCGCGCGCGGCAACGAGCTGAAGACGTACGCGGACCTGTGCACGGAGCGCTTCGAGCTTCGACCGCACATCCGCTTCTCGTCGCGCGTGCGCGAGGCGCGCTTCGTCGATGGGCACTGGCGGCTCCAGCTCGGGGACGCGGTGCTGCGCGCACGCTACGTGATCTCCGCGACCGGCCTGTTCACCGAGCCGAAGCTGCCCGCGATTGCGGGCCTCGACAGCTTCGCCGGGCAGCGCATCCACAGCGCGCGCTGGCCGGCGGCTGCGGAGCTGCGTGGGCAGCGTGTGGGCATCATCGGCACCGGCGCCACCAGCGTGCAGCTGGTGCCCGCCCTCGCGCGCCAGGTCGCCAAGCTCAGCGTCTTTCAGCGCACGCCACCCTGGGTGTTGCCGCGCCTCGACGCCAAGCTGAGCAAGACCTTCCAGGCCCTGCTGCGCACCGCGCCCCCGTTGCAGTGGGCGATCCGCGCGGGCACCAGCGCCGGCACGGAGGCGGTGATGGTGCTGGCGATCGTCTACCAGAAGCAGTTCCCGCTGCTGGTGCGCGCGATCGAGCTGATCGCACGCGCGCACCTGCGTGCCCAGGTTCGCGACGCCAGGACGCGCGCCGCGCTGACGCCGCGCTACGGCTTCGGCTGCAACCGGCCGACGTTCTCCAACACGTACCTCTCCAGCTTCAACCGACAGAACGTCGTGCTGGAGACCAGCGGCATCGCCGAGGTCGTACCGGAAGGCGTGGTCACGCGCGACGGACGCACGGTCGCGCTCGACACGCTGATCTGCGCTACCGGCTTCAAGACCTACGAGCGCGGCAACCTGCCCACGTTCGAGGTGCACGGCCGCGAGGGCGAGCTGGGCGCGTACTGGGAGGCCAACCGCTTCCAGGCCTACCAGGGCGCCAGCGTGCCGGGCTTCCCCAACTTCTTCGTGATGATCGGGCCCTACACCGCCACCGGCTCGTCGTGGTTCTCGATCGTCGAGAACCAGGCCCGCCACATCGCGCGCTGCCTCACGCACGCGGGCGGCCGCGCGATCGAGGTCAGGCCCGAGGCGCACGCCCGCTTCTTCGCCGGCATCCAGCGCCGCAGCAAGAACAGCGTGTTCCACAACAACGGCTGCGCCCAGTCCAACAGCTACTACTTCGACAAGCACGGCGACGCGCTGTTCTACCGCCCCGCGTCCGGCTTCGAGGCGTACCTGGAGAGCCATCTGTCGCCGCTGTCGGACTACCAGCTGCTCTGACGAATCTTTTGGGGGCGGCGTGTCGATCCGGGCGGCGCCCGGTCGTCGTCCTGGCAGAACCCAAGACGCCAGGAGACACGACCATGCGCTACGTCATCACTGCCCAGCCCAACCCCGACGCCCCCAGCAAGCCGGCCGACTTCGATCCGGCACTGTTCAAGGCCTACATGGCGTTCAACGAGGAGATGCACCGCGCCGGCGTGCTGATCGCCTGCGAGGGCCTCAACCCCGCCGGCAGGATGGGCCACGCGATCGTGAAGAACGGCAAGCGCGTCGCGGTCGACGGGCCGTTCGCGGAGACCAAGGAGCTGGTCGGCGGCTTCTACATCATCGAGGTGCCGACGTTCGAGGACGCACTGGCCTGGGCCGCCAAGGCGCCCAGCGGCATGGGCTTCGACGACGTCATGGAGGTACGCCCGCTCACCGGTGCCGGCGACCTGCCGCCCGAGCTGGTGGAGCTGATCAAGGAAGCCGCGCCCAGCTGGAGCGCCACCTTCGTGAAGGGGCGCTGACGTTGCACGTGGCCACGGAGGTGCTCTGATCTCCCGGTGAGCCAGGACGTGCAGCGCGCCATCAGCGCCGTGTACCGCATCGAGTCGCCGCGCTTGATCGCGGGCCTCGCGCGCATGGTGCGCGACGTGGGCCTGGCCGAGGAGCTGGCGCAGGACGCGCTGGTGATCGCGCTGGAGAAGTGGCCGGAGACCGGCGTGCCGGACAACCCCGGCGCCTGGCTGATGGCGACCGCCAAGCGGCGCGCGATCGATCAGCTGCGACGCACCAAGCGCGTGGGTGAGAAGCACGACGCGCTGCAGCAGGACCTCGAAGCCGAGCGCTCCGACCCCCAGCAACAGATCGCGGAGGCGCTCGACGACGACGTCGGCGACGACCTCCTGCGGCTCGTGTTCACGTCGTGCCATCCGGTGCTCTCGTCCGAGGCGCGGGTTGCGCTCACGTTGCGCCTGCTCGGCGGGCTGGAGAGCACGGAGATCGCGCGCGCGTTCCTGGTGCCCGAGCCGACCATCCAGCAGCGCATCGTGCGCGCCAAGCGCACGCTCGCCGACGCCAACGTGCCCTTCGAGGTGCCCCACGGCGACGAGCTGCGCGCGCGCCTCGGCTCGGTGCTGGAGGTGGTGTACCTGATCTTCAACGAGGGCTACTCGGCCACCACCGGCAGCGACTGGATGCGCCCCGCACTGTGCGAGGACGCGCTGCGGCTCGGGCGCATCCTCGCCGAGCTGATGCCGCGCGAGTCGGAGGTGCACGGCCTGGTGTCGCTGATGGAGATCCAGGCCTCGCGTACGCGCGCACGCTCCGGACCCAACGGCGAGATCGTGCTGCTGCTCGAGCAGAACCGCGGACGCTGGGATCGCATCCTGATCGCGCGTGGGCTGAATGCGCTGGCACGCGCCATCGGCGTCGCGCCAGACGGGCTCGGGCCGTACGCGCTGCAGGCGGCGATCGCGGCGTGCCATGCCCGTGCGCGCACGGCCGACGACACCAACTTCGTGGAGATCGCGCGCCTGTACGGCGAGCTCGCGACCATCACTCCGTCGCCGATCGTCGAGCTCAACCGCGCTGTCGCCGTGTCGAGGGCGTATGGGCCAGCCAGGGGGCTGGAGCTGGTCGATGCGCTGCGCGACGAGCCCGCGCTGGCCCACTACCACTTGTTGCCCAGCGTGCGCGGCGACTTCCTGCACAAGCTCGGGCGCGACGACGAAGCGCGCTTGGAGTTCGCGCGCGCGGCGTCGCTGACGCGCAACGAACGCGAGCGCCAGCTGTTGCTCGCGCGCGCCAAAAAGCTCACTTCTGGGTAGCGTTGCGCAGGCGGTCCTGCTGCGCGCGCACCTCGGGCGTGGCCGCGTCCCCGAAGTCGTCCACCTCGGCGACCCGGCGGATCTCGATCTCGCCGGCCGAGTCGAACGGGATGCGCTTGACCCACGCCAGCGCTTCCTCGAACGAGCGGCACTGCCAGATCCAGAAGCCCGCGACCAGCTCCTTGGTCTCGGCGAACGGGCCGTCGATCACCTGCCCCGCCTTGCCCTTGTCGTCGAAGCGCACGCGCGCTCCCTTGTCGCTGGAGAGCAGCCCTTCGCCCGCGAGAATGACGCCGGCCTTGACGAGCTCCTCGTTGAAGTTGCCCATCGCGGTGAGCTGCTCCGCGTTCGGCATCACGTTCTTCTCGGTGTCCGGGGTGGCCTTGACGATGATCATGAAGCGCATGGGATTCTCCTTACGTGTTGGGACTTCATCGAGGCGACGAACGAGCGGGCCGCGGATCGACACGGCGCGCGAACTTTCTTCAACTTCCGCGATAGCGGCGTGATTTCGAGCACCGGCAGGAGCGTAGTTGACCCGAAGCGAGCGCACACGCCCTCGCTCACACGGTGAAGCTCGCTCCTCTGCTGCTCCTGCTCGCCGCCTGTGCGTCGTCCTCCTCCTCCTCGCCGTCCCCGTCGGACGACCTCGACGGCTCGGTCCCTCCCAAGCTCGACGCAACCGTGGTGCGCGCGCTCGATGGTCGCACGGTGCACGCGGAGTCGGACGCCTGCAACCAGCTCTCGCTGCGCTTCGAGGCGCGCACGCCCAGCGTGGTGCTGCTGGTCGACCGCTCCAGCAGCATGTTCGAGCGCGGCCTGTGGGAGCCTCTCCAGACGGGCGTGCTGGCGGTGGTGGAGCGCTTGCAAAAGGACGTGCGCTTTGGCTTCGTGTCGTACACCGGCCAGGCGGGAGGCATGTGCCCGGACCTGGAGCAGGTGGCGCCCGCGCTCGACAACCACGCCGCCATCGCCCGCGCGTACGGGGCGCAGAAGCCACCTTCGTACAAGGGCGAGACGCCCACGTCGCTCGCCCTCGAGCGCGTCGCGAGCACGCTCGGCAGCCAGCCCGGCGACGACTACATCTTGCTTGTCACCGACGGCGAGCCCGACCTGTGCGACGACGGCAACGTCACCTGCGCACGCGACGCCGTGATCGCCAGCGCGCAGCGTGCCCACGCGCGCGGCATCAGCACGTTCGTGCTCAGCCTCGGCGGCTCGGTCGATCGCGCGCACCTGCGCGACCTCGCCAACGCAGGTACCGGCCAACCCGTCTCCGATCACAACGACGCCGTGCGCTACCAGTGCAGCGGACAGGCGAGCTACGCCACGCAGGAGGGGAGCGCTCCGTACTACGAGCCCGACGTCGCCGATCGCGACGCCCTGATCACGCAGCTCGCCAGCGTCGTGGCGCGCACGCGCTCGTGCGTGCTCGAGCTCGGCGGTGCGGTGGAGGTGCAGCCCGGCGACGAGATGCGCGGCGAGGTCACGCTCGCCGGCAAGACGCTGCGCTACGGCGACGAGTACAGGATGAACACGCGCACGCAGCTCGAGCTGCTCGGCGGCGCGTGCGAGCAGCTACGCCGCGAGCAGGACATCTCGCTGTCGGTGGCGTTCCCCTGCGAGGCGCTCGTGTTCTATTGATCGGACACCGCAAGCGCGATTGCATCCTGCGCAAGGAACCGCGACAGAAGTAAGGACGCGCCCTACCAATTCATACTTTGTTCGTGGCCAAAATATATCGAGTCTGGAAAATGGGATAGCAAACTCGCCAAGAGTACCTTTTGGTAATTGGCAAGTACCCTTGCGTAGGGAAAGCTGCGCCTCGTTCGTACAAGCGAGGCTTAACCGTGAATATTGCAGCTTTGATTGAAGTGCGTGCCCCCTACTTCGCGCTCTCCAACCTGCGCGCGACCAGCCCTGGAACGGTGATAGCCACCGTTCAATCCGAACAACCACGCGGACACGAGTTGGGTGGATTGGCTGCTGCCGAAGCGGGACGTCACCTCGCGATCGCGGGTTCGTGCGCATGCGCGTCGCTCGATCCGGCGGCGGGCAAGCGCTTCTATCTCGCCAACCGCGCCACGCTGCGCAGGCTCTCGCAGGCGAGCTCAATCGAAGGACCGCTCGTCGTCGAGGCGAACGCGCTCAGCCGCGACAAGCGCAAGGCGCAAGCGCAAGCGACCATCAGCGACGCGCAGGGCCGCGTGATCTTCGCGCTCGACGTCGGCTACATGGTGCTGGAGGAGCGCGTGTTCCAGCGCATGTTCGCCGGCCACCGTCGCGACCTGCGTGCGCAGACGCGCGCCGCCGAGGGCGTGTTCGAGCACCTGCGCAAGAACCCGTACCAGAAGCCGCTGCCGCTGGTGCCGACGGAGCTCGACCGCGAGCACGGCGTGTCGTTGCTGCCCGAGCTTCAAGGCGAGCTGTGCGCGGGGCACTTCCCGCTCTACCCGGCGATGCCGGTGGCGCTGCTGATGTATGGCCTGTCGTCGCTCAGCGGCGAGGTACTGCGAGCCCGCTACGGCGCGCAGCACCGCTACTTCGTGCAGGGCGGCAGCGTGCAGGCCGACAACCTCGCGTTCGCGGGTGAGAGCCTGCGCTTCGAGTCGCACTGGCGCGGCAGCGAAGGCGGCGACGACTCGTTCGAGGCACGCGCGGTGATGCAGGATGGCGCGATCGCCGGCAGCATGGAGCTCTCGCTACGGCGCGTCGAGCACGCGCGCGTCGACGAGACCGACACGCTTCACGTGCGCCACTGAATCAGGAAGTCGGCGTCGCAGCGCGAGATCAGGTCGACCTCGATGGTGCCTTCGGCGCCGCAGCGCTTCATCGCGCCCTGCCAGATGCCGAGGTGCAGCGTGTCGACGTAGGTCCACACCTCGCGTAGCTGCACCAGCGCGTTGCCCGGCCGGTTGATGGTCACCTCGACCGAGCCGGGCGAGAGCGAAACCTCGTAGGCCTTGGGGCCGATCGTGATCACGCGGTTCCAGTCGTGCCCGGCGACCGCGAGCAGCGCGGTGCCGACCATGGTCTCGGTGAAGCGCGGGTAGATCTCGCTGCCGATCAAGCGTCGTGCCTCGGCGACCGTGAGGTGCGGCAGCACCGTCTGCGCGACCTCGTCGACCAGCGCGTTGTACTCGGCGACCGGGTAGCTCTTGAACGGGATGCAGCGCTTGCGCTGCACGCGCGCGGCGCCGTGATCGCTCTCGAAGTCGATCACGAAGTTGAGGAACATGCCCTTGATGGTTCCACGCGAGATCGCCGGCGGCCGCAAGCTGGGCCGGGGCGACGGCGACTCTGGGTAGTGGGAACGCATCCGGGACAGTCTGCACTCTAGAGCTACCAGGCTGGGTCGGGAAGAGCCTGACAGCGTGCATGCACGCTTGCGGGCTTCACCGCCGGACCTTGGCCTACACCGCGCCGTGATCCGGGCAGCGCTGGACCTCGACCGTCAGGTGCGCCAATCCGAAGCGTGCGAGCCGCTGGTGATAGTGCTTTGGCTCCTCCGGCGCGTCACTGATCAGGGTCGCGACGCAGCCGTAGTGCGCCTCTCCGAGCGACCAGATGTGCAGATCGCGCACCACGTCCTGGCCGCGCTCCAACTCGCCGCGGATCGCTTGCTCCAGGTCCGGGGACGGCGCGGCGTCGAGCAGGTCGAGCGCAGCGACGCGGCACAGCTCCGCGCCCCAGTGCAGGATCAACACGCCTCCCAGCACGCCGGTCAGCGCGTCGAGCCAGGTCCAGCCGAAGTGGCGCACGGCCAGCAGCGCGGCGATCGCGAGCGCGCTGGTGAGCGTGTCCGCGATCACGTGCAGCAGCGCAGCGCGGTGGTTGTGATCATGGTGATGGTCGTGCTCGTGATGATGGTGATCGTGGCCATGATCATGCTCGTGGTGGTCATCGTGCAGCAGGAACACGCTGAGCAGGTTCACCAACAGGCCGAGCACCGCGACCGGCAGCGACGCGGCGACGTCGATCTCCCGCGGCGCGAACAGGCGCTGCACCGACTCGACGATCATCACCAGCGCCGTCAGCCCGAGCACCAGCGCGCTGGTGTAGCCCGCGAGCGCGCGGATCTTGCCGGTGCCGAGCGCGAACAGCCGGTGCCCCGCGTAGCGACGTGAGGCCGCGTAGGCGAAGCTGGCCAGGCCGAGCGCGCCGACGTGCGTGGCCATGTGCCAGCCGTCCGCCAGCAACGCCATCGACGACGTCGCGTAGCCGACCGCGATCTCCAGCACCATCATCGTGGCGGTCAGGGCCACCACGGCCAGCACCCGACGCTCCTTGCGCCTGGGCGCGCGCGCCTGGTGCAGTGTGCAGACCTCCATGCCCAGCTCGTGGTGCATGGCTCAGCTCACCAGCCGACGGATGATGCGCGACAGCTCACCCGCCGCCTCCGTGCGCTCCGCGTCCGGGACCTCCGGGGCCCCGACGTGCGCCTCCAGGTGCTCGCACAGCAGCTCCGCCGCCAGGCTGTTGAGCGCCCCGCGCGCGGCGATCACGGCATGCACCACGTGGTCGCAGCCGCGCTCCGCCTCGAGGGCGCGCTCCACGGCCTCCACCTGCCCGCGCACGCGCCGCACGCGCGCGATCAGCTTCTTCTTGTGCACGATCGAATGCATGCCCGGCGTATACCCCCGGGGGTATCCGAGTTCAATGCACCTCGCGGACGTCGACCTCGGGGGTGCCCACCACGTCGGCGTAGTGCAGCGCGAACGAGACGGCCTCGGCCTTGCTGTCGAAGGTCATCACGATGAAGCCGCCGATCAGCTCCTTGGCCTCGCTGAACGGACCGTCCTGCACCGTGCGCGCGCCCTTGGCGCCCGTGATGCGCGCGGCGTGGGCGCTCGCCTTGAGCGCGTGCGAGCCAACCAGCACCTGCGCCGCCTTGGCCTCGCCGAGGAACGCCGTCAGGTCATGCTCCGCCGGCTCCTGGCCAGGGCGCGCCTTCACCAGCGCCAGCACCTGCAGCGGCAGCTCGCCCTCGGGTCTGGGGGCGACGCCGAGGTCCCAAGGCTCCGTAATCATGCCGACCTCGACCTCTGCGTCCGCCGCCTTGGCCAGCCGCGTCGCCCACGAGATGGCGGCGTCCATGTCCTTCACCTTCAGGTGCGCCACGTCCGAGACCAGCTCGTTCTGGCCGGCGTAGGGACCGCGCTGCACGTCTCCGGACGCACTCACGCGCGCGCGCCGCGCGCTGGAGCGCAGGCCCGCCCCATCGAGCATGCGGCCGCTCTCGATGGCGCCTCGCACCAGGTTGCCCACGTTCGCGAGCAACTCCTGGGTCGGCTTGGGCTCGCTCTCGCTGACCGCGTCGGCCTTGTGCATCACCATGAACTTCATCGTCGCCTCCTCGCCACTCGTGTTGCTGAGTGCGTCGTAGCGCAGATCCGTGATCCAGGCGTGGCAGCTCGGTTACCCTGGCGCCGTGGGGTTCGAGGGGGCACGGGTGGGCGGCTACCGGGTGCGTCGCGCGGTCAGACCGAGCGCGCGCGGCATGCTCTATGTCGCGCGCAACGTGCACACCGGACGCGACGTGATGCTGGAGCTGATCGACGCCGACGCGGGCATGCAGAAGCAGCTCGCGCTGGAGACGCGGGGCGCACGCACCGTGCCCCATCGCGCGATCATCGACACGCTCGATCAGGGCGTCAGCCCGCACGGCGCCTGGTTCGCCAGCGAGCTGCTGCGCGGCGAGAGCCTGGCGCGCCGGCTCCAGCGCAAGAAGCTGAGCGCGGACGAGATCGCACAGATCTTTCCGCAGCTGGTCGAGCTGGTCAGCGCCTTTCAGCGCATGGCGCTGGTGCACGGCGGGCTCGACGTGTCGCAGGTGGTGCTCGAAGAGACGGCGGCCGACAAGGTGCGCGTTCGCCTGCTCGACTTCGGCATCGTGCGCAAGGCCGACAAGCTGTTCGGCACGTTCAGCGCCACCGAGAAGGCGGAGGCCGAGGCGAACGCGGAGCGCGGTGCGCTGATCGCACGCGGTCTCAACGTCGATGTGCTGGCGCTCGGCAACTTGCTCGCCGCGATCCTGCCTCGGCGCTTTCCGCGCGATCGCTTCGCGCGCGAGTACCACTACCTGCGCGTGTCGCGGCTGTGCACCGCGCAGACGCCGGGCAAGCAGCTGCGCAACTGCGACGAGCTGGCGCGCCAGTTCCAGCTCGCCAGCGTGCCGGTGGCGGCGCCCGTCGAGCCCTCGCAGTGGATGTACGCGTTCGTGGTGCTCGCGCTGTTGATCGGCTTCGGGCTGGTGGTCGCGCAGAGCGTGCATCACCGCGCGCCGTCCCCTCTCGACGCGCCCAGGTAACGATTGCAGGTAGCGACTACAGCCAGCGCTCCAGGCCGGTCACCGCCTGGTCGAGCACGCTCGCGCTGTGGGCGCGGAACAGCTCGTCCAGCAACAGGCCCTCGACGCTGGCAATTAGCCGGCGCGCCGACACCGCGGGCGCCTTGGCGCCGAGGCCCTCGAACATCTGCTGCGTGCCGGCCATGAACTTGCGCCGCGCCGCGATCAGCGGATGGTCCGGGCCCTCGCGTCCCGCCTCCAGCAGCAGCTCGAAGCGCGCGCACAGCCAGGTGCGGTGCTCCTTCTGGCTCCAGCGCTTCACCAGCTCGCGCACCAGCGACGCGGGCACCACGGGCTTGCGCAGCGACGCCATCAGCTCGCGCACGTCCTGCTCGTCGCGCTCCACCAACCGCGCGACCGCCGCATCGAGCAGCGCCTTGCGGGTGCGGAAGTAGTACGAGACAGAGCCCACCGGCAGCGCGAGCTCCGCGTCGACCGCGCGATGCGACAGCCCGCGCCCTCCATCGCGCGCGATCACGGCGATCGCTGCTTCCGCGATCCGCTGGCGGCGGTCGCCCGGCTCCTCGGTCTTCTTCAAGCGCTCCTCGCGGTCAGGTGTAGCCCATTCCTGTCGCGCGAGCTTTCCACTGGTCCGACCACCTCTACATGTGTAGAGTCCGCGCATGATCCGTGAGCCGGTGAGCTTCTCCTCGGCGGGCGTACGCCTGCAGGCCGACCTGTATCGCCCCGCGCGCGGGCTCGCCGTGCCGGCCGTGGTCACCGCGCCGGGCTTCGGCGGCGTGAAGGAGATGTTGATCCCGCGCTACGCCGAGGCGCTGGCCCGGGCGGGCATCGCGTGCCTGGCGTTCGACTACGCGGGCTTCGGCGCCAGCGAGGGCGCGCCGCGGCAGCACGTGGATCCGCCGGCCCAGGCGCGCGCCTTTCGCGACGCGCTCGATGCGCTGGCCGTGCACCCGGCCATCGACGCGGCGCGGTTAGGCGTGTGGGGCACCAGCCTGTCCGGGGGCCATGCGCTGGTGACGGCCGCCGACGACGCGCGCGTGCGGGCCTGCGTGGCGCTGATCCCGTTCGTCGGCGTGCCGCCGGTGCCCGAGCCGCGCTACGCGTACGAAGTGGCGCGCGATGCGCTGCGCCGGGCGCTGGGTCGGCCGAGGTCGCGCATCGCCGCCGCGGGCGCACCGGGCTCACGCGCGGTCATGCGCAGCGACGGAGCGGCCGCGTGGATGCAGGCCATGACGCGCGATGCGCCCTCGTACCGGAACGAAGTGACCGTCGCCTCACTCTGGAACATGGCGCGCTACACCACCGCGAGCGCGGCACGCACGCTGACGGTGCCCACTCGCGTCGTGCTGGCCACGCGCGACACCATCACGCCCGCCGCTCGCGTGCGCGCGGCGTTCGCGGGGCGCTCCGGGCCGACGCTCGACTTCGTCGAGTTTCCGGAGACGCACTTCGAGCTGTTCGAGCAGCACCTCGACGCGACCGTCACGCTCACCGTCGACTGGTTCACGCAGCACCTGCTCGCCGAGCAGGGCTACACGGACGCGCGCCTGGCGTCCCAGGGAGCCGCGCGCTCCAGCTGACCGGCGAGGGCGAACAGGCGCCCTTCTCCGCCGGGCGCGGCGACGAACAGCACCCCGAGCGGCAGCCCACTCTCGAAGCGCTCCAGCGGCACCGACATCGCCGGCACGCCCGTGATGTTGGCCAGCTGCGTGAACGGCACCCAGCCGAGGTTGGCGAGGATGGTCTGCTGGATGGTGCCGGACGCGAGCGGGATCAGCCGCGAGCCGCCGAGCGGCAGCGACATGCGCATCGCCCGCTCCGCCCACAGCGGCGTGGTGCGCGCGCCGACCTCGGGGGGCGGCGCCGCCAGCGTGGGTGTCATGAACAGATCGCGCTCGGCCAGGAACTCGTTGAGCTGACGCGTGTAGACCAGCCATTGGCCGTAGCTGGTGGCGTAGGCGACCGAGCTGGTGCTACGTGCGACCGCCGCCATCGCGATCGTGTCGAACTCCAGCTCGGCGCTGCCCAACAGCCGCTGCGTCTCCTCGACCACGCGCGCCAGCTGCGCGAACCAGACCGTGCAGAAGTCGCGCGCCATCGCCACGCCGTCGAGCTCGGGCTCGGCTTGCTCCACATCATGACCGAGCCGCTCCAGCAGGCGGGCGGTGCGCTCGATGGCGGCCACTGCATCGGCGTGTACCGGGGCGCCGATCGGCGAGCGCGTGCTGAACGCGATGCGCAGGCGCCCTGGCTCGCGCGTGACCTCGTCGGCGTAAGGACGCTCGGGCGGTGCGAGCGCGAACAAGCTGGCGCGCTCGCCGCCGTGCGTGGCGTCGAGCATCGCCGCGCTGTCGCGCACGCTGCGGGTCAGCACATGGTTGAGCGCCGCGCCGTGCAGGGCCTCGCCCGCCTCGGGTCCGATCGGCGTGCGCCCACGCCCTGGCTTGAAGCCGAACAGCCCCGTACAGGCGGCCGGGATGCGGATCGAGCCTCCGCCATCACTCGCGCCCGCGAGCGGCACGATGCCCGCCGCCACCGCCGCCGCCGAGCCCCCGCTGGAGCCTCCGGGCGTGCGCATGAGATCCCAGGGGTTGCGCGTCGGGCCCCAGGCCGCCGGCTCGGTGGTGCCCTTGGCGCCGAATTCCGGCGTGTTGGTCCGCCCCATCACGACCACTCCCGCGCGCAGCCAGCGCGCGACGATCTCGGCGTGCTGCGACGCGACGTAGCCCGCTCGCTTGTAGGCCGCGCTGCCCGAGGTGGCGCGCACGCCCGCGTAGTCCTGGTACAGGTCCTTGATCAAGAACGGCACGCCCGCGAACGGTCCCGGCGCATGGCGGTACGCGCGCGCCTGCTCGAACATCGGGATCACCACCGCGTTCAGGCGCGGGTCGACCTGCTCGCGGCGCGCGATCGCGAGCTCCAGCAGCTCTGCCGCGGAGACCTGCCTGGTGCGTACCAGCTCCGCCAGCCCGAGCCCGTCGTGCGCCCTGTATTCGTCGAACGTCAGCATGTTGCGTCGGACTTTCTACGCTCGTAGAAATCCGCATGCAAACCGAACGGCACGCCGCCCGGCGCGAGCAGATCCTGGGGGTGACCTGGCGCCTGATCGCGCGCGACGGCCTGCGCGCGGCCAACATGCGCAGCATCGCGGCGGCTGCGGGCTACGCCAACGGCGCGCTCGCCTACTACTTCAGCAGCAAGGAAGACCTGCTGCGCGCCGCCTTCTCGCACGTCTTCGAGCGCACCGAGCGGCGCATCGCCGAGGCGACGCACGGCATGCGCGGGCTGGCCGCCATGCGCGTGATGTGCCGCGAGATCCTGCCGCAGGACGAGGAGAAGCTGCTGGAGGCGCGCATCGTGCTGCCGTTCTGGGCCGAGGCCGCGCAGGATGGCGCCTGCGCGGAGCTGCATGCGCGCTCGCTGCAGGTCTGGCGCGGCAAGCTGCGAGGTCACCTGCGCGAGGCGATCGAGCTCGGCGAGGTCTCCCCGCTCGGCAGCAGGCAAGCCGCGCGGGTGGTGGAGCAGCTGCTGACCATGCTGATGGGCGCGCAGGTGATGGGCGTGCTGGTCCCCACGCTGCACGGACCGCGCATGCAGCACGCGCTGGTCGAAAGCGTGCTCGCGAGCCTCAGCTGACCGTCACCGTGTCGCCCACACGCACGCGGCCCGGCTGCACGACGCTGGCGTAGGCGCCGAGGCAGGAGAGGTTGCCGAAGCCCGGCACCGGCACGCGGTTGTGCTGGCGCAGCGT
>JBEVNG010000447.1:0-12411 GCA_040508235.1 Polyangiales bacterium | reverse complement strand
TCGTGCGACATCTACGACGGCTCGGGCGGAGCGGCCAACCAGTTCCAGCCCGCTGTGTTCACCAGCCAGTATGTCGGCGGCAACTGCGGCTACCGCGACAAGACCAACCACGCCCACAACTTCGACACCGGCGCGGACTCGGTCGACCACGCTCACACGTTCCGCGCCGAGGGCGGCGACCACACGCACGCCTTCATGACCGCCGACGCGGTCGGCGCGGTGCCCAAGAATGGCGCCAATATGCAGGCTTTTCGTGAGCTGATGTTCTGCATCAAGCAGTAAGTCCGCTTTTTCCCCGGCCACCCTCGACCGTGGAAAAGAATGCGATACATTCGCGATTAGCATGGAGCCGCCCAACCCCGGAGGCGAGCACCTCGCCGCGGTCATACAGGCTCAGCTCGCGCAGCGCGGCTACCGTCAGACCGCCCAGAGGCGCTCGATCTTGCACGCGATGTCGTTGTGCGCGGGGCGCTTTTCGACCGACGAGCTGCTCGACAAGGCGCGCGAGCTGTCGCCCCGTACGGGATACGCGACAGTCAATCGCATGCTGCGCGCGCTGGTGCGCTGCGGGCTCGCCTGCGCGCGCCTGTCCAGCGATGGCCTGACTCGCTACGAGCTGACGCTCGGCGTACAGCCGCCCCACGACTACCTGTGCTGCGACGACTGCGGCCTGCTGATCCCGTTCCGCGACCGCGCGGTGGAGATCCTGCAGGAGCGCATCGCGAGCAGCCACGGCTTCCGCCTGGAGACACGCGTGCTCGAGCTCAACGGAGTCTGCGCGGCGTGTCACGAGCGTTCGTATCAGGAGTCTCGTGCAACGGTCGCGTAAATTTCGCAACGCCGCCCTGTGGGCCCACCGCTACGTGGGCCTGGTGATGTCGGCCTTTCTGCTGATCGCCGGGCTCACCGGCAGCATGATGGCGTTCTACGTACCGCTCGATCGGGTGCTGAACCCGGAGCTGTTCATCCCCAAGGCGCACGCGGGCGCCAAGCTGCTCGACCCGTTCGTGCTGCGCGAGAAGCTCAACGAGCAGCTTCCGCCGGAGCAGCAGGTGCACGGCACCATCCTCAAGCTCGAGCCGGACGAGAACGTGAACTACTGGGTCGACGGGCGCGAGACGTTCGTCGACCCGTACACCGGCGAGGTCGCGGGCTCGCGCCGCTTCGGCGATCCGCGCGAGGGTCGCAAGAGCATCCTGACGTTCCTGTACGTGCTGCACTTCTCGCTCGCGCTCGGCGAGGTGGGGCACATCCTCTTCGGCGTGGTCGCGATCCTGTGGACGCTCGACTGCTTCGTCGGCGCGTACCTGACCTTCCCGCCGCCACTTCAGCGCAAGGGTCCCAGCAGCAAGGGCTGGTTCGCGCGCTGGCTGCCGATGTGGCAGCTGAAGACCAGCAAGCTGTTCACGCTGATCTTCACCTGGCATCGCGCGAGCGGGCTGTGGGTGTGGATGGTGCTGCTGATGTTCGCGTGGTCCGCCGTGGCGCTGAACATGGGCACGGTCTACGACTCGGTCACCGGGGTCTTCCTCGGCAAGCGTGTGGACCAGGAGCTGCCCGAGCTCGACAAGCCGCTCGAGCAGCCTCCGATCACGCAGCGCGAGGCGATCGTGCTCGGTCGCAAGCTGATGGCGCACGAGGCCTCGACGCGCGGGTTCTCGATCATCGCCGAGAACGGTCTCGAGTGGCTACCGGAGCACGGCGCGTTCTCGTACGTGGTGGAGAGCACGCTCGACATCGACGAGCGCTTCGCCGGCACCGCCCTCAGCTACACGCCCGAGGGCAAGCTGCTGCAGTTCAGCGCCCCGAAGATCGAGACCCGCCGCAACACGTTCGACAGCTGGCTGATCGCCCTGCACTTCGGAGCCATCCGCGAGGGCGGCACGCTGTACCGCGCGTTCGTGTGCCTGATGGGCTTGGCCGTCGCGCTGCTGAGCGCCAGCGGCTTCTGGATCTGGTGGAAGAAGCGCCACAACCGCAACGCCTCCGCCGCCTGATCACTCGGCGGAAGGCTGCGCGTCCGGCGGCGCGAAGTACTCGTCCAGGGCGGCCTGCTCGTCGAGCGTGCCGTGCACCAGGATGTCGCGGCAGCGCCACAGCCTCCACAGCCGGCCCCACTGCTCGTCGACCGCGGCGGGCGAGCCGTCCTTGACGCGCTTCATGAACGACTGCACCGCGGACAACGACCACTTGGTGTGGCCGTCGGCGTAGTTGTCGATGCTGTTGTGCAGGCGCCAGGCGAGCGCACGCCAGTGGTTGCCCTCTTGCTCGGCGCCCTTCCACTGCTCCATGTAGCTGCCGCCGACGCCGGTCGACTCGATGCCGAGGTTGATGCCCAGGATCTCCGGCATGAAGTGGCGCGTGTTGAGCGACACCGACATCGTGACCATCGCCGCGAAGCCGATCTCGAACAGGTCGTAGAGACGCGGGTCGCTCTTGGGCAGCATCACGTCGTCGCCCAGCTGCTCGGCGAACGCGCGCCGGAAGATCTGGCAGTGGTTCCAGGCGAAGTCGCCGTCGCCGTGCTCGGAGGCGTAGATGCGGAACAGCCAGCCGTATTCCTCGAAGTCGGCGCGCTGCACGTCGGCGAAGCCTTGCACCCAGCAGCCGTCGAAGACCTCCTGGATGCCCTTCACGGCCTCGTCGCTGTCGGACGAGGCGAGGCTGTTGTTGGGCACGTCGCGCGAGGCGACGTTCTTCTGGTGCTGCCGGGCGACGATCTCCGCGATCTCGCGCTCCGAGTAGCGCGGCGGCTCTCGCGAGTGCAGCCGCTCGTCGCTGGCGAAGATGTCCGCGATACGCGCGAACACGGTGCCTGCGTACTCCTTGGCGACCAGGCGCGCGGCCGGGTGCAGGTCGATGTTGACGAAGCAGTGGTAGAGCTCGGTGTTGCCCAGCGTGCCGTAACGTGTGAACGCGAACTGCTCCAGCGCCTCGCGCTCCTGCGGCGGAAGGTAGGCGTCCTGGAGCTCGCTGAAGGCGGCGCCGGCGGCGTGCGCCTGCCAGCGTGCGTAGGAAGCCTCGGCGGCCGCGAAGCCGCGCGCGACACGCGCGTACTGCTCCCTGGGCAACAGCTCCACGGCCTGCTTCGCGAGCTGCAGCATGCGCTCGCGATCGTGCAGCGTGAGGTAGTGCAGGTGTGCTCCCTCGCGCTCCAGCTCCGGCAGCGCGCGCTCCAGCGCCGGACACGGGCCGCGCGCGCACATCCACAGGTTGTAGCCGAGCGTCTCCGCCCCGTACGTGCTGGGGAACAGGCCCAGCGCAACGCCGAGCAGCGCGTGTTCGTACGCCTGCTCGGAGCACACGCGTCCGCCCGCGCGCAGCACCGCGCCGGCGTTGATGCCGAGGCTGCGCAAGAGCGCGCTGTAGCGGGGCGCGTAGCCCTCCTGCACACCCGGCCCGCCGAAGCGCGTCATCAGCTGGCTGAGCACGCGCATGCCCACCTCGTTCTCGATCACGTTCGCGAGCATGAAGCCGCGCAGCCAGGCGCCGTCCGCGAGCCCCTGCGGCGCGTACTCGCGCACCGCCTGGAAGTGCGAGAGCGGCAGCGCGGGCGCGCGCGGACTGGCGAGCAGGCTCCCGATCACATCGTCGCCGACCGAAATCGACGGAGCCTGCGCCAGCGACACGCGCACGAAGTGGAAGCCCGCCTCCGTGTACTCGACGCGCTCTTCCAGCTCCGTGAACAGACTCAGGTACAGCTCGCGCGCACCGCACACTTGCGCGCGGCGCGGCAGCTCGCCGAATTCGGGGATCAGATCAGCCATACATCCTCCTCACAGCAGCTCGGAGATCACGGGCGCCACGTTCCAGAAGCGCGGCGCTTCGATGAAGCCGACCTCGATCGCGTGGTGCAGGAACTTGCCGAGCCACGCGCTGGTCAGCTGCGGGTATTCGAAGCCCACCTTTAGCAGCTCACGCTGGCTCCAGGTGGTGTCGGTGGGGATCGCGTGTGCGCCTTCGCTCGCGGTGGAGGGCGCGATCACGGTCAGCGACTCGGTGTCGTTGGACAGCCGCGTCGACAGCTCCAGGAACGTGTCCACCTCGAGCAAGCGCAGCGGGTAGCCGGACGCATGCAGCACGCGCTGCACGTCGTACAGGCTGAGCTGCTGCGGGCTGTCGATGTAGTACGTCTTGCCCGCGCTGGAGCCGCGCGCCATCAGCTTGAGGATGGCGCCCGCCACAGCGTCGACCGGCGTCAGCTGCACGGTCTCCTCGGGCAGGTAGGGCGCAAAGCCGAGCCGCACGCAGGCGCGCACGTAGCGCGCGGTGTTGCTCTGCTGGATGTTGCGCTGGTAGCGGCCGGTCACGCTGTGCGGACCCACGTAGCCCACGCGATAGACCTGCCCTTCCAGGCCCTCGGCGAACGCCTTTCGCAGCGCGACCTCGGCGCGGTACTTGGACTCGGGATACGGTCCCGAGAACACCTGGCCCTCCTCCAGGTGGCGCTCGTCGAAGACCGCGATCGGCGCGGGGTCGTCGAACTCGCCCTGCACACTCGCGGTCGAGACGTGATGGAAGCGCTTCTGCGTTCCCTGACGTGCGAGCTCGAGCAGCGTGCCGACGGCCTCCGTGTTGACGCGGAAGCTCTTGGACGCGGCGCCCACGTGGTTGACGTTGGCGGCGGCGTTCACGATCAGCGTGTGCTCACTGGCCGCCGCATCCCACGCGCGCGCATCGAGGCCGAGCTTGGGCGCCTCCATGTCGCCGACCACCACATGCAGGCGCGGATGACGCGCGAGCATGCTGCCCGGAAAGTAGAACGCGAGCTGACGCTCCAGGTTGGCGCGCGCGTCTGCCTCGCTCTTGCCGCGTACCAGCACGCTCAGGCCGACCTCGCTCGCCTGCAGGATCTCCTGCACCAGATACGCGCCCAGAAAGCCGGTCGCGCCGGTGAGAAACACGTCTCCGCTCAGGCTCAGCGGTCTCTGCTCCATACTCATCTCACTCCCCTACGCGTGCGAACGACTCTCCCTGCTCGTGCAGGGCGCGCTCGAAGTCGGACAAGCTGCGCGCGTCGAACAGGCTGCGCAGCGGGACGTTGATGTGCAGGCGCTCGGTCACCTCGGCGATCACGCGCATCGCCAGCACCGAGTCGCCGCCCAGCTCGAAGAAGTCGTCGGCCAGGCCCACGCGCTCCACGCCGAGCACGCTCTGCCAGATCTCGGCCAGCACCCTGCCCTGCGCGCTGCTGGGCGCGACGTACTCCGCCTGCGCGCGCTCGGGCGCCGGCAACGCGCGGCGATCGACCTTGCCGTTGTAGGTCAACGGCAGCTTGTCGAGCTTGACCAGGTGCGCGGGCACCATGTGCTCGGGCAAGGTCGCGCGCAGCCACGCACGCAGCGCCTGCTCGTCCGCTTCGCCCACCACGTAGCCGACCAGCTGCTTGCCGCTGCCCTGCTCGCGGGCGATCACGACTGCCTCGCGCACGCTCTCGTGCTCGCTCAGGCGCGCCTCGATCTCGCCCAGCTCCACGCGGTGGCCGCGGATCTTGATCTGGTGATCGGCGCGGCCGGCGTACTCCAGCACGCCGTCGTCGCGCATGCGTGCGAGATCGCCGGTGCGGTAGAGGCGGTCGCCCGGCGCACCGTACGGGTTGGGCACGAAGCGGTCGCCGGTCAGCCCGGCGCGACGGTGGTAGCCGCGCGCGAGGCCCGTACCGCTCAGCCACAGCTCGCCGACCACGCCGGCGGGCAAGACCTCCAGGCTCGGTCCGAGCACCAGCGCCTGCGTGTTCGCGATCGGACGACCGAGCGGAGCCGTGCTCTGCTCCGGCTCGTCGACGCACACCCACGACGAAGCGTCGATGGTGGCCTCCGTGGGGCCGTACAGGTTCTTGAGCAGGCCGGGACGCAGCGTGGCCAGCTCGCGAACGAGCGCGAGCGGCAGCGCCTCGCCACCGGCGAACAGGTGGCGCAGCCTGGCGAGCGTCACGCGTGCATCGGGCATGCGCAGCAACACGTCGAGCAGCTGCGGCACCAGCTGCAGCACGGTCACGTTCTGTTGCTCGATCTCGGCCAACAACAGGGCCGGATCGCGCGCGACGTCCGTGCTCGCGATGTGCATGCGCGCGCCCACCATCAGCGGCAGCCAGAACTCCCACACCGAGGCATCGAAGCCGAACGACGTGCGCTGCAGCACGCAGTCGCGCGCGTCGACCGGGAAGCTCTCGCGCATCCACATCATGTGGTTGAGCAGGCCCTCGTGGTGCAGCAGCACGCCCTTGGGCTTGCCGGTCGAGCCGGAGGTGTAGATGCAGTAGGCGAGGTGCTGCGGGCGCGTGAGCGCGGGCAGATCGTCGCGCCGCTCGGAGCTGGCGTCGTCGATGCACCAGGTCGCCAGCGGCGCGTCCGCGAAGCCGTCGCGCAGGGAGCGCTGGGTGACCAGCAGCGTGATGTCGCTGTCGCCGATCTGGTAGGACAGGCGCTCGCGCGGCGCGTCCGGATCGAGCGGCACGTAGGCGCCGCCCGCCTTCAGGATCGCGAGCATGCCGACCACGCGCTGCACGCCGCGCTCGACGCACAGGCCCACCATGCGATCCGGGCCGACACCCAGCCGACGCAGCGCGCGTGCGCACTGGTTGGCGCGTGCGTTCAGCTCCGCGTAGCTCAGCCGTTCTTCCGCGCTGGAGACGGCGATCGCCTGCGGCGTGCGACGCACCTGCGCCTCGACCAGCGCATGCATGCTGCGCGCGGCGATGCCGACGGGGGTGGATGGCGCGCGCGGCAGCGTATCGGTCATCGGCACGCTGGCGAGCGTGCGCTCGGCGCTGACCGTCAGCTCGCGCAGCAGGCGATCGAGTTGGTGTGCGATCGCGTGCACCTGTGACTCGTCGAAGTGCGCGCCGTCGTAGCCGAAGCCGAGCGACAGCTGGCCCTCGCTGCTGGCCTCGATCGCGAGCGGGAAGTTGGTGCGCTCGTGGTTGACGATCTCCGAGAAGCGCAGCGCGCCGCCGCTCTCCGCGCGCAAGACACGGTCGACCGGGTAGTTCTCGAACACCAGCAAGGTGTCGAACAGCGCCTGGCCGGGGCGCCCCGCCCAGCGCTGCAGATCGTGGAGCGGGCTGTGCTCGACCTCGCGCAGCGCCAGGTTGTGCTCCTGCAGCGTGCGCAGGAACGCGCCCACGGTCTGCGCACCGTGCGGCGCCTGGATCACCGGCAGCGTGTTGATGAACAGACCGAGCATGTGCTCGGCGCCCGGCAAGCTCGCGGGGCGGCCCGCGACGGTGGCGCCGAACGCGACCGTGCGCTGGCCGGTGTAGCGCTGCAGCAGGAGCACCCACGCTGCCTGCACCAGCGTGTTCACCGTGACACGCTCGCGCTGCGCGAAGCGGCGCAGCAGCTCCGTGTCGCGCTCGCTCCAGGTGAGGGCGACGCGACCCGGGCCAGTCGCCGGTCGCTTGGCGACGCTGCCGGCGAGTGAGGTCGGCGTCTCCAGCCGCTGCAGCTGCGGCGTCCAGAATGCCTGCAGCGCGCGCGCATCGCGCTCCGCCAGCCACGCGATGTAGTCGCGGAAGCGTCCACCCTGCGTGGGCGTGGCCTTGCCGAGGTAGCGCGCGAGCACCTCCTCGATCAGCTTGGCCGCGCTCCAGCCGTCCAGCAGCAGGTGGTGGAAGGTCCAGATCAAGCGGTGTGATGCGCCGTCGCGCACCAACAGCACGCGCTGCAGCGGTGCCTGCTCCAGCTCGAACGCGCGCAGCTCCTTGCGGGCGAGCTCGTCGTGATCACCCTCGACCTCCCGCACGCACGAGGCGACGCCGCGCAGCACGACCTGCAGCCAGTTCTTCTGCTCCTTCGCGCGCACGAACGCGGTGCGCAGGATGGCGTGCCGAGCGACCACCGCGTCCCAGGACTCGATGAAGCGCGGCACGTCGAGCCCGTCGACGCGCAGCGTCTGCTGGTTGACGTAGAGCGCGCCGTCGCTGCTGTAGAGCGTGTGGAACAGCATGCCCTGCTGCATCGACGACAGCGGGTACACGTCCTCGACGTCGGCGAGCGGCAGCGGGAACGCGTCCAGCTGCGCCTGCGTCAGCGTCGCCAGCGGGAAGTCCGAGGGCGTTGCGGTCGGCGTCGCGGTGTAGACGCAGTGGCCGATCAGCGCCTCCAGCTCGTGCTCCACGTCCGCGACCAGGCGCTCGATGGTCTCCGCGCGGTACATCGCCCGGCTGTAGCCGAAGCTGAGCGTCAGCACGCCGCGCGCGACCTCGCCGTTGACGGTCAGCCAGTTGGCCAGCGGCGTGTCCGCGTGCTGGCTCTCGCCGACCGACTCGTCCGCGAGCACGAACAGAGCGTGGTCACGCTGGCTCTGATCGACCTGGCCGAGGTAGTTGAAGGTGACGCGCGGGCGCGGCAGGGCCTGCAGCTTGCGGCGCGCGAGCTCGCTGCCGTACGTGGCCAGCGCGCCATGGCCGAGGCCGTTCTCCGGCACCGCGCGCAGCTGCTCCTTCACCGCCTTGATCGAGGCCGCGAGCTCGCGCCCACCGAGGCCACGCGCGGGCTCCAGCAGCACGGGATACAGGCTGGTGAACCAGCCGACGCTGCGGGAGAGGTCGACGCCCTCGAAGCAGTCCTCGCGGCCGTGGCTCTCCAGCTCGATGAACGCGTGATCGCGGTTGGCGAACCGGCACAGCGAGCGGGCGAGCGCGGTCAGCAGCAGGTCGTTGACCTGGGTGCGGTAGGCGTGCGGCGCCTCGCGCAACAGCTGCGCGGTCTGCTCCGCGCCGAGCGTGAAGCTGCGCTGGTCGAGCTGCGCGATCGTGAGTGCGCCCCGCGCGTCGTCACACGGGAACTCACTCTTCTTGGCGAGCTTGGCGGCGGGCGCGAGCCAGTGGCCGAGCTCGCTCTCCCAGGCCTCGTCCTCGGCGCGCGCGCGCAGCTTGCTCGACCAGGTCTGGAACGAGCTGGTCCTGGCGGGCAGCGCGATCGGCTGGCCCTGGCGGCGCTGGTGGTACGCCTGCTCCAGGTCCTCCATCAGCACGCGCCACGACACGCCGTCGACCACCAGGTGGTGGATCGCCAGCAAGACGCGCTCCGTCTGATCGTCGAGCGTGATCAGCGCCGCGCGCAGCAGCGGTCCGTTCGCCAGGTCGAGGCTCTTCTGCAGGCGCGTGCACACATACGTCAGCTCGTCGCGCGTGCACTGGCAGAGCTCGAGGGTGATCTCGCTCTCGTCCGCGTAGCGCTGGGTCCAGCGCTCGGTCTTCTGGTAGCGAAGACGCAGCGCGTCGTGGTGAGCGACCAGCGCCTGCAGTGCGTCATGGAGTGCCTGCGCGTGCACGGGCTCGCTCGCGCGCAGCAACAACGCCTGGTTGAAGTGCTCCGGGTGCGCGACGTCGTCGGCGAAGAAGCGCTGCTGGATCGGCGTCAGCTCCGCCTCGCCCTGGACGGGCCCCTGCTCGATGGAAAGCTCGGCGGCGCGCGCGACCAGGGCCAACGCGCGCACGGTGTGGTGCTGGAAGACCTGCTTGGGCTCCAGCTGCAGGCCGTGCTGACGCGCGCGCGCGACCACCTGCAAGGAGATGATCGAGTCGCCGCCCAGCTCGAAGAAGTCGTCGTCGATGCCGACCTCGGCGACGCCGAGCACCTCGCGCCAGACCTCGCACAACACGCGCTCGGTCTCGCTCTCGGGCGCGCCCTTGGCCTGGCGCGTGGCGTCGGGCAGCGGCAAGGCGCGTCGATCGAGCTTGCCGCTCGCGGTCAGCGGCATCGCCTCGAGCGTGACGACGCGCGCGGGCACCATGTAGCTCGGCAGCAGCGTGCGCAGGGCTTCCTTGAGCGTGTGCTCATCGGCGCTGCCCACGATGTAGCCCACCAGCTGCTTGCCCGCGTGGGTCGGCTGCACCGCGGCCGCGGCGGCGCGCACGTTCGGCTGCTCGCGCAGGCGGGCCTCGATCTCCCCGAGCTCGATGCGGTAGCCGCGCAGCTTGATCTGCCCGTCGGCGCGACCCACGAACTCCAGCAGACCGTGCTCGCGACGACGCGCGAGATCGCCCGTGCGATAGAGCCGCTCGCCGCTCGCGAAAGGGCTGGGCACGAAGCGCTCGGCGGTCTGTCCCGCGCGCCCGCGGTAGCCACGCGCCAGCGCGACGCCGCTCACGTACAGCTCGCCCGTCACGCCCTGCGCCACGGGCTCCAGCGCGGCGTCGAGCACGAACAGCCCCACGTTGGCGAGCGGAGCGCCGATCGGCGTGCTCTCGGCGTGACGCTCGACGCGATGGTACGCGACGTCGATCGCGGCCTCGGTGGGGCCGTACATGTTGTAGAGCGCGGCACCGTGCGCGGACGTGAAGGCGCGCGCCAGCTCGGGAGACAGCGCCTCGCCGCCGACAGTCACCACGCGCAGGGACGGACAACGCGGCAGCTCCGCGAGGAAGGCCTCCAACATCGAGGGCACGAAGTCGATCGTGGTGATGCCATGCGCGCGGATCAGCGCAGCCAGCGCCGCCGGGTCCCGGTGTGCGCCGGCGTCCGCGATCACGAGCGTGGCGCCCGAGCTCAGCGTCCAGAAGATCTCCGCCACCGAGACGTCGAAGCCGAACGGCGTCTTGAGCAAGACCTTGTCGTGGCCGCTCAGCGGCAGCGCCTGACGCAGCCACGCGAGCCGGTTGCTCACGCCGCGATGCGGATTGAGCACACCCTTGGGGCGACCCGTGGAGCCCGACGTGAAGATGCAGTACGCGACCTGATCCGGATGCGTGGCGACGGAAGGCGTGCGCTCGTCATCGCTGCGCAGCGAGAGCGGCAGCGAAGCGACGGGCAGTTGGCGGTCCGAGAGCACGAGCGTGGTGTCCGCGAGCAGCTCGGCGATGCGCTGGGCTGGCGTCTCGGGATCGACGGGCAGGTAGCCGGCACCGGCCTTGAGCACGGCGAGCACCGCGATCACCTGCGCCGGCGAGCGCTCGGCGCAGATGCCGACCAGCGACTCGGGCTCGACGCCGCGCGCGATCAACGCATGCGCGAGGCGATTGGCGTCCGCGTCGAGCTCGCGGTAGCTGAGGCGCTCGTCGCCATGCACCAGCGCGATGGCGTGAGGCGTGCGGCTGGCCTGCCTCGCCACCAGCTCGTGCAGGCACAGCGGCTCGGCCACCAGCGGCGCACCGTAAGAGCGTGCCAGGGCCTCCGCGCGTGTGCTCGGGTCGAGCAGCGGCAGCGCGCCGAGCCGCGTGTCGGCGCCCAGCATGAGCTGCTCCAGCAGGTGGTCGAGCTGGGCCGCGAGCTGCTCGATGCGAGCGTCGTCGAAGCTCTCGCGCTGGTAGCCGAAGCCGAGCCGCAGCTGCGTGCCGACCTGCACCTCCAGCGTGAGCGCGTAGCTGGTGTGGTCGACCGTCTCGACGCGGCCGACCTTCAGCACGCTGGAGCGCAGCGCCTGATCGACCGGGTAGTTTTCGAACACCAAGAGGGTGTCGAACAGTGCCTGGCCCGGCGTACCGGACCAGCGCTGCAGATCAGACAGCGCCGTGTGCTCGTGCTCGCGCAGCGCGACGTTGTACGCCTGCAGGGCGCGCAGGTAGCTGCCCACGTCGAGGTCGGGTTGGGCGCGCTGGATGACCGGGACCGTGTTGATGAACAGGCCGAGCATCGACTCGGCGCCCGCGAGGTCGGCGGGGCGACCCGAGACGGTGGCGCCGAACGCGACCGTCGCCTGGCCGGTGTAGCGCTGGAGCAAGAGCGCCCAGGCGCCCTGCACCAGCGTGTTGAGCGTGACGCGCTCGCGCTTGGCGAACTCGCTCAGCGCGCGCGTCTTGCGCACGCTCCAGGAGGTCTGCAGCTCGGCGTGGCCCGCGCCTTCGTGCGGCGTGGGTAGGGCCGCGCTCAACAGCGTCGGCGTCTCCAGCTCGGCGAGGTGCGCGCGCCAGAACGACTCCTCGTGGCGGGTCTCGCGTTGCTGCAGGTAGGCGATGTGCTCGCGGTACCGGGGCGACTTCGCGATCGACTCGCCGGCGTACTCGCGCAGCACCTCGCTGATCAGGTTGGCGGCGCTCCAGCCGTCCATCAGCACGTGGTGGTGCGTCCACACGAACTGGTAGCGGTCGTCATCCAGGCGTACGAGCAGCAGCTTGAGCAGCGGGGCCTGCTCCAGCGAGAAGCCCTCCACGCGCTCGCGCGTCGCGAGGTCGCGCAAGGCGGAGCTGGGCTCGTCGACGTGGCGCCAGTCGAGCACGCGTAGCGGCAGCTCCGCCAGCGCGTGCACACGCTGCAGCCAGCGACCGTCGAGCTCGACGAAGCTGGTGCGCAAGATCTCGTGACGCGCCAGCGCCGACCGCCACGCCGCTGCGAACCGCGCCGCGTCCAGCTGCTCGAGCTCCACGCTCAGCTGGCTCACGTACACGTCCGCGCCAGCCTCGAACAGCGTGTGGAACAACATGCCCTGCTGCAGCGACGACAGCGGATACACGTCGTCCATCTCGCCAAG
>JBEVNG010000438.1:0-7524 GCA_040508235.1 Polyangiales bacterium | reverse complement strand
GTGCACGTCCATGGCATCGAGCGCATAGCCGCCAAAACACGACCAAAACGTGCGTCGTTCGCGCTGGCCGAGCGAGCGATACCAGAACATCTCCGGGAGCGTAGCCCATGTGACCGGGACCACACCCGGAGCGGCCGATCTGCGCCGCTGCCGGGCAGGAGCAACAAAACCTGCCCGATGCGGTCATCACCAGTAGTACGTACAGCGGACCCACGTGGAGCTTCGATGACCCCCCGACCTTCCTTGGCGAGCGCCAGCGCGCTCCTCGGATGCCTCTTGTTTGCGAGCTGCTCGGACGACCCGAGCGCGTCCGATCGTGCGCCGAGCGTGGACGACGGTGACGGCGAGGACGACGACGGCGCGCCCGCGGGGCCCGATGGTGGCGGCAGCGGCCGCATGGATGCCGCCGCGCGCGACGCGTCGCCCGCTGTCGACGCGAACGTCGCGCGGGACGCTGCCCCGCCGGTCGATGCAGGCGGTCGGCGCGATGCCACCGTCGAGACTTCGTTCCCGGGCCAGGGCACGCCGTGGATGGACACCGCGCCGCGCGCCACGTGCGCCGAGGGTGGCAAGCCCGATGGAACGCTGGGCGGCCTCAACGGCGACTTCCGCTGCAACCTGAGTGTGCTCGGTCAGGTCGAGGCGCCGCACTTCCTGTCGCTGGCGTGGCACCAGGACTGCGCCTTCATGAACGGCCCGGACGGCACTGCGGTGATCCGCGTCGCGGCCGACGGCAAGCCGACCCTCACCACCACGCTGAGCACGGTGGGCTTCCGCAGCAACTGGGAGAGCATGAAGGCCAACTCGGTGAGTGGCCTGCTCGCCGGCTACGAGTCCAACGGCGCGACCCTCACCGTCTACGACGTGGCCAAGGACTGCAGCCAGCCCGTGTTCAAGAGCTCCACGCAGCTGGGCGCGCTCGGCAGCATCGGCCACGCGGGCAGCTTCTCGCCCGACGGCACCATCTACTACGCGTCGTCGATGTACACGGCGTCGATCTACGCGATGGACCTGAAGCTGCCCGACAAGCCCGTGGTGATCACCGACCAGTTCGCACGCAGCGCGCACGATCTGTACGTGGGTCGTGACGGCACGCGCGGCTACTTCGCCAACCCGGACGTCGCCGCCGGCCTCGGCATCGGCAGCGTCGCGATCATGGACCTGACCGACGTGCAGGCGCGCAAGTCGGGCGCCATGGGCAAGCTGATCTCCGAGCTCACCTGGCAGGACGGCAACATCAGCCAGTACCCGATCGCCGTGCGCTACCGCGGCAAGGATCACCTGATCATCTCGGACGAGCTCGGCTCCAGCAGCTGCGCCGATCCCAAGAAGCCGCAGTGGGGCTACGCCCGCATCTTCGACATCAACGACGAGAAGACGTTCAAGCTGGTGTCGCTGATCAAGACCGAGGCGCAGGACCCCGCCAACTGCACCAAGGCGGAGCAAGCCAACGGCACGCTCGCCGGCTTCGGCCTCGGCACCCACTACTGCAACGTCGATCGCCTGGACGATCCCCGCGTGCTCGCGTGCGGCAACTGGGACGCGGGCTTGCGCGTGTACGACATCCGCAATCCCTGGCAGCCGCGCGAGCTCGCCTACTTCGACACGCCCAGCGCCAACATGCCCGGCCTCGCGCGCATCCTGCCCGACAAGGGCGAGATCTGGATCGCGGTCACACCGGGTACGTTCTACGTGCTCAAGATCGCGGCGGGCTCGGAGCTGGCCACGATCCTGGCCCAGGACTGAGCATGCGCTGGTTGTCGTTCCTGCTGGTGTCTCTGATCGCCCTGCCCGCGGCGGCGAACGGACGTATGCCCGGCGCGAATGACATCGTGTTCAGCAGCGCGCTGCCGGATCGCCTGATCACGCGCGCCACCTACGGCATCCTGGAGAGCGACGACCGCGGCGCGAGCTGGCGCTGGATCTGCGAGCAAGCGATCGACGTCAGCGGCGTGATCGCGGACCCCCCGCTCGGGCTGCTGCACGACGGCAGCGAGGTGTTGTTGCCGCCCACCGGGAGCGCGCTGGTCAGCCGCGATCACGGCTGCGGCTGGACGCGCGTCGGTGAGCCGCTGGCCAACAAGCGCGGCGCGGACCTGACGCTCGACCCGAGCGACCCCAGGCGCATGCTGGTGCTGACCTCCACCTTGCGCGCGACCGACGCGATGGGCATCGGCAGCTACGAAAACCAGCTGATCGAGACGCGCGACGGCGCGCAGTCGTGGCGCGTGCTGGCGACGCTGCCCACCGACTTCGAATCGGAGACGGTCGAGATCGCGCACTCCGATGGCATGCGCCTGTACGTCAGCGGCGCCGACGCGGCGCGCCCGCGCCTCGGCGTGGTGCTGCGCAGCGAGGACGGCGGCCAGAGCTGGTCGCGCGCGACGCTGGACCTGCCCGCGGGCACCGGCAGCCTGTGGATCAGCGGCATCCACCCGAGCAACCCGGACAAGCTCTGGCTGCGCGTGGCCGCGCGCGGCGACACGCTGGGCTTGCTGCCCGCACGGCTCTACGCGAGCGTCGACAAGGGCGCGACCTTCACGCAGCTCGCGACCACCAACAAGGGCATGTTCGGCTTTGCGCTCTCGCCCGACGGCGCGCAGCTGGCGTACGGCGGCCCTGGCGACGGACTGTTCGTGGGCCCCTCGGACGGCAGCGCCTTCGTGAAGCGCTCGAGCCTCAGCGTGCGCTGCCTGCGCTGGCCAGACGCGCTCTACGCCTGCGCCGACGAGCCCGCGGATCCATTCAGCGTGGGCGTGTCGCGCGATCAGGGCGTGACGTTCGAGCCGCTGTTTCGGCTGCGCGATAGCTGCCCCGCGCTGTGTGCGCCTGGAACCTCGTTCGCGACCAGCTGCGAGGCGGCGTGGACCGTGACCAACCTCCAGCTCAGTGCCGCCGGGAGCGCGCCGATGTGCATGCTGCCCTGGACCGTCGACGCCGGCGTGGCGGTCGATGCCTCGGTGCCCACGCCTACCGTCGATGCGAGCACCCCCCACCTCACGCTCGACGCGCGTGTCGACGCCCGACGCCCGGGCAAGCGCGACGAGGGCTGCGCGCTCGCCAGCGATGCGCGCTTGTCGTGGCTGGCGCTACTGCTGCTGGTCGCGCGGCGGAGGCGCCGATGAAGCGCGTGCTGGCGCTGCTGTCCTTGCTCGCGTGTGGCGACGACGCGCCGACGGACCTCGCCGATGCATCCGTCGAGGACGACGGCTTCATGGGCTGCCCGGCCGACGTGCCGCAGCTCGCGCTGAACAACGAGGCGCGCGGAAAGACGATCACCGCCAGCGTCGTGGCCGCGAGCCGCGTGCCGGCGCGCCGCTACCTCAACGACTGGACGTTCGCGTTCCGCGACGCCGCGGGCAACGCGCTGAACGACGTCACCATCGCGACGGCGCGTACCTGGATGCCGGTGCACGGTCACGACGGGCTGGTGATGCCGCAGCTCCTGGGGGCGCAGGTGCGTCGCCTGAACTTCAACATGCGCGGTCCGTGGGAGGTGCAGCTGTCGCTGCGCTCCGCCAGCGCCGGCACCGACGACGTGGTGTTCCACGTCTGCATCGCGGAGTAGCGCGTGCGCTGGCGCTGGCCATGGCTCCTGATGCTGCTGGCGGCCTGCGCGGACGAGACCCCGGAGGTCGCGGCGTTCGACCGCACGCAGCTGCTCGACCCCACGATGTGCAAGAGCTGCCACCCGCAGCACTACCGCGAGTGGGCCAGCAGCATGCACGCGTACGCCTCGGACGATCCCGTGTTCGTGGCGATGAACGCGCGTGGCCAGCGCGAGACGAACGGCGCCCTCGGCGACTTCTGCGTGCGCTGCCACGCGCCGATGGCGCTGCGCGAGGGCTTCACGCGCGACGGCCTGTCGATCGCGAGCGCGCCGACTCCGCTGCGCGGCGTGACCTGCTTCTTCTGCCACGAGGCGCTCGCCACCGACGCCACCATGAACAACCACGTCACGCTCGCCGGCGACCTGGTGATGCGCGGCGGCATCCAGGATCCCGTGCCCACGTCCGCGCACGGGGCGGCGTACTCGACGCTGCACGATCGCAACGCCGCCGACAGCTCGCGCCTCTGCGGCAGCTGCCACGACGTCGTCACGCAGGGCGGCGTCGCGGTCGAGCGCACGTTCCAGGAGTACCAGGAGAGCCTGTTCGGCAAGCCCGGCGTCGGCTTCGACACCTGCTCGGGTTGCCACATGATCGGCAAGCCCGGGCGCGCGGCCATCGGCGGGCCCGAGCGCGAGCTGCACGAGCACCTCTGGCCCGGCGTCGACACCGCGCACACGCCGTGGCCGGATCGCGAGGCGCAGCACGCCGCGGTCGCCTGCGCGCTCGGGCTCAACGCGCGCATCTACGGCGTCTCGCTCAGCCCGCTCGGCGAGCTGATCATCAAGGTGGAGACGGCGGCGGGCCACAACCAACCGAGCGGCGCCTCGCACGACCGCCGCATGTGGCTGGAGGTGCAGGCGCTCGACGCCAACGGGCAGACGCTGTTCGCCAGCGGCATGATCGGCGACGGCGAGCGCGAGGAGAAGATGGCGGGCGAGCCCGGCTTCGATCCGCAGCTCGCACTGTTTCGCGACTGGCTCTACGACGCCAACGGCAACTACGTGAAGATGATGTGGCAGGCCGCGACCTCCACCAGCTATCCGCGCGGCTACACGCCGCTGACGCTGCCGCCGGCGCTGCTGCCCAACGTCGCGCACACGCTCGACGCGCGCTACCGGCTGCTGGAGGCCGCGCGCGTGGACAAAGTGCGCATCCGCCTGCGCATGCGCGCGGTGGGCGTGGACGTGCTGGAGGACCTGGTGGCGAGTGGCGATCTCGATCGCGCGCTGATCGCCGCGCAGCCGACGTTCACGCTGTTCGGCGCCGCCGTCGAGTGGAGCCCGCGCGATGGCACGATGCGCATGCTGGAGGAAGAGGCCGTGCTCTGCCCCGAGGCGTACGAGTGCCTGCTCGGTGACGCCGGCAGTTGCCCCTGAGCGCTTCGCGCGCCATTCACTGGCCGTGATCGACGACGTCTTGAGAGGTTTCCCCGCGCGCAAGGGCCGCGTCGCCGCGCGTGCCCAGCTCGCACGCGCACTCTGGAACAAGAAGGGGGAGCGCAAGCTGGCTGGCGAGCGAGAGCTCGACGACGCACTGGCTCGGCAGAGCGCGGAGGATCTCGACTGGCTGTGCGAGCTGAGCCCGCTCGCGCCCCTTTACTTGCTGCCCACCCGCCGCTTCGTGAACGCGCTTGCACGCCAGCTGCGCGCGCTGCAGGTCACGCGCGTGCTCGAGGTCGCGGCCGGCGACGGCTTGCTGTCGCGCAGCCTGCAACGTGCGGCCCCGGAGCTGGAGGTCCACGCCAGCGACTCCGGCGCGTGGACGGATGCCAAGGCCCGCATGACCCGCGCCGAGCGCGAGCAACACCACGACGTGCCCGGCCTGCGCCTCGGCGCCAACGTCGTGCAGCTCGACGCGGACAAGGCGATCCGGCGGTTTCGCCCCGAGTTGGTGCTGTGCTCGTGGCTGCCGCCAGGCCACATGCTGGACGCGCTCGTGCGTGCGCGCGTGAAGTACGTGCTGGAGCTCGGCGCCGGTGGCGGCATCACCGGAAGCGTCTACGGCTGGCGTTTCGCGCACGAGTTCCTCGAGGGCGAGCTGGAGCAGAGCGCACGCTGTCGACTCGACCTGCGTCCCCGCGTGGAGCTGCATTCGCGCGCGACGCTCTACTACGGACGCGCGCACGACTCGTACTACGAGGAACAGGTGCAGCGCGGCGACTGGCTGTACCAATTCAGACCAAGAACCCCACGAGCGCGCTGAGCTTTTCGCGCGCGGCCACCCGTAGTTGCTTTGCAAGGGGTGGCCGATTTGCGTTATGGGCACACCTGGAGGCCTATGGCGGAGCCCAAACGCGACCTGCATGGTGAGCGTGTTGAAAATGCGAAGGAGTCGGGCGTGGTGCCCGCGCGCCGCACGCAGCCGGAAGCAGAGGAGCGCGCGCAGCTCGCGGCCGAGGCCCAGCTCCGCTCGCAGAAGCTGGAGGCGCTCGGCACGCTGGCGGGCGGCATCGCGCACGACTTCAACAACGCGCTGCAGGCGATCACGGGCAACAACGTGCTCGCGCGCCGACACCTGCCCGCCGATCATCCGGCGCAGTCGTTCCTCGCCGAGGTGGAGACCGCCAGCGCGCGGGCCAGCGATCTCGTGCGCCGCATCTTGACCTTCAGCCGCCCCGAAGAGCAGCGCCGCGAGGTGCTGGAGCTGCAGACGGTGATCGGCGAGGCCCTCAAGCTCGTGCGCTCGACGTTGCCCGCGCAGATCGTGATCCACGCCGAGCTGCGCGAGGACGTGCCGGGCATCCTGGCGGACGCCACGCAGATCCATCAGCTGGTGGTCAACCTCGCCACCAACGCCTCGCACGCGATCGGGAGCGCCGGCGGGCGCATCGACGTCTGGCTCGGCACCACCCACTTCGACGCGCAGCACGACGCGCCGCTCGATGGCCTGGGCAGCGGCGACTACGCGGTGCTGCACTTCTCGGACGATGGCTGCGGCATGACGGACGCGACCGTGCTGCGCATCTTCGATCCCTTCTACACCACCAAGCCAGTCGGCCAGGGAACGGGGCTGGGCCTGTCGGTGGTGCACGGCATCATGAAGGGCCTGGGTGGCGCGGTGATCGTGCGCAGCGAGGTCGGTCAAGGCAGCACGTTCAGCCTCTACTTCCCGACCACACGCGGCAAGAGCATGCCTCCGCCGCCGAGTCGCGAGGCGCCCAAGGCGCCCGGCGTCGAGCGCGTGTTGTTCGTCGACGACGAGGAGGTGTTGGTGGTGCTCGGCACGCACATCCTCGATGTGCTCGGCTACCAGTCCACCGGCACCAGCCGTCCGCTCGAGGCGCTCAAGCTGTTCGCCGACGCGCCGGAGTCGTTCGACGTGGTGGTCACGGATCTTTCGATGCCGGGCCTGTCCGGCTTTCAGCTCGCGCAGCAGCTGCTCGACCTGCGCGCGGACCTGCCGGTGGTGATGATGAGCGGCTACCTCGGTCCGGAGGAGATGGCGACGGCGCGCAGGCTCGGCGTGCGCGAGCTGCTGCTCAAGCCCGTGGGCATGGACGACCTCGCGCGCGCCCTGCATCGTGTGCTCGGGCCCACCCGCGCGCGCGCGCAGTCCTGACCTTTACGTTACTTAACCCGGGCCCCAGCGCGGTCTTCACGTTCGCCACCCAGAGTGGCAGGACAAGGAGATCGTCATGTTCGGCTGGATCGTCGGTACCGTTTCTCTCGTCGTGTTGTTCACGACCCTCAAGCGCCACCGTCGCTACAGGCGTTACGCCCAGTTCGGCGGCTTTGCCTTCGCACCACGTCGTGGCTTTCGTGGCCGCGGCTTGATGCGCGGGTTGTTCTATCAACTGGAGACCACACCCGGGCAGGAGAACGCGATCGTCGCCGCGCTCGACGATGCCTTCGAGCGCCTGCGCGGCTTGAAGAGTGAGCTCGGCACCACGCGGCGCGAGCTGGGCGCGCTGGTC
>JBEVNG010000181.1:0-6151 GCA_040508235.1 Polyangiales bacterium | reverse complement strand
GACGCGCTCGCCGCGCACCTGCTCGGGCGAGAGGTAGCCGAACTTGCCCTTGAGGATGCCGGTGCGCGTCTGCACCGAGTTGTTCGCGGCCTTGGCGATGCCGAAGTCGATCAGCTTCACGTCGCCGTCGAACGAGATCATCATGTTCTGCGGCGACACGTCGCGGTGCACCAGCTCCAGCGCGCGGCCGGCGGTGTCCCGCTTGCGATGGGCGTAGTCGAGCCCCTCGCAGATCTTCATCATCGCGTAGCAACAGAGGTCGATCGGCAGCGTGCGGTCCTCGGCCACCTGGCGGTCGAACACCGCGCGCAGGTCCTTGCCGTGCACGTACTCCAGCGCGATGTAGTAGTTGCCGTCGACCTTCCCGAGGTCGAAGATCTGCGCGATGTTGGCGTGGTTGAGCTGCACCGCCAGCTTGGCTTCGTCGATGAACATCTTGATGAAGTCGGTGTCCACCGCGATGCTGGGCAGGATCCGCTTCACCGCCACGATGCGCTCGAAGCCCTCCACGCCGAAGGCCTTGGCCCGATACACCTCGGCCATGCCGCCCGTGTTCACACGGTCGAGCAGGTAGTACTTGCCGAAGGGGATGGGTTTGAAGCGCATTCCAAGGGGCCTAGCTGAGCTTGCCGACGGAGGGACCGCCGGCTTCGACGCGGTCCCAGGCGGCGCGGGGGGGCGCGTGCTGGGACTGGCAGAGGGTGAGGGAGCTCCATCTATCACGCGACGCTCCTCTCTCTGCCGAAAGCTTTTGTACCGGGAGGGCCGGAAGCCTACCCCCACCGAGAAAGGGAGGAGAGTAGGTTTCCGGGTACGGGCCAGTCTACGCAAGCGTAGAGGCGGGGGTCAAGCGGCGGCGGCCCCGGCATTGGCGCAAATTCGCGTGTTTTGGCGCACCTTTAGTCGCTTGGACCGAGGTTTGCGAGGGGCGGAATCAGCAAGCTTGTAGGCGAGCACTGTCAGCAAAATGACGCTGACGGATCCTCAGGGCGGAGACGTCAGCGCGCTCTGCGGGGCGCGCGAGGTCGGCTCGCTGGTGCGGAAGTAGCGCACGCGCTGATCCTGCAGCCCGGCCCAGCGGGCGTAGGGCACCGGCGCGTTGTCGGGGAACAGCGTCTCCACCGCGGGCGCCGAGCTGGCGACCCAGCGCAGCAGCAAGGGCGTGTCCTTCATGCGCGTGGTGCCGTCGATGGCCACCAGGCCCTCGCGGAAGCGCAGGCCCACGCGCATGCCCTTGGGCAACGCCAGCGCGGCCGTCACGCCCGCCGCCTCCAGCTGGCTGGCGAGCGCGTGCGGGGCCTTGTCGTCGCGCTCGGCGTACACGAGCATGCCGTCGCCATCGACGCCGATCGCGGCCTCCGCGTCGGGCGCGCTGGCCAGCGGGGCGCCTCGCAGCCACTCGTCCGCGCCGGGCGGCGGCACGCCCACGGCAAAGGCGTGGCCCTGCGAGTAGAGCGTCGAGTCCTCCAGCTTGGGCTCCACCGGCGTGCCGTGCAGCTCGGCCAGCACCACCTCGGGGCCCTCGCTCGCGCCGGGCGCGGGATAGGCGCGCGACGGATCGATCTTCAACACGCGACGCTCCGGCGTGAGGCTGCGCGACATCGCTGGTGGCCAGCCCGCGTGCGGCAGATCCGCGGGGCTGAACGCGGGGCCCGCGCCCGGCTCGGCCGTCTCCACGCCGGGCTTGAGCGTCAGGTAGAAGAAGTCGCGCGGGTCGGGCCGGATGTAGCGCGGCAGCAGCATGCCCATCGCCGTCACCGCCTTGCGCGCGCGCAGCACGTAGCCGGGCAAGTCGGCGAGCTGCCCCTCGTAGCGATACGGTTCCTTCTTGCCGCTCTCGATGCGCGTCTCGCCGGGCGCGAGCACGTTGTAGAGCTCCATGCCGGAGTGGCCGGCGTTCATGTCGAGGTGCATCGCCCGCACGCAGTGCGCCCGCAGCAGCGCCGCGCCCAGCGCCTCCGGGGACGACGAGTCGCCCCAGGCGTAGATCATGAAGCCGTCGCGCGTGTTGCAGATCGCGCTGCGCTGCGTGAGCGTCTGCTGGCTGGCCTGCTTGGGCGCCGCGCCCCACCACCAGCGCCCCCACGGGTTGAAGTGATCGTCCTCGACCAACATGGTCAGGTTCTGGCGGAACGACACCAGGCCCGCGGGGATCTCGCCCACCGCGCGCGCTTCGTCGAACGCCGCGCGCTTGTCCTTGGGCCCGGGCCACGAGCCGAGGCCCACGCGCCCGTCGTCGAACACCGCCACCGTCGCGGCCCACGGCTTGGGCGGCAGGTACACCCTGCCCTCGGCCATCATGCCGAACTCGCCGTGCATGGCCTGGAAGCCGCCGTTGAACGCGCCGACCAGGCGCTTGAGCGTCTCGGGCTTGCGCGGGATCGCGCCCTTGCCGGTCTCGCCGGTGGCGCTGACCGGCTCCTCGGTGCCCGCGACGATGTGCAGCTGCACGATGCGCGGATCCCAGATGGTCAGGTACACGCGCGCGAACGAGCGCTCCGGATCGGGGCTGAGGTAGGTCTGGTAGAAGACCGGCCTGCCCCCTGGCAGCGTGCGCACGTGAGGGTCGTCGACCAGCGCGCGCCACTTGCCCTCGCCGGCGACGGGATCACCCGCGGTCATCGGCTCCAGCGCGGCCGGCGGCCAGCCGCTCTCCGGGTTGGGCACCGCCAGGCGCTCGACCTTCTCTTGCACCTGCGCCAGCTGCTTGCGCTCGATGCCCATCTCCGCCGCGACCTCGGCCGTGCGGTCGACCTCGTTCACGCGGTGGTAGGCGCGCTTGGCTTGGTCGCGCATCGCGAACACCTTGTTCTCCAGCCAGGCGATGCGCTCCGGGCCGACGAACGACAGCTCGCGCACGGTGTCGACCAACCACGGCACCAGCGCCGACACCGCGGGCTTGTGCTGGCGCACTTCGAACAGGCTCGCGCCCTCGGCCGCGTCCGTGCGCATCGGATCGATCACGGCGCGCTGGCCGTCGACCTCGATCACGAACACGCGCCCCTCGCGGCGCAGCGAGAAGTTCTTGCCCGGCACCGCCAGCGCGTACGAGCGCCGCGCGATGCCGCGCCAGCTGCCCGTGAACTGCAGGTTGGTGATGCCGCGCTGCAGCTGCGGGAGCATGCCGCGCTCCAGCGGCGCCTCGCCCGCCAGGTCGAGCAGCTCGAAGCCGACCACGTTGCCCTGGATGCGGCGCGCGAACATCGCGTAGGGCGGGAGCATCACGGGGGTGGTCTCGTCCGCGCTGGAGGTCTGCGTGAGGTTGTGCAGGCGACGCAGCTGCGCGAGCTGCCCGGTGCGGCTGACCACGGCCTCGCCGATCCAGACGTCCCCGAGCTCGCCGCGCGCGTGCGCCCGCATGACGATGCGCGTGGCGTCGCCGCCGGTGCGCTGGGCACGCACGGCCTTTTCTTCGCCCGCGTCCGCGATCAAGCCGTGCTGGCCGAGCGCGCGGGCCAGGGAGCGGTAGCCCGTGAACAGCACGTCGCCGAGCGAGACCTGCAGCGCGAGCAAGATCAGCAGACAGAGCGCGAGCAACCTCGCGCGCGCGGCGAACGGAGGCCAGGCGAACACGCGCGACACCAGCGCGAACGCCTCCACACTCCACTGCCGTGCGCGCTCCGGTCGATCCGCGACGACTTCTTCAGGCGTACTCACCCCGGACACGATCGCGCTAGTGTGCCGCGATCCCGCTGCTCCAGGCCAGCATTCCGCGCGCGTGCGTACGCGGAGCACCTCGCACGACAGCGCCTCAAGCCACGAACGTCGAGGCCGCGCGCGTGAGCGCACCCATGACCTCGTGCGACACGCGGTGCAGGCGGGCGTCGTCCGCCACGAAGCGATCCGGGTGCAGCTTGCCGGCGAGCTTGCGCAGCGCGCGCTGCGCCCCGCGTGCGTCGGCGTCGTAGGGCAGGTCGAGCAGCGCGCGTGGGCCGGCGTTGCGAGCCAGCTCGTGGCGCTTGCGCAGGAGCAGCGCGTAGCTGTCCTCGCGCTGAACCATCGGCGCGGCGAAGCCGAGCGCCACCATCACCGCGCGCAGCGGCTCGTCGTCCCGCAGCGCGTGCCGATAGGGCTCGGCGCGACGTCGCCCCGCGGCCGTCAGCACCAGCTCGCGGCCGGAGCACGCCAGCTCCGCGCGCTGACGCTCGGGCAGCCGCGTCGCCAGCGTGCGCATCGCATCCCAGACCGCCAGCGCGAGGTCGCTCTCCACGGCCGCGTCGACGCGCGTGGCATGCGTGCGCCAGACCCGCGTCACCGGCATGCGCAGCAGCAGCTCCAGCGCGCGCGCCCGCTGCAGCGCCAGCGCCCGCTGCACGGACGACCACGAGGTCGCGCCCGCCGCGATCAGGCGTACCCCGATCGGCACGTTGGTCGCGCCCTCCCGCATGGCCGTGGCCCGGGCGCAGTCCAGCGCCTCCAACTCGCGCAGCAGGTCGCCGAGCGGCGTCAGCGGCACGCCCTCCAGCGCACACAGCCGCCCCGCGCGCAGCGCCAGCCGCACGACGCGTCCACGCTGCTCCAGCCACAGCTCCTGGTCACGGCGCGCCACGCTCACCGCGAGCAACAACCGCGCGAGCGGAGCGGCCCCACGCACGGGGTCCATGACCGGCATTGGATGCGGACCCGCCCTCCAATGCAAAAAACCGTCTCTCCCACCGCTGGAGAGGGCTCAGTGCAGGTAGCGGGGGTCGCCGATCTCCAGCGCCAAGGTCGAGCGAATGTCGGTGTAGCGGCTGGCCAGCGCGGTGGACGAGATGCCGTAGCGCTTGGCGATGCCGACCTGCGTGATGCCGGTGATGCCGTGCATCACGGAGACCGCGTACTCCAGGGCGGCCGCGTGCACCTCGGGCTTGGCGACCCGCACGTTGGGACGGCGGGCGCGGTAGTCGCGCCAGACCTGCTCGGCGCGACCGAGCAGCACGTGCGGCGCACCGGCCGACTGCATGCCGCGCTCCAGCGCGCGCAGCACGCTCTTGTCGTTGTCGGCCTTGGGCTGCTTGGTGCCGTCGTTCGAGGCGTCCTGCGACGCGTCGTCGGGCCGGCGCGCGCGCGGGTCGCGACCGTGGAAGGCCTGGTCGGCGCTGAACAGATAACCGCCCGGCGCACCGCGACGGATCCACGACAGCAGGGACGCGTGGCTCTCGTGCTCGGGCGACAGATCGAGCGCCTCGCGCGCGAGCGCCTGCGCCTCTTCCAGCTCCCCGATGCGCGCCAGGCAGTGCGCGAGCGAGGCGGTGACCTCGTCCTCCATGGGATGGGCTTCGTGCGCCCAGCGCAGGTGCAGCACCGCGACCTCGGGCAAGTTCAGCGCGACGTCGAGCAGGTGGCCGAGGTTGTGGTGGTACCACGCGTTGCTGGGGTCTAGCGCGAGCGCGCGCTCGTAGTGGAACACCGCCGAGTCGAAGTTGCCGAGCAGCGCCTGGCACAGGCCCATCAGCGCGTGCGCGGTGTCGTCTCCGCTGCCGGTCTTCAGCACGCGACGCAGGTGCAGCGCCGCGCGCCACGGCTGCTCTTGCAGCAGCAGCTCCGCCATGTGGCGATGTCCGTACAGGAACATCTCGCCGTGGTCCGGGGCCTGCGACAGCAGACGATCGAGCAGCGGCATGATCTCCGCGCGTGGGCGCTCGCGGCGCAGCGCTTCATCGATGCGTGTGCGCAGTCGGTCGAGCTCGCTCGGGTCCTTGGCCTTCATGCTCGTTTCCCCTCGAACCCTGGCACCCATCCGGAAGCTACGCCACCTGCCAATGAGCAAACCCGAGCGTGTGGGTCCATCGCGGGAGCGAGCCTACCGCGCATGTAAGAAGGCATCGCAAAAATTCTTCCGAGCACGTCGCTCTCAACCCTGCTTCTGCACGATGGCGAGCAAGAAGCCCGCGAAGTAGCGCAAGGGAGAGCACACACTCGCACGCTCGGCGCGCGCGAACACGTCGCGGACCACCGGGATCTTGTGCACGAAGGCCGCGGGCGTGACCACGCGGACGCCGCGATACTCCACGAGCTTGGCGTTGCTCGGCAAGAGTTTCGGGATCGTAAACGGTGTGTCCCAGCGCGTATACACATCGGCCTCGGTGCGGTCCTCGCTGATCTGGCCGGGCCCTGCCAGTCGCTTGGCCGCGTAGCGCAAGCTCCACGGGTTGTAGAACTCGAGCGC
>JBEVNG010000415.1:0-34582 GCA_040508235.1 Polyangiales bacterium | reverse complement strand
TCGCCATCAGCCCGCCCAGCTTGCCGAGCGAGGTGACCGTGAACGTGGAGCCCGTCAGCTCGGACGCGGCCAGCTTGCCCGTGCGTGCACCCTCGGATAGCCGCTGGATGTCCTTGGCGATCTGCAGCGGGCTCTTGGTGTCCGCGTCGCGCACCACGGGCACCATCAAGCCCTGCTCGGTCGCCGTGGCGATGCCGATGTGCACGTAGTGCTTGTAGACCAGCTCGTTGCTGCTCTCGTCGAGCACCGTGTTCAGGATCGGGTGCTTCTTCAGCGCCAGCGTGACCGCCTTCACGATGAACGGCAGGTAGTGCAGCTTGGCGCCGAGGCGCTCGAACGACGGCTTGAGGCGCTCGATCATCGCCTTCAGCTCGCCGACGTCGACCTCCTCCACGAACGTGAAGTGCGCGGCCTTCTGCACCGACATCTGCATGCGCTCGGCGATCCGGCGGCGCAGGCCCACGAACGGCTTGCGCTCCTCGCGCTCGCTCGACGCGCCGGGGCCTCGTGCGCGCAGGTCTTGCTGCGTCACGCGGCCGTTGGGACCGCTGGGTGCGACGGTGCGCAGATCGATGCCGAGGTCGCGCGCCAGCTTGCGCGTCGCCGGCGTGGCAAGTGGTTTGGCCGCGAAGTATTCCTTCGCCGAAGCAACCGGTTCGACCGCGCGTTCGACCTTGAGCTCGACAGCGCGCGTCAGGAAGCCCACGCCCGGCAACGTCTCGCGGATGTCGCCGACCGCGCTCGCGGCCACGCCGCCGCCATGGCCGTTGCTGGCGCCGTTCTTCCTGGCCGTCGGGTGCTGCGGGATCGACGTCACCTGCGCGCCGCCGGTGTCGATGACCACCAGCACGCTGCCCACCGGAACGCGCTCGCCGACCTTGGCGCACAGCTGCGTGACGCGCCCGCTGTACGGCACGCCGATGACCACGGTGGCCTTGTCGGTCATCACCTCGACCATCTCCTGGTCTTCTTGCACCTGCGCGCCGGGCGCGATGTGCCACGCGACGACCTCTCCCTCCGCTACGCCCTCGCCGATGTCAGGAAGCTTGAACTCGAACAGCGGCATTCGCGCTCCTCAATAGGCAGCCGTCTCGAGCAGCGCCGGGACGATCCGGTGTGCGAGCGGCAGGTAGTCGTTCTCGAGTGTGTAAGGGAAGGGCGTGTCGTGGCCGGTCACGCGCACCGGCGGCGCCTCCAGGTGCAGGAACGCCTTCTCGCAAACCAGCGACACCAGCTCCGCGCCGAAGCCGCACGTGCGCGGCGCCTCGTGCACCACCACCACGCGTCCGGTCTTCTTCACGCTGGCGACGATGGTGTCGATGTCGACCGGCCAGAGCGTGCGCAGATCGATCACCTCGACGTCGACCTTGGGCGCCACCTCTTCGGCGGCGGCGACCGCCTCGTACAACATCGCGCCCCACGCCAGCACCGTCACGTGCGCGCCCTCGCGCACGACCTTGGCCTTGCTCAGCGGCACCGCGTAGTCGCCCTCTGGCACGTCCATCTTGGCCGCGCGATAGACGCGCTTGGGCTCGAAGAACAGCACCGGATCTTCATCGCGGATCGCGCTCAGCAGCAGGCCCTTGGCGTCGTAGGGGTTGGACGGACAGACCACCTTCAGGCCCGCCACGTGGATGAACAGCGACTCCGGCGACTGCGAGTGGTAGTGCCCGCCGCGGATGCCACCGCCGAACGGCGTGCGGATCACCATCGGGATGCCGAACTCACCGCCCGAGCGATAGCGGTACTTGGCCGCCTCGCTGACGATCTGATCGAACGCCGGATAGATGAAGTCCGCGAACTGGATCTCCGGCACCGGGCGCAGGCCGTACATCGCCATGCCGATCGACGCGCCCACGATGCCGCCCTCGGCCAGCGGCGTGTCGATCACGCGCTCCGCACCGAACTCGTCCTGCAGCCCCGCGGTGACGCGGAACACGCCGCCCACCTTGCCCACGTCTTCGCCCAGCAGCACCACGCGCTCGTCGTCCCGCATCGAGATGCGCAGGGCGTCGTTGATCGCCTGTACCATGGTCATCTCGGGCACGTGGTTACTCCTTCCCCGGGCGAGGTCCTCGCTTGGTCAGCTCGTACTGCTCGTCCAGGTGCCAGGGTCGCTCGGCGTACACGCCGTCGAACATGCTGCGCAGCTCCGGCGCGGGCTTCTTCTCCGCGATCTCGACGCACTGCTTGATCTCGGAGTCCAGCTGGCTGACGAAGCGGCGCTCCTGCAGCTCGTTCCAGGCGCCCAGCAGCTCCAGGTGCCGGCGCAGGCGCGTGAGCGGATCGCCCTTGCTCTGCAGGTCGACCTCTTCCTGCAGGCGATATGCCTTGGGGTCGTCGGAGGTGGAGTGGCCACCGAGCCGATAGGTGACGAGCTCGAGCAACGTGGGCCCCTCGTGGCTGCGCTCCACGGCCTCGCGAACTGCGCGATAGGTGGCCAACGCATCGTTGCCGTCGACACGCACCGACCTGACGCCGTACGCCGCGCCCTTGGCCGCGAAGCTGGCCGACGCCGTCTGCTTGTCGCTGGGCACGCTGATCGCCCAGCGGTTGTTGCGGCACAGGAAGATGGTCGGCGTCTTGTACACGCCCGCGAAGTTGAGGCCGGTGTGGAAGTCCGGCGTGCTGGTGGCGCCGTCGCCGAAGTACACCGCGGTGGCGAGCTTCTGGCGCTTGAGCTTGGCGGCCCAACCAAAACCCACCGCGTGCATGATCTGCGTGCCGATCGGCGAGCTCACCGAGGCGTACGCCCACTGCTTGCCGGTCACGTGATCGGGCATCTGCCGGCCCTGCACCACGTCGTCCGCGTTGCCGTACATGTTGTCGACGTAGCGCTGCAGCGGGAAGCCGCGCCAGAGCAGCGCACCGAGCTCGCGGTAGCACGGGAAGATCCAGTCCTCCGTGCGCAGCGCGGCGGCCGACGCGATGATCGCTGCCTCCTCGCCCTTGCAGCCGACGTGAAAGCTGACGCGACCCTGACGCTGCAGCGCCAGCATGCGGTCGTCGAGCACGCGCGTGCGCAGCATCGCCTCGTAAATCTTCACCACCAGCGCGCTGTCGAGCTTGGGGTCGAGGTGCGGATCGGCGCGACCGTCCGGACCCAGCACGGTCTCGATGTCCGTATGATCGACGCTGCGGGAGGGCGGGAGCTCGTAGCGGATCATGAGATCACCGTCAGGCGTTTCTTGCCGTAGCGATCGTCGTAGTTGGCCTTCTGGCCGCGCAAGATGCCGTTCAGGAAGCCCTCCGCGGCGCGGTAGCTGGAGCGCACCAGCGGACCGGACGACACGTGCTTGAAGCCCATGGCCTCGCCGGCTTCGCGATAGCGTGCGAACTCCTCGGGCGTCACGTAGCGCACCAGCTCGGCGTGCTTGGGCGTGGGGCGCAGGTACTGACCGATGGTCAGCACGTCGACCTCCGCCGCGCGCAGCAACTGCATCGCCTCCAGCACCTCGGCTTCTTCCTCGCCGCAGCCGACCATCAGCGAGGTCTTGGTGACGTTGGCGCCTGCGTCGCGCGCCCAGCGCAGCACGTCCACCGAGCGCTGCCACGAGCAGCGTGCGTCGCGCATGCCGCGCTGCAGCCGCGGCACCACCTCGACGTTGTGCGCGAACACGTCCGGGCGACCTTCCTCCACCACGGTGCGCACGTCCGCCTGCACGCCGGCAAAGTCGCCGACCAGCGTCTCCACCAGCAGGTCCGGGCACAGGTCGCGGATGCGCTGCACGGTGCGCGCGACGTGGGCCGCGCCGCCGTCGAGCAAGTCGTCGCGGTCGACCATCGTCATCACCACGTACGACAGCCCCATCTTGGACAGCGCACGGGCGGTGTTCTCGGGCTCGCGCGGATCGACCACACCGCGCGGATTGCCGGTGTTGACGGCGCAGAAGCGGCAGCCTCGGGTGCACGTCTCGCCGAGGATCATGATCGTGGCGGTGCCCTGGCCCCAGCACTCGCCGATGTTCGGACAGCGCGCCTCCTGGCACACGGTCTTCAGGTCCAGCTGCTTGAAGCGCTCCTTGAGCTCCTCGTACTGTTCCCCTCCGGGCATCCGAACGCGGAGCCACTCCGGCTTGCGCTGAGGCAGATTCATCCGTGATCCTCCACCGGCCTCGCCGGCCGGCACACGACTCCCAGTACCTGCTTCTCTCCAGGGTAGAGACAGTCGCGCGCCGCGCCAAGCATGAGTACGTCTCCCGGGTGAGACCCCAAACGGAGCCGTGACCACGCTGAGGTAGCGCAAGCGTCATCACTTGTCGCGCGCCTCACCTCTGATGACGCGCGTGCTAAGTGATTCGAGTGAACGCACTGGTCGAACGTTGGCCGCAGCTCGCGCGCCTCGCTCGTGTCGAGCTCGCCACTTTGCCGACACCCGTCGAGCCTCTGCCGCGCATCTCGGAGACGCTCGACAGCGAGATCTGGGTCAAGCGTGACGACCTGACGGCAGCTCGCTATGGCGGCAACAAGGTGCGCAAGCTGGAGTACCTGCTCGCGGCCGCGAAGCAGCGCGGCGCAAACACGCTAATCACGGCCGGCGCGGTGGGAAGCCACCATGTGTTCGCGACCGCACTGTACGGGCGCGAGCTCGGCCTGGAGACGTACGCGGCGCTGACGCCGCAGCCGTACGCACGGCACGTCGAGGATCAGCTGCGCGCGGGGCTGGCGGTGGGCGCGCATCTCTACCCGGTGAGCGGCCTGGCGGAGCTCGCCAAGCGCATGCTGGAGCTCAGCGTGAGGCTGCGCTTTTGGGGCCGCAGGCCGTTCGTGATCCCGCTCGGCGGCTCCAACGTGTACGGCGTGCTCGGCTTCGTGAACGCCGGGCTGGAGCTGGCGCAGCAGATCGACGCCGGCCTGTGCCCGGACTTCGACGCCATCTTCGTCTCGGCGGGCACCTGCGCCACGGTCGCGGGCCTCGCGCTGGGCCTGGCCGCGGGCGGCGTGAAGACCCAGGTGGTCGGCGTGCGCGTGACCGACAGGCTGCTGGCCAACTCGCTGCGCATCGGCAAGCTGATCCAGGACGCGGACCACCTGCTGCGCAAGCTGGAGCCGCGCTTCCCGGACGTCGCCGAGCGCGCGCTGGCGAGCATCCAGCTCGACGCGCACCAGTTCGGCGAGGGTTATGGCCGCAGCACGCCGGCCAGCGATGCCGCACGCGACCTCGCCGGCAGCGAGGGCCTGCTGCTCGACGAGACCTACACCAGCAAGGCCTTCGCCTGCCTGCTGCGCGAGGCCGGTGCCTCCAGCGACGGCGGCATCCGGCGCGGTCAGAAGCTGCTCTACTGGCACACGCTCTCGAGCGCGAGCCTGGAGCCGTTCTTGAAAGGTGCGCCCGAGGCCCCCGAGCGCTTCGTCAAGCTGATGACGATCGGCTGATCAGATCACGACGATCGGAGCGCATTCACGCGTGATCTGCAGCTGGTGCAGGCGCGCGTCGCGCAGCTTGGGGCAGGCGCCGCCGTCTTCCTTGAGGCGCACGGTGCGGCCGTCCAGCTCCCAGTCCTTGCCGAACTCGTAGGTCACGCCGTCGATCTCGACGCGCACGAAGCTGGGGTCGTCGACGTCTCCGCTGAGCTCGAACTCGCAGGGGACGAGGGCGCCCGCGATGCGCGTCAGCTCCGCGAGCAGCGAGGCTTCGTCCTCGACCGGCAGGTGCTTCTCCGTGCCGCCGTGCTCGGCGAAGCCGTCCATGGCGGCAGCCACGGCGGGGTCGCGCGCGGTGTCGTAGCCGATCACGTAGGTCGTCACGCCCGCAGCTTTCAGCGCGTCGATGGCCGCGTTGGTCGCCTCGATGTCTTCGGGCGTGGTCATGGTGCCGCCCGCCGCACCGCAGGTGGGCTGACCGTCGGTCACCAGCAGCACGTACTTCGGCGGCTTGCGACAGTCGGCGCACGGAGCCGTGTCGATGACGCCGAGCGCGGCCTCGAGGGACTGCGCGGTGGGCGTGTTGCCGACATCCGGCGCCGACATATCGAGCTTGGCCGCGATCGCTTCGGCCGAGCCGGTCGCGACCTCGACATCGACCTTGCCGGGCGTGCAGCCGCCGGCTCCGCCACCACCGAGCCCGGGAATGATCGCGCCGAGCCCGCCGCCACCGCTGCCCGGCGCAGGGAACAACATCAGCCCGAACGCGACCGTGTCGCCCAGCTCGGAGGTGACCTTCTTGAGCGCGCTGACCGACGGAGCCCAGCGGTTCACGCCGGGGCCGCCCGTCCCGCCCAGCCCGACCATGCTGCCGGAGCGGTCCTGCACGATCAGGATCTCCGGGTTGGCGGGGTTGGAGGGCAGCTGGATCTTCTGGCAGGCCGTCGGATCGCCGGTGAGGTTGACGTCGTTGCCCTTGCGGCCGCCGTCTCCCTTGGTGCTGTCGCCCTTGCCGCTGTCTCGCCGGCCGCCGTCGCGACCGCCGCCTTTCACGTTGTCCTGGTCCTGCGATAACTCAGGGTTGCTCGACGTGTCGCCGTTGGAGCCGCACGCGCCGACGAGCGCGCCGCACAACGACAGTACCAACCAGTGTGAAGCTCTCATCGTCACTCCCGCGCGCGCCGGGCTCGCTGACCGGGTCGTCGCATTACGAGACTGCGAATACCACGAACGTCATCCGCCAGACCGCCGGAAACGTCGCGAAATGAGGCGCGCGACAAGTGATTTTGCGGGCTTTTCAGCGGCGATTCAGCTTTCCGCCGCACGTGGCCCCAGCGCGATGCGCTGGGACAATCAATTGAGCGTGGCGCTGAATTCGAGCGTCACGCTGTGCCCGGTCACGGTGGTGTCGAAGTTCGAGATCGAGATCGGCGACACCGCGAGCATCCCCTTGATGGCAGCACCGATGCCCCACTCGCCGCGGCCCACCCACCACTCTTTTCCGATCGCCAGCGAGGACGCGAAGCCCGCGCTGCTGTTGATCTGGACCTCGCGCAAACCGAACGTCTCGTAGTCGCGCGACTCGGTGAAGCCGCCGGTGCCGAGCACCAGCGTGAAGTACAGGTTGTGCGGCATCACGTAGTACGTGCCGCCGGCGCCGATCATCCACAGCGTGCTGTTGATCGCGTCGTAGCCGTTGTCCTCCACGCCATCGACCTTCTTGTTCACGTCGTAGAACGTGAGCGTCAGGTTGCCGTGCAGGATGAAGTTCTCGACCACGCGGCCACCGATGCCGACGTCGAACGTGAGCGCGATGCCGCGCGTGCGCACGCTCGACACGTTGCCGCCGATGCGCTCCTTGTAGCTCGCGCCGCCCGCGCCGATACCGGTGCCGAGGTGCAGGTAGAAGCCCTCGTGCTCGTGCGAGCCGGGACCCGGCTGGCGACCCTGCAGTGCCTGGTACGTGGGCTGCGAATACTCGGCCGGCGCGGCCTCGATGCCGTAGTAGCCCGGAGGCGCCTGCGCGGGTCCATACGCTGGGGCGTAACCCGGCGCGTAGTACACCGGCGGCGCCGACGGATAGCCGGCCGGTGGGGCGGGCTCCGGCGCGGGCGCGACCAACGGCGAGGCGGGCGGCGTGAAGCTGTCCGGTGCAGGCGCGGGATCGGCAGGCGCGGGTTGAGGGGGCGCGGGTTGAGGGGGCGCGGGTTGCGTCTGTGCGAGTGCGCTCGAAGCGAGGCTCCCGACGGCTGACCACAACGCGATCGAGAGCCAGGAAGCGCGAGCAAACTGCATCGGCCATCGCAGTGTCATGACGGCGCGCCACTGGCAACCAGCGGAGATGCTGTCCATAGTGCTCGCTCGACCTCGCTGGGGGTGGCCGCCGCCTGGATGCGTCGGCCTGAGAGAGTCCCCTCGAACCTGATCCGGATCGTGCCGGCGGAGGAAAGCGACATGGATACGTCTGAGAAGCGCGCGAACACCAACCGGCTCAAAGTGGCTGGTTCCGACGTCGACAACCTGCGCGAGCTGCCCCCGCTCGCTCATAGCTTTCCCAACTCGCACAAGGTCGAACAGGGGGAGCTCGGGGTTCCATTCCGCGAGATTCAACTCGGCAATGGAGAGCCATCGCTCCAGGTCTACGACACCACCGGGCCGCAGGGCGTGCCGGTGCGTCAGGGGCTGCCCAAGCGGCGCGCCGAGTGGGTCGCCAAGCGCACGGACGCCACGCCCACGCAGATGTACTACGCGCGTCGCGGCATCATCACGGAAGAGATGCGCTTCTGCGCCATCCGCGAGAACGTCGAGCCGGAGTTCGTGCGCAGCGAGATCGCACGCGGCCGCGCGATCATCCCCGCCAACATCAAGCACCCGGAGCTGGAGCCGATGATCATCGGCCGCAACTTCCTGGTGAAGATCAACGCGAACATCGGCAACAGCGCGGTCTCCTCCTCGATCGAGGAAGAGGTCGAGAAGCTGCAGTGGTCGGTGCGCTGGGGCGCGGACACGGTGATGGATCTCTCCACCGGCAAGCGCATCCACGAGACGCGCGAGTGGATCCTGCGCAACTCGCCGGTGCCGATCGGCACCGTGCCGATCTACCAGGCCCTGGAGAAGGTGAAGGGCAAGGCCGAGGAGCTCAACATCGACGTCTTCCTGGAGACGCTGGAGGAGCAGGCCGAGCAGGGCGTCGACTACTTCACCATCCACGCCGGCGTGCTGTTGCGCTACGTGCCGCTGACCGCCAAGCGCACCACCGGCATCGTCTCGCGTGGCGGCTCGATCATGGCCAAGTGGTGCCTCGCGCACCACAAGGAGAACTTCCTGTACACGGAGTTCGACCGCATCGCGAAGCTGCTCGCCAAGTACGACGTCAGCTTCTCGCTCGGCGACGGCCTGCGCCCCGGCTCGATCGCGGACGCCAACGACGCGGCGCAGTTCGGCGAGCTGGAGACGCTCGGCGAGCTGACGAAGAAGGCCTGGGAGTACGACTGCCAGGTGATGATCGAGGGCCCCGGCCACGTGCCGATGCACCTGATCAAAGAGAACATGGACAAGCAGCTCGAGGTCTGCCACGAGGCGCCGTTCTACACGCTCGGGCCGCTGACCACCGACATTGCACCCGGCTACGATCACATCACCAGCGGCATCGGCGCGGCGATGATCGGCAGCTTTGGCTGCGCGATGCTCTGCTACGTGACGCCCAAGGAGCACCTCGGCCTGCCCGACCGCAAGGACGTGAAGGACGGCGTGATCACCTACAAGATCGCCGCCCACGCGGCCGATCTCGCCAAGGGTCACCCGGGCGCGCAGGACCGCGACAACGCGCTCAGCAAGGCGCGCTTCGACTTCCGCTGGGAAGATCAGTTCAACCTCGCGCTCGATCCGGAGACGGCGCGCTCGTTCCACGACGAGACGCTGCCCAACCAGGCCTCCAAGAGCGCGCACTTCTGCAGCATGTGCGGCCCGCACTTCTGCTCGATGAAGCTGACCCAGGACGTGCGCGACTACGTGGCGGCCGAGGAAGCGCAGCAGGGCCAAGCGGAGGCGGAGCGGCAGCGCGGGATGGACGAAAAGGCGCGCGAGTTCCGCGAGGGCGGCAGCGAGCTGTACGTCGCCGAGGAGTGAGCTCACCAGCCTGACGTGGCGTGCACGCTCGGTGCCTCGCCGAGCAGGCCGTGTCGCTGCAGCGCTTCGATCAGCTCGCGCGGCATGCCCTGCGCGCCGACCACCGCCACGTGACCCGCCTCGATCGACGCGGCCGTCACGCGGTGGTCGCGCTCGATCGTCTCGTTGTGCTGCTCTTGCACGCTGAACACGTAGTCGTCCTGCAGACAGTGCAGGCCGTCTGCGCTGAAGCGGCGGCAGCTGTCGCGCTCGTCGGTGACCACCAGCAGGTGTCCCTCGACCGCGGGGTCGAGCGACGCGGGCGCGAGCACCATCGAGGCGCCCGGGTGGATCTGGTTCCAGCTGTCGCCGCTGATCCCACGGCACACCGCGTAGCTGACGCCGAACGAGACCAGGTGATACGGGATCGACCCGCACGCGCGCGCGATGCGGATGCCGGCGAACGGAGATGACACCGTCACCAGGCGAACGTGGGTCGCTGGCAGCGGCTGCGCCTGGTGGGCGAGCGCGGCGCGTGCGACCAAGCCGCCCTGGCTGTGGCCAAACAGCGTGACCGTCGTGGGCCGCAGCGTGCGCGTCAGCTCCGCCAGCGCGGTGCGCAACAGCCCGGCGCTGTGCAGCAGGCTCGCGCGCGCGTCGTAGTGGAAGCACAGCGCCTGCTGGCCGTCGGCGCGGAAGGCCTCGGCCACGCGCGCGAAGGCGTCGTCGCGGGCGTGTATGCCGTGCACCAGGATCGCGAGCGGACGCGCGGGCTCGAGCCGCGAGTTGCCGTCGCAACCGGTGATGCCGGCGAGCGTGACGGTGGCATCGCGCACCTGCACGGGGGCCGACGGCAGGCGCACGCCGACGCACGCCGAGAGCACCACGGTCCACAGACCGAGCGCCATCCACTTCATCGCGACCCCCTCGTCGGCGAGGTAGCCGCGAGTCAGGCTGCGTAAAGTCTGTTCAAGGTTTGTGCGCGGCGATCAGGCGGTGCCGTGAGGCATCGAGTGACGCATCGGTGCGGGGCGCACCTGCGAGGGCGCGACGCGCACCACCGGCATCCGTGCGCGTCGCATCACACGCTCGGTCATGCTGTCGCCAAGCAGCTTGGCGATGCCCTTGCGCGAGCGTGCGCCCATCACGATCACATCCGCCTCATGTTGCAGCGCGGCGCGCGCGATTGCGTCGTCGACCTGTCCGTGCACCAGCAGCGGGCGCACCGGCACCAGCACACGCAGTGCACTGGCCGCCGCCTCCAGCTTCTGGCGCACGATCAGCTCGTATTGCTGCGCGATCGGGGCCTGGTAGCCCGACTGGCTCGCGCCGCCCATGAAGGGCTCGTCGAGCGCGTGAAGCAACAGCAGCTCCGCACCGGCGGCACGCGCCAGCGTGGCTGCTTCGCGCGCGGCCACCGCGGAGGTATCGGAGAAGTCGACCGGACAAAGGATTCGCTTGATCGTCGGCATGGCGTCCTCTTGAGCGTGGACAGTGCATGCCTTGGGCCAACTGCGTGCCGGCGATGCTGAGGCAACTCAGCAGGCGGCGCGTGCGGCCTCCAGAGTGCGCGAAGCGGCTGCGCGCCACGCATCGGAGAAGCGATCCGTGTCACTGAACCAGCTCGACAAGCTCTCCACGGCCTGACCGATGCCGCGCTTCTCGTCGAGCACGGCCGCCACGAGCAGCACACCTGCCTCGTGCGGGCTGAGCTCTCCGTCCTCGGCGTCGAAGGTGCTCGCGAGCTCGTGCATGCGCATGTCGTCGAGCAGCGCCAGGCGCTCCGAGCGCAGCACCTGGAAGGCCGCGCGCAGTGCGTCGTAGGCCGTCGCCCGCTCCGGCACGAACGCGGTCAGGCCCGCGTGCAGCAGCTCCAGGTGCTGCTCGATCAGCAAGCTGGGCATGCCGCGTGCGGCGAGCACGCCCGCCAGCCAGTGCACGTGCCGGAGCGCCAGCGCGGCGTCCTCGCGCGCCAGCGTCACCAGCCAACAGCTGTCGCTGCGTGTGAAGCGCAGGCCGCGCTCGCCGTAGCGCGCCCCGTAGTACGCCCAGGTCTGGAATGTCCGCTCGCCTGCACGTAAGGCCGCCTGCACCTCGCGCACGTCGCGAGGGATGGGGTGCGTGCCCGCGTCCGGGTTGAGCGGCTCCGTGAGCCAGCGCCCCTCCAGCGACGGCGACATGACGGCCTTCACGATCTCCGCGAAGCCTTCGAACGCACGCGTGGCGCCGGTGACGGCGCTGCTGACCGCGGCCTCGTCGGTGAGCGAGCTCTCCAGGTGCACCAGGAACGCGCGAAATTGTGCCTGGGTGTCGCGTCCCGCCCCGCTCAGATACGCGAGCCCGCCGCCCTGCAGCTCGGGCCGGCTCTCCAGCGCCTTGCGCTGGAACTGCCCACCCAGCTGCGAGCCCTCGATCACGTACAGGTAGCCGAGCATGATCGCGCTGCCGTGGCGGGCATCGCGGCGAATCTGCTGGGCGAGCACCAGGGCGTACAGCACCGCTGCGTCCACGCCCCGGGGGTCTGCCCGCAAGTGAGCCAGATCCCGGCTCAGGCGCTCCCGACGCTCGACCCCATGGGTCCAGGCCGCCCGCAGCTCGGCCCCGTCGCGCAGCTCGATGACCTCTTCCAGGGCGGTCAGCACGATGTGGACGGCGCGCAGGAAGCTCGCGTAGCGCTGCATCGTGATCGACCCATCCAGGACCGCGTGCGCGAACTCCCCGTGATCGATGCGATCATGGAGAGTGCGTGTGGCGGCCCGGATGACCTCGATAGGACGCATGGCGCCGAGCATACGCCCGGGACGTGCGTCGCTCCAGTGAGCCTGGCCGCCAGGTCATCGCTGCTACTTACGCCGGCGAAAATCAGTCGAAACGCGTGCGGCGTACGGTGCCAGCTGGTTCCCGGGGGCCGTGAGCATGATGGCAGCGAGGGTCGAGGTCGTGGTGCCGATGTTCGAGCGGGTGCTGCCGTTCCTCTCGCCCAACGTCGTGGTCGCCTGGGCCCAGGACCCCTGGCAGCTGCTCGGCTCGCGGCAGCTGCGGCGCCAAGTGTTCTGCGCGGAGCAGGGGGTGTTCGAGCAGGACGACCTCGACGAGCACGACGCGCGCGCACTGACCATCGTCGCGCTGTCGACGGTCGCGGGCATGCACGACCGCGTGGTCGGCACGGTGCGCATCTTTGAGACCCTCGATCCGGACGACGCGACGCAGCGCGCCTGGTACGGCGGTCGGCTGGCGGTGGCACCCGAGTATCGCCGGCACGCCAGCGCGGGGGACCGGCTCACGATCGCCGCCGTCGCCACCGCGCGTGCGCTCGGAGCGCGGCGCTTCCTGGCGACCGTGCAGGAGGCGAACCTCGGCTTCTTCCTGCGCCACCACTTCGTGCCGCTGCGCACGCTCGGCGTGCAGGGTCGACCGCACGCGCTGATGGAGGCGGACCTGCGGCGGTTCCACGGCGCCGACTCGGTCCTGCCCGCGGTCGCCGCATGAACACGGACGCCCTCTCGATCGGGCTCTACACCTACTCCACCCAGCCGCGCGGCAGCGTGGTGCACTGCGCCGCACTCGCCGATGCGCTCACGGCGCGCGGCCACGCGGTCACCGTGTACGCGCTCGCCAAGCCGGGCTCCGAGTCGTTCTTCCGTGCGCTCGACGCGCAGCTGGTGTTGATCGCCTGCGAGCCCGGGCCGGCCACGATGGAGGCGCTGATTGCCCAGCGCATCAGCGAGTTCTCGCGCTGCGTGCGCGAGCTGCAGCCCGAGCACGACGTGCACCACGCGCAGGACTGCCTGGCAGCCAACGCTCTCTTGCGCAGCCGCCCGCGCACGGGCTCGGTGGTGCGCACGGTGCACCACGTCGAGCAGTTCGAGAGCGAGTCGCTGACGCACTGCCAGGCGCGCTCGATCTACGACTCGGACGCGATCCTCACCGTCAGCGAGCTGACCCACCAGGACGTGCGGCGCGACTTCGGCATCAGCAGCGAGCGCGTCAGCAACGGCGTCGAGCGCGCGCGCTTCGAGCGCCCCAGCGCGGCCCGCGTGACGCAGCTACGGCACCGCCTCGGCCTGCGCGAAGGCGAGCCGGTGATCGTCAGCTTCGGCGGCATCGAGCCGCGCAAGAACACGCTGCGCTTGCTCGACGCGTTCCTCGCGCTGCGCCAGCAGGTGCCGGCGCGCTGGGTGATCGTCGGCGGCGCCAGCATCCTGGACCACAGCGCGTACCGTCAGGCCTTCGAGCAGAAGCTCGGGACCTGCAGCGAGGCCGACCAGCGCGCCATCGTGTGCACCGGCGTGCTCAGCGAGCCCGAGATCACCGCCGCCTATGCGCTGGCGAGCGTGGTGGCGGCGCCGTCGCTGCGAGAAGGCTTCGGCCTGGTGGCGCTGGAGGCGCTGGCCGCGGGCGTGCCGCTGATCGCGTCGCGCATGGCGCCGTTCACGGAGTACCTCGACGACGCCTGCGCGTGGCTGGTGGATCCGGAGCACACGGCGCAGCTGACCAGCGCCCTCGCGCAGGCCCTGCAGGGGTCGCCCGAGCGCGTGCGCAGCGGCCTCGATCGTGCGCGCCAGTTCGCCTGGGACAACGTCGCGCGCCAGCACGAGCGGGTCTATCGCGCGCTGCGTGCACCCACCTTCCACGCAAGGAGCAGCCATGCCTGAGATGTACTTCGACGTGACCTGGCCGAGCGGCCAGCGCGAACGCTGCTACTCGCCCTCGCTGGTGGTCGAGGAGCACTTGATCGTCGGTCAGAGCTACAAGGTGGACGAGTTCGTGGCGCGCGCGCGCACGGCGCTCGAGATCGCGGCCGAGCGCGTGCGCCAGAAGTACGGCTTTTACTGCAGCGCCGCGCGCGACCAGCTGGCGCACATCGAGGCCACCGCCGAGCGCCTCACGCGCGGCGAGCGCGACGGAATGGTGCGCATCGACGCCTTCGAGCGCAGCCCTTCGCGGTAACGTCGCCACGGGATTTGCGGCCGTCACCAGCCGCGCACGCTCGCGCAGAGCGGCGAATCCGCACTGAAACTACGCAGCTTGCGTCCCCGTTCAGGGTGAGCCAGTCGCCCTCTGCAACGCCGCTTGCTGCGAGCGAGGGCATTCAACTTGCGGACGAAAGCGCCGATGATCCGTGAACGCACATGCGGCCGGCGCGCGCTCAGCAAGCCTTGCGACTCTGTCTTTGCGCGCTCCTGTTCGTGAGCGCGCTCGCCGCCTGCGCGCCGTCTTCGCCCGACGGCGCCGAGCCCGGCGGTGCACAGGAAAACGACGCCAGCGCCGCGCTCGGCTTCTTCCAGATCACGGTGCACGTCGCCGGCTACCGCGGAGGCGGCCTGGCGCTGACGATCGACGGCGAGCAACAGCTGCCGGTGCCGTCCGATGGCATCTGGCGCGTGAAGCTCAGCGCACCGAGCGCGGACATCCAGCTGGAGGTCGTCACGCAGCCCGCCGATCCGGAGCAGGTGTGCGATGTCAGCAAGCTCTCCGAGACCGTGTTCACGGTGACCTGCCACGAGGCGATCTGGCGCGTCTCCGGCGTGGTGAGCGGCTTGAGCGGCAAGGGCCTGCAGCTGGCGCTGCACGACGACGAGTACGGCGAGCTGCCACGCAGCACGCTGGCGGTCGCCGTCGACGGCACGTTCAAGTTCCCCGAGCCGCTGCCGGACGACCGCAACTACGAGGTACGCATCCTGGCGCAGCCCACCGAGCCGCGGCAGACGTGCGCGATCGAGAACGGCAGCGGCTATGCGGACGTGGCCGACGTCACCGATGTGCAGGTCGTGTGCAGCACGCAGTCGCACGTGTTCACGTCGGTGGTCACGGGCCTCAAGGGCAAGGGCCTGATGATCCGCACCAGCGTCGGCACCTTCCCGATCGTCAACGACGGCATCACCACCTACGCGGACAACCCGTACCCCGACGGCTTTCGCTACGACATCGAGGTCGCCGGACAGCCGAGCCAGCCCGACCAGGTGTGCTCGATCACCGGTGGCAAGGGCATCATCGACGGCGAGGACGTCACTTACTACATCGTGTGCGACGCGGCCGGCAACCTGCGCATCTCGGAGGTCGGTGCGTGTCCGTTCTCCAGCTCGTCGTGCTGGTTCGAGGTGTACAACGTCGGCGAGGTCGCGGAGAGCCTGTCGTTCTATCGCATGCGCGCGCCTGCGATCTCGCCGAGTGCGTACGTGCCGTCGCGCATCTTCGCGCTGCCGCCGATCGTGGTGCCTCCGCGCAGCGCGGTGGTGCTGCAGGGACGCACCTCGGACGCGATCGCGAACGGCTCGGGCGTCTACCACATCGGCGATGGCGACATCGTGCCCTGGTGGACGTCGGACGGCTTCCTGGAGCTGCTCAACCCGGCCGGTGCGACGGCGAGCTTCGTGCGCTTCGGCGCCAACACGGTCGCGCCGAGCACGGGTGGCACCTGGACCGGCGGCGCGGCGCCCGCCTTGCCGCGCGGCACCGACGCCTACGGCGCGTCGATCCAGCAGCGCACGCTGAGCGAGGCGATCAGCGGCCCCAGCCAGTGGGCGTCGACCGTGTTCGCGACCTACGGCGCGCTGAACGACAACTTCTCCGACACCGACGCCGATCACGACGGCATCCCCGACAAGGCCGAGCTACCCGGTGCGACCTTCGGCGGGCTCGACCTGTACGCGATGGGCGCACGCCAGGATCGTCGCGACGTGTTCGTCGAGATCGACTACATGGGCGGCACCGATCCCGTGACCGTGCCGCGCAGGGAGGCGCTGCAGAAGGTCGTCGACGCGTTCTCGCGCCGCAACATCGCGCTGCACTTCGACGTCGGCGATCTGTTCAGCGACGGCTTCGATCCCGCCGCGTTCAACCTCGGCGGCGGCAACATGGTGCCCTTCGCGACCGCGCTCGCGCTCGCGCCGCAGGAGATGGGCATCACCCGCCTGTACGACATCAAGGCCGCCAACATGGCCGCCAACCGGCGCATGGTCTTCCACTACCAGCTGTTCGCATACTCGCAGCAGAAGGACGGCAGCGGCGGCTCCACCGGCTTCGGCGAGCTACCCGGCAACGACAGCGCGGTCACGCTCGGCGGCTTCGGTCTGCAAGCGGGCGACGCGACGCAGCGCAACGTGCTCGCGAGCTACCAGGCCGCGAGCCTGATGCACGAGCTCGGGCACAACCTCGGCCTGCGTCACGGCGGCGGCGATCAGATCAACCGAAAGCCCAACTACCTCTCCGTCATGAACTACTTGTACAGCCCGTTCGGCCTGGCCACCATCGGCAACGCCGAGGGCGACCGCTACGGTTTGTACACGCGCTGTGCACCGTCGGCGATCGGGCAGCTCACCAACCCGCCGAGCGGTGAGGTGGGCAGGTTCCTGATCGACTTCTCGAACGGCTCCGGCCGCAACCTCGACGAGGCACAGCTGTTCGAGGTGAACGGACTCGGCCGCGCGGGCAGCGTGGCGGTCGACTACAACTGCAACGCCAGGATCGACGGCTCATCCTACGCGCGCGACCTCAACAGCGACGGCGCGCTCGACGTGCTCGCCGACTACGACGACTGGGGCGCGCTCGACGTGGTGTTCCGACGCACGCTGTCCGGCGCCGAGAACGGCCCCGCGCTGCAGTTCCTGCGCGCCGTCGACCATGACGACATCTTGACCGGCGACACCGTGCACCAGACCGACGAGGCCTGCCCGCCGCTGCCCTGAAACGGGCGCTCGGCGCAAAGCTGCTACCCTGCTCCTCATGCTGGTCGCGGTGCTCGGGCCGACGAACACAGGCAAGACGCACCGTGCGATCGAGCGCATGCTCGAGTTCGACAGCGGCGTGATCGGCTTGCCGCTGCGCTTGCTCGCCCGCGAGGTCTACGACCGCGTCAGCACGCGCGTGGGCGAGCAAGCCGTGGCGCTGGTCACGGGCGAAGAGAAGCGCGTGCCCCCGCGCGCTCGCTACTGGGTGTGCACCACGGAGGCGATGCCGCGCGACGCGCGCGCGGAGTTCCTGGCCGTCGACGAGATCCAGCTGGTGGGCCACCCGGAGCGTGGTCACGTCTTCACCGAGCGCATGCTGCACGCGCGCGGCACCCGCGAGACCTGGTTCCTCGGCGCGGCGTCCGTGGAGGGGCTGTTGCGCCGTCAGCTGCCGGACCTGGAGGTGGTGAAGCTGCCGCGCCTGAGCGAGCTGCGGCACATCGGCCCGTCCAGCTTGCGCACGCTGCCCAAGCGCAGCGCGGTGGTCGCGTTCAGCATGCCCGAGGTGTATCGGCTGGCGGACGCGCTGCGACGTCGACGCGGTGGCGCGGCGGTGGTGCTGGGAGCCCTGTCCCCGCGCGTGCGCAACGCACAGGTCGCGCTCTACCAGGCCGGCGAGGTCGACTTCCTGGTCGCCACCGACGCCATCGGCATGGGCCTCAACCTCGACATCGATCACGTCGCGCTGGCGGGCACCGTCAAGTTCGACGGCTTCGAGACGCGGGAGCTGGAGCCCAACGAGCTGGCGCAGATCGCGGGACGGGCAGGGCGCCACCTGCGCGACGGCACGTTCGGCACGCTGAACCCGGAGCCGGAGCTCTCGCGTGGGCTGGTGCAGATGCTGGAGCAACATCGCTTCCCGGCGCAGCGCTTCGCCTACTACCGCAACGCGGAGCTCGACTACACCAGCGTGCGCGCGCTGCTGGCCAGCCTGGCACGACGCCCGCGCGACGACAGCTTGCGGCCTTCGCCCGAGGGCGACGACATCGAGGTGCTGCGCTGCATGGTCAAGCGTCCCGCCGTGGCCGAGGGCATCGACGAGGCCAGCCTGCGCGCGCTGTGGGACATCTGCCGCGTGCCCAACTACGAAAAGCGCCTGCCCGAGCACCAGGCGGAGGCGCTGTGGCCGCTGTTCGAGCAGCTCGCGCGCGATGGCAGGCTGTCGCTGCCTTATGTGGAAGAGCGCGTGCGCCGGCTGGAGAAGTTCGAGGGCGACATGCACGCGCTGATGGACCGCCTGGCGCAGATCCGAACCTGGACCTACGTCAGCCACCAGAGCGGCTGGCTGGCGTCGCCGCAGACGCTGCAGGAGCGCACGCGCGCGCTGGAGGACAAGCTCAGCGACGCGCTGCACGAGCGCCTGCTGGAGCGCTTCGTCGACCCCAACGACAAGCGCCGACGTGCGAGCGGCAATGCGAGCTCGCCGTTCGCCGTGCTGGCCACCAACACCGACGAGCACGCGCGCTGGGTCGAGCGCTTGGTGGAGGCCTCGTTCGACGAGCTGGTGCTGGAGCCGAGCGGCGCGCTGTCGTTCGCCGGCGAGCAGGTCGCCCGCATCGTGCGCGGGCAGAGCCGGCTGCGCCCGACGCTGAAGCTGCGGCTGCCCGACTGGGTGGAGCGCGGCGCCAGCCAGCGCATCGAGCGCCGCCTCACCGCCCACCTGCGCGATCTCGGAACGCAGCTGCTCGCTCCGCTGAGCATCGAGGTCAGCGACAGCGCGCCGCTGCGTGGCCTGTCGTACCAGCTGGAGCAGGGACTCGGCACGGTGTCGCGGCAGCAGGCCAACGCGCAGCTCTCGGCGCTCAGCGAGCGCGAGCGCAGTGCGCTGCAGGAGAGCGGGATCGTGGTGGGCCGGCAGACGGTGTTCGCGCGCGCGTCGCTGGAGGACGAGGTGCTGCGCATCCGCGAGGTCTGGCTCAAGGCCTGGCTCGACAAGGACGACCCGCTGGCGGCCGTGTCGCCCGAGGCACTGGTGCTGCGCAAGCCACGCGGTGCGGACAGCGAGCTGGCGCTGGCGCTCGGCTTCGTGGCGCTGGCCAGCTTCCTGGTGCGCTGCGACGCGCTGGAGTGGCTGCTCGCGCGCGAGCCTCAGGACGCCCCGATCGCCGCGCGCTTCGGGCTGGAAGAAGCGGACGCCCAGGCGCTCGTGCGCGAGCTGCCCTCCCGCAAGCGCCGCCGCCGTCGTCGCTAGCCCGCGCGGGTCAGCGTCGCGGTCGACCTCGTCCCGAAACGCGGCGCCGGCGACCTGGCACGGTGTTTCGCCCTGATCCGTGCGCTGAACTCGATTTCAAGGGGCTATCAAAACCCATTGTATCGAATTTCAAATCCCTATCTAAAATCCCAGCTGAACAACCGGCACTCCAAATCGCCGTTCCAGAGCGCGTGTTCCTGCACGGGCCTGGCGCGGATCGCGTCCTCCAGCTCGCGGTCCTGGCAGATCACGGACACGCGGTGGCCGCTCAGGCGGGAGAACGCCGCACCCAGCTCGCTGTCGAAGCTCTCGCCGCGCTCGATCCGGATGCCGTACGGCGGATTGGTGACCACGTGGCCGGCGGGATCGGTGCCCTGGAAGTCGCGCACGTCGAGCCGGTCGCAGCGGATGTGCACCTCGGCGCGCTGGGCGAGCTTGCGCGCGAGCGCGACCGCGTGGCTGTCGACGTCGAACGCCAGCACCTGCGGACCGTCGCGCAGCACCTTGGCCTTGGCCTTGTCGCGGATCGCGATCAGCGCGTCCTTCTTGCGCGGGTCGTGCGAGGCCCAGCGCTCGAAGCCGTAGCGGCCCTTGCGCAGCATGCCGGGGGCCACCGCGTGCGCCCACAGCCAGGCCTCGATCGCGATCGTGCCGGAGCCACACATCGGGTCGATCAGCGTGCGCTTGCGGTCCCAGCCGGCGAGCCGGAGCATCGCCGCGGCCAGCGTCTCCTTGATGGGCGCCTCGCGCGCCTCGCTGCGGTAGCCGCGGCGGTGCAGCGGCGTGCCGGCGAGGTCGAGGTACAGGTCGGCGTGATCCTTCACGACGTGCACCGTGACCTTCACGTCGGCGTCCTCGCGGTCGACGTCCGAGCGCTTGCCGAACTGCTCGCGCTGCGCGTCGACCAGCGCGTCCTTGGTCCGCTGGCCCACGAAGCCGGAGTGGGTGAGGGCGCCGTTCTTGACGGTGGCGCTGATGCTCAGGCTCTGCTCGGGCGTCAGCACGTCGCTGAGGTCTAGCTCGCGCACGCCCTCGTAGAGCGCGTCGCCGTCCGGCGCGGGGAAGCTGCCGCGACGCCACAGCACGCGCATCGCGATCCGGCTCTCGTAGCAGACGCGCATCGCGTCCGAGAACACGCCGCCGAAGTGCACGCCGCCGCGATCGGCGCGGATGTGCCGGATGCCCAGCTCACGCAGCTCGTCGCGTAGCGCGCCCTCGGTGCCCTTCGCCGCGGTGGCGAAGTACTCAGACATTGAAGCGGAAGAACATCACGTCGCCATCGCGCACGACGTATTCCTTGCCTTCGGTGGACGTCTTGGCGGCGGCGCGGCAAGCGGCCTCGGTCTTCAGGTTCACGCGGTCTTCCCACCACGTCACCTCGGCGCGGATGAAGCCGCGCTCGAAGTCCGAGTGGATCTTGCCGGCGGCGCCGGGCGCCTTGGTGCCGCGCTTGATGGTCCAGGCGCGCACCTCCTTCTTGCCGGCGGTGAAGTACGTGATCATGTCGAGCATCTCGTACCCGGTCTGGATCACCTTGTTCAGGCCCGGCTCGGTGAGGCCGCTCGACTCCAGGAAGTCCGCGCGCTCCTCGAGCGGCAGCTGCATGATCTCCGCCTCGATGGCGGCGCAGATCACCACGACCTTCGCGTTCTCGCCGGCGGCGATGTCGCGCACCTGCTGCACGAGCGGGTCGCTGTCCGCGCTGGCCAGCTGCTCTTCCTTGACGTTGCAGACGTAGAACAGGGGCTTGGCCGTGATCAGCGCGAGCTCCTTGATGATCTTCGCCTCGTCCTCGTTCTCGGGCGTGTAGGCCGAGGCGCGCTTGCCGGCGTCGAGCAGCTTCTCCAGCTTCTCGCAGATGGCGGCGGTCAGCTTCTCGGTGGCGTCGCCTCCCTTGGCCGCCTTCTTGGAGCGCTCCAGCTTCTTCTGCACACCGTCGAGATCCTTGAGGATCAGCTCGGTGTGGATGGTCTCGATGTCGGCCGCTGGGTCCACCCGGTTGTCGACGTGGATCACGTTGTCATCGATGAAGCAGCGCACCACGTGGGCGATCGCGTCGGTGTCGCGGATGTTGGTCAGGAAGGCGTTTCCGCGGCCTTCGCCCTTGGAGGCGCCGCGCACGAGGCCGGCGATGTCCACGAAGTCGACCGTGGCCGGCACGACGCTCTCGGGCTCGATCACCTTGATCAGCGCGTCGAAGCGCGGGTCCGGCACGGGCACCACGCCGACGTTCGGCTCGATCGTGCAGAACGCGTAGTTGGCCGCCTCCGCTTGCTTGGAGGACAGCGCGTTGAAGAGCGTCGACTTGCCGACGTTGGGCAGCCCGACGATGCCGACTGAGAGAGCCATGGCGGCCCTTGATAGCGGACCGGTCCCTCCACCGCAAAGCGGGGCCTCGAGAGTGGCAAAAAGGGACCCGCTCCAAACACTGACCGGTTACCCCGGAAGTCAAACGAGAGAACTCCGGGAGCCTCAAACGAAACAGTCTCACTGAGTAACTAGTCGCCAATTTTCTACGGAGAAACAGACGGGAAACAACGCTCGCGCAGGTTTCGTCGGGGCCAAACCCCCCGGGCTGCTTATTCGAAGCAGGGAGAGAGTTACATGACGCGATCGAGTTTCCGTTCGTTCCACACCGCCGTAGTCACGAGCGGCTTGACCGCAGCCTTCACGAGCGTTGCCTTGGGTCAGGAAGCAGTCCCGGCCGTGCCGCCGCCGGAAGCCCCCGCGCCGGTGGTCGTCGAGACCGCGCCGCCTCCTCCCCCGCCTGCCGTCGTGTACCAGACCGCACCCGTGGTGGCCGCGCCGCCCGAGGTCTCGCAGAAGGACACGCCCGCCGTCGAGGAGGGTGAGGAAGAGGCGCCGTGGTACTCGGGCTTCACGCTCGGCGGCTTCGTCGACGCCTACGCCGCGCTGCGTAGCGACAACAACACCCGCCCCAACTTCGGCGGCGTGCCGGCCGGCGGCTATTACCACGAAGCCTACGTGCAGGCCGATGGCTTCTCGCTCGCCTTCGCCGGTGTGGACGTGAACTACGCCACCGAGAAGTTCGGCGCCACGATCAGCCTGCGCTTCGGCCCGGGCACCAACCGCTTCTACGCGGCGAACATGAGCGACTTCGGCATCGAGAACATGACGCAGGCGTTCTTGACCTACAAGCCGACGGACAAGCTCACGCTCGACCTCGGCCAGTTCGGAACCATCTATGGCGCCGAGGTACTGGAGAGCTGGCGCAACGTGAACTACTCGCGCGGTGCTCTCTACTACGCGATGCAGCCGTTCTGGCACACCGGTCTGCGTGCGAAGTACCAGTTCTCCGATGCATTCGCGGTCAACGCGATGGTCGTCAACGGCGTCAACAACCTGTACGAGAACAACAAGAGCCCGAGCCTCGGCATCCAGGCGTTGTTGACGCCCTCGGACGCGTTCTCGTTCGCGCTCGGCTACCTCGGCGCGCTCAACCCGCGCGACGACAGCAACGGCACGTTCCAGAACTTCTTCGACGCGGTCGCCACCGTGACGGCCGGCAACTTCAAGGTCGTCGCCAACGCGGACTTGAACCTCTACCAAAACGCGGGCGACTCCGACACGCACAACTTCTGGGGCGTCAGCATCGCGCCGGCCTACGCGTTCACCGAGAGCTTCGGCGTCGGTCTGCGCTACGAGCACCTGCAAGACAGCGCCAACCAGTGGCTGATGGCGCGCAACAAGATCGCGTACGACTCGGAGAACGAGAACAACGGCTTCATCGCGGCGAACAAGTCGGTGCTCAACACCCTCACCGCGACGCTCGACATCAAGCCGGTGCCCGGCTACGCGGCCAACTTCATCCTGCGTCCGGAGTTCCGCTACGAGATCGCGGGCGACAACTACTTCTACAACAAGGACAACGAGCTCTCGAAGAACTTCTGGTCGGTGCACCTCGGCGCCGTCGTCACTTCGATGCCGTGACCACCACCCCGCCGAGGTCGAAGTCGAGCGGGATGCCGCCTGGCTCACGATAGGCCTCGATACGCTCGGCGAACTTCTGCCACAGCGCCCGCTCCACGGGCGCCGGCAGCGCGGCCAACAGCGGATGCGTGGCGATGCCGCTCTCGCGCAGGAACTGCGCCAGCTGCTCGCCGGTCGCGAACCGCAAGCGCAGCGACTGCGTCCACGTGGACTCGGGCGCGCAGCCGCTCAGCTGCTCGACGATCTGCGTGACGCTCGGTGCGCCGCTGAGCGCGACCGCCGGCAGGTTCAGCTCGCGCACCATCTCGCCGTAGACGGCGTAGGCCTGCGGTGCGCTGCTGGCCAGGATGGTGAGGATGCCGAGCCGCCCGCCCGGTCGCAGCTGGCGCGCGAGCCTGGGCAGCGCGGCGCGCCAGTCGAGGTAGCCGAGCGTGAAGCGCAGCGTGACCACGTCGAAGCCGTGCTCCGGGCTGCGTTGCACGAACTCCTCCGCGCTCGCGCACAGCGTCTCCAGCGCGAGTCCGGCCTGGCGCGCGCGCTGGGCGGCCACCGCGAGCATCGCGCGCGAGGGGTCCACGGCGAGCACCTGGCCGGGCGTCACGCGCTTGAGCATGTCCACGGTGTCCACGCCGGTGCCGCAGCCGATGTCGGCGCAGCGCAGCCCGCTGGCCAGCCGCAGCTGCTCGGTGAGCCGGACCTGAGGGTCCGCCACGTGCACACTCCAGTGCGCGTCGTATTCGGCGGCGATTCGATCGTACGGGAGAGCTTCCATCTGCCGTCACCCAACCCCGCGCACGTGGCGTGCTTGTCACGCTCGCGGGGCGAATCGGGCAATTCGCGATCAACGCGCCGCGAGCAGCAGCGCGGCGGCGAACAGCTCGAGCCAGAAGTAGAACCAGCCCGGGTAGAAGCGCGCGGGCTTGTCACCGAGGCCGCGCGCGACCAGGCGACCGGACGCCATGCCGAGCAGCGCGGCGGCGACCGAGCACAACACGCCCGCGCGCAGCTCGCTCTCTCGAAGCGCGAGCGCCAGCAGCAGCGCGATCGCGATGCCGAAGCCTCCGTACACCGCGCGCACCTCGGAGCGCGCTTCCGGCGAGTCGAGCCGGACGCCGAACGGCGCGATCAAGCGCGCCGGCGCCACCAGTCCGTAGACGCCCATGCCGAGGAAGCACGCGGCGACGAGTGCGATCGAGAGGGTTGCCATGTTCGTCAGCGTTGAACGCGCCGAGCGAGCGGGCGATTACCTCCGAGGTAATAGAAGGGCCCGCGCCACAGGAGAGCGACGCGGACCCGGGGAGCGGCTAGTGGATCGCCGACCGCTCCAGCAACTCAGTGCACCACGCTCAGCGGCTGTTGCTCCGCTTGCGCGGGCTCGACCAGGGCGATCTTCAGCACCTCATCGAGCGTGTCGACGAAGTGGAAGCGCAGGGCATTGCGGGTCTCCTCCGGCACGTCCTCCAGATCGAGCTGGTTGAACTTGGGGAGGATGACGTCGGTGATGCCGGCACGGTGGGCGCCGAGCACCTTCTCCTTCACGCCGCCGATCGGGAGCACCCGACCGCGCAGCGTGATCTCTCCGGTCATCGCCACCGAGCGCCGCACCGGGCGATCGAGCAGCGCCGAGATCATGGCCGTGGCCATGCCCGTACCGGCCGACGGACCATCCTTGGGGATGGCGCCCGCGGGCACGTGGATGTGCACCTCGAGCGGGTTCTTGGCCAGCTCGCTGCCCTGCTTCTGGGCGTAGCGCAGCGCGTAGGTCAGGGCCGCTCGCGCGGACTCCTTCATCACGTCGCCGAGCTGGCCGGTCAGCACCAGGCTGGCCGCGCTGGAGCCGGTGCCTGCACCGACCGGTCGCACGGACGCCTCCAGGAACATGATGTCGCCGCCGGCAGGCGAGTAGTACATGCCGGTGGACAGACCCACGTCATCGCTCTCCGCCGCGCGCTCCGGACGAACGCGCGGACGACCGAGCAGCTTCTTCACCTCTTCCTCGCTGATGACCGAGGGCACGTCCTCGCCACTCGCGACGTTGCGGGCCACCTTGCGTGCGACCTTCTCGACCACACGGGACAGCTGACGCACGCCGCTCTCGCGGGTGTACTCACGGACCACCAACGCGATCGCCTCCTCGCTGAGCGTCACGTTGCGCGCCTTGAGGCCGGTCTCCGCCAGCTTCTTCGGCACCAGGTACTGCTTGGCGATGTTCACCTTCTCGCGCTCCGTGTACCCGGAGAACTCCACGACCTCCATGCGATCCATGAGCGGCGCGGGGATGTTCTGCGGGAAGTTCGCCGTTGCGATGAACAGCACCTCGCTGAGATCGAACGGCAGGTTGAGGTAGTGATCGGTGAAGGTGTGGTTCTGCGCGGGGTCGAGCACCTCGAGCAGCGCCGCGGACGGGTCGCCCTGGTAGCCCGCCTGCAGCTTGTCGATCTCGTCCAGCAAGAACACGGGGTTCTTGGTCTGCGCCTGCTTCAGGCCCTGCACGATGCGACCGGGCATCGCACCGATGTACGTGCGCCGGTGACCACGGATGTCCGCTTCGTCGCGCACACCGCCCAGCGCGATGCGCACGTACTCACGGCCTAGCGCCTTGGCGATGCCCTCGGCGATCGACGTCTTGCCGACGCCAGGGGGACCCGTGAAGAGAAGGATGGGACCCTTGGCGACCTGCTTGGCGGCAGCTTCGCCCTTGGACTCACCTTCCTCGCTGACCGCGCTCTCCGCGGAGAGCTTGCGCACCGCGAGGAACTCCAGCACGCGATCCTTCACGTCATCGAGGCCGTAGTGATCCTGCGACAGGACCTCCGCCGCGTGCGGCAGCTCGATCTTGTCCTCGCTGCGCTTGGTCCACGGCAGCTCCGCGATCCACTCCAGGTAGTTGCGGATGACCTGCGCCTCCATGCCCTCGCCGCCGATGCGCTCGAGGCGCGACAGCTCGCGGTTCACTTCCTTGCGCACCTTCTCCGGCAGCTCCAGCGCCTCCAGGCGCTTGCTCAGCTCCTCGGCCTCGCCTTCCTTGTCGTCGTCGCCGAGCTCCTTCTTGATCGCCTTGAGCTGCTCGCGCAGGTAGACCTCGCGCTGGCGCTCGCCGAGCTTCTCCTGGACCTGGCTCTGGATCTCCTGCTGCGCCTTCACCATGCCGAGCTGGCGCTGGATCTGGATCAGCAAGCGACGCAGGCGTTCCTCGACTCCGAGCGTCTCCAGCAAGATCTGCTTGTCGGACGCGGGGATGTCCATGTAGCCGGTCACACGATCCGCGAACGAACCGGCGTCGGCGACGGGCTCCAGCGCCTCCTTGAGCGCGGGCTCCGGGATGCCGCGGATCTTGCCCAGCTCGTAGGCGCGCTCACGCACCTCGCGATACAGGGCGACGAACGCGGGGTCCTCGTCGTCGATCGGCTTCATGTCGTCGACCGGGACGACGGTCGCCTCGGCGTGGCCGTCCTTGTCGCGAAACTGGATGGCGGTGGCGCGCTGCTCGCCGGTCAGGATGACGCTCAGCCCCACCGGGCCGGGCGTGACGCGCACGATGCGCGCGATGGTGCCCATGGTGTAGAGCTGCTCGAACGTCGGCGAGTCGGCGTTCTCACGCTGCGCCACGGTAAAGACGAGCCCGCCGGCCTGGCGGGCAGCCTCGAGGGCCTTGATGGACGCCTGGCGTCCGACCCCCAGGGGGACCGTGAGACCGGGCAAAATCACGGTCTCACGCAGAGCGATCACAGGCAGTTGTTGACGATCCATCGCCGCAAGCTAACCAGCGACTTCGCCCCCACAAGGGCCTGCGCTATACCCCGGTCGCCATGACGTCGTCCCTTCCTCTATTTGATTTGTCGAACGAAACTGGGCGTAACGCCCTGAGCGCCCAGATCGAACGCCTGCGTCCGCCGGTCGGCCATGACGGGGAGGCGGCGCGCACGGTGGCTGCGATCGTGGACGACGTTCGCAAACATGGGGACGAAGCGGTCGTGCGCTACATGCGCAAGTGGACCGACCCGGCGTTCGACGTCGCGCGCATGCGCGTGTCGCAGGACGAGCTCGACAAGGCGGAGCGCGAGCTCGATCCCAAGCTGCGCGACGCGCTCAAGCAAGCGATCGAGAACGTGCGCACGTACCAGTCGCACCTGATGCCGGTCGCGCCCGCGCCGATCGTGCATGGCGGCGCGGAGATGGGCTTGCGCTTCACGCCGGTCGACAGCGTCGGTCTGGTGGTGCCGGGTGGCAAGGCCGCGTATCCATCGAGCGTGATCATGCTCGCGGTGCCGGCGCAGGTCGCGGGCGTGCCGCTCGACCGCATCGTGGTGGTCACGCCGCCGCCCACGCACAGTGGCGAGGGCCAGGCCGAGGACGTGCAGCCGCTGGTGCTCGCGGCGTGCAAGCTGGTGGGTGTCACGAACGTTTTCCGCATCGGCGGTGCGCAGGCGATGGCCGCGCTCGCGTTCGGCACCGCCACCGTACCCGCCATCGACATGATCGTCGGTCCCGGCAACACCTACGTGCAGCTCGCCAAGGCGCAGCTGGCGGGCATCGTCGGCAGCGACGGCTTCTACGGGCCGAGCGAGATCCTCACCATCGCCGACTCCTCCGCGAACCCCGCGCGCGTCGCCTCCGACCTGCTCGCGCAGGCCGAGCACGATCCGGGCATGTGCTTCCTGGTGGCGTGGGAGCAGGCCGTGCTCGACGCGGTGGGCCGCGAGATCGAGGCGCAGCTAGCCGTGCGCAAGCGCGCGGTGGCGCTTCGCAAGGCGCTCGCGAACGACTCCTGCGCCGTGCTCGTGAAGGACGTGCAGGAGGCCGCCGCGGTGGCCAACCGCATCGCCTGCGAGCACGTCAGCCTGGCCGTGAAGGACCCGGACGCGCTGCTGCCGCTGGTGCGCCACGGTGGCGAGATCCTGCTCGGTGACGCCACGCCGATGGCGGCAGGCGACTACTGGGCCGGTCCCAGCCACTGCCTGCCCACCGGCACCACGGCGCGCTTCACCAGCGGCCTGTCGCCGTACACCTTCCTCAAGCGCGTGGGCACCATCCGCTACCGCAACGGCTTCCCCAAGGAAGCCGCCGAGGCGATCGCGCTGCTCGCGGAGGCGGAGGGCCTCGACGCGCACGCCGAGTCCGCCCGCCTGCGCGGCTGACTACATCACGATCGTCGAGCAGCCGATGGCGACCTGGATCGACCCGCCGTTCTCGGCGGCGTCGCAGGACTTGGTGCACAGGCGGATGCCGCTCGGGTTGGCGGCGTTGTCCCAGTACCAGCCGGCCTTGCTGCCGCAGGCGGCTTCATCGTCCACGCGGGGCAGGGCGTCGTCGCCGAGCACCACGTTGACCAGGTCATAGCGGAGCTCCTGGCCCTGCGGCGGGGTGGGCAGCTCCAGCGAGCACGGCACCGCGGCGGACTCGCCGACGGCCTTGGCGAGCTGATCGAGCAGCGCGCTCCAGTCGCCCGAGCAGATCGAGAACGTGAGGCCACCGGTCGCCTCGGCGGCGTCCCAGTACACCTGCCCCGCACCCGATGCCGAGCCGTACGGGCCCGTGCAAGCGCCGATCGGGATGTTGATGATCGGGATGGTCGCGCCCGTCTCGCCGGGCGGTGACGCGATGGCGTTGACGATGAACTTGCCGCTCAGGTTGCTGCCCATGCGCGACTCGAAGTCCTGCGCGGAGATCTCCGACTCGTCGTCGGTGACCGCGACGAAGTGCGTGAGCGCGCCGTCGATCAGGAAGTCGGCGTAGTCCGGGTAGCGGTCGAGCAGCGCCGTGAGCGGCTCGTCCGAGCCTACTTCTTGCTCGACGTGAAGGAAGTGCGCGGCGTCCGAGCCGAGCGGTTCGGGGATGCTGACGAACTCGCGCTCGGACACGAGCACCACGCGGTAGTCGGTGAGGCCGGCTTCACGGATCTGCTGCGCGAAGCGGTTCATGTTCTGCTGAACCTGCGCAGCCTCCTGGTCCATGCTGCCGGAGGTATCGACGACCCACACCACGTTGACCGAGGCGGGCTTCTTCTCCGCATCGACGCGCGTGTCCGCGCACTCGGCGAAGCCGCTGTCGCGGGGCGTGGCGCTGTCAGGGCGCGGCGTGCCGCCATCGCGGTTGCCGGGCGTGCCGCTGTCGCGCCCGCCGTCCGGCCGCACGTACTGCTCGCCGTCCTCGTCGGAGTTTTCGCCAGGACCGCCCGTGACGGGGTCCGTGTTGCCGCAGGCGGCCGCACAACCGAGCAAGCAAGCCCAACCAAGTCTACGCATGTGCATCTCCAGATACTTCAGACGACATGTCATGGCTGGAGTCGAGAAATTTCGCGGGTCACTGAAGTAGAAATTTGCAGAAATGAGTGCCCCGAGTCACACCGCGTGTCGCAGCGGCCAGACGGCGTCCCAGAGCCTGTGAGCCTAGCGACCGACTCGTGTGACCGTGAAGCCCTTGGCGCGCAGCGCCGCGAGCAGGCCTCGCTCGCCGAGCAGGTGGCCCGCGCCGACCGCGATGAAGGCGCCTCCGGACGCGAGCTCACGCTCGATGATCGGCAGCCAGCGCTCGTTGCGCTGGTAGAGCACGCGCTCGTAGAAGCCGGGTGAGCTCTGGATCTCGGTCTCGTCGAACAGCGCGCGTGCGAGCGCCACCTCGTCGCCGGCCTGGAAGGCCTGCAGCAGTGAGCGCGCCTGGGCGCTGGTCTCGCTGTCCAGCGAGCGCGCCAGCTCCCGTACCTGTTCCTCCAGCGGGATCGAGTCGAAGATGGCGACCTGCTCCTCGACGGTCTCGAAGTACGTGAGCGGCTTGCCGACGCGACGCGCCTCGTCCATGAGCTCGACGTCCATCTGGCGACCCTTGGAGCTGGGTGCCATGTCACCGAGCGCTTGCTCCAGGTCCTCGAGCCCGAGCATCACCGAGGGCAACCACGGCTCCAGGCGCTGCAGCAGCGGCTCCGGGATCTGCTTGCCGATGCGGGCCACCAGCTTCTGCCAGGTCGCCTCGCCGACGAGGTCGTGCAGCGACTTGTCGGCCGGCAGCAGCGCGGCCTGGATCAGCTGGGCCGGATCGGCCGCGCTGACGTCGGCTTCGGTCATCACGCGCTTGCTGGCGTCGAAGGCTGCGCGCGCGCTCGGCGTGAGCACCTCCGCGAAGCCGAAGCCCATGTGGATGGTGCCGAGCAAGTGCACGCTGCCCTGGTCGTTGCGCGCCTCGTACAGGAAGAGGCCGGGCGTCGGCTCGTTGGCCGGCGGCGGCGTGGCGCGGCTGACTGGCGCGGGCTTGGCGCACGCGCCCAGCAGCAAGAGCGCGATCATCGCGAAACGAAGGAGCATCGTCTCGCGAGTCTAGGACGCGGTCGACGTCAGAGCATGTTCTCGCGCAGGATCGCGATCGTCTGCTGGATGATCGCGTGCTTCTTCCAGTAACCGATGTGCGCGTGCAGCGGGTCGACGCCGCTGTTGACGTTGATGTCGATGATCGCGGGCGTGTCGTGGTAGAGCGCGCGCGTCGCGAAGCCGAGCAGCTCGTCGGAGTCGTAGAAGATCGCCCACTGCGCGCTGCGGCGCATGATGTCGATGCCGATCACGCGCGGATCGAGCTTCTGCTTGCGCGCGAGCTGCGCCACCAGGCCTTGCTTGCGCATCAGGAACAGCGGCAGCTGCGAGGCGTAGCTGACGAACGAGCCGAGCTTGAGCGCGCCGTTCTGCGCGAGCCGGCGCCACTTGTCCTGCAGCACGACGTTGCGGTCCTCGAGGTCGATCTGGCCGGCTTGCTCGACGGGATAGAGCGGATCCTGCCAGCCGAACAGCGCATACAGGAAGTCGTGCGCGATGGTGACGCCGAGGCTGTGGCCGACCAGGTGCAAGTGCACGGTCTCGCCGTCGCGCTGCTCCAGCTTGCTGAACACTTGGTCGAACACGGTGTCGCGCACGAGCTTCTCGCCCTCGGGCGCGGCGTAGTAGATGGCGTCGGAGAGGCCGTACTGCACCACGCTCTCGCGCACCTCGCGGATGCCCCAGCGCAGACCCGGGATGCCCCAGTCCACGCCGGCGCGGTCGACGTCCTTGAGGGCCTTGTCGGCGACCAGCGAGCCCACGAACGCCTCGGCCGGCGTCAGCAGCTGATCGTCGCTCGTGATCGAGCCGTCTTCGTTGGGCACGCCCCAGCGTACCTGGCAGATGGGTTGCTCGATGGGCAAGCCTGCACGGCCGATGGCCTCGAGCAGCGGCGCGTATTGCTCGCGTGGGTGGGGATCCTTCTCTGGCGTGATGCCGTGGATCAGGACCAGCACGTGTCTGACCGCCATCGTTGCTCCCTTCGTGGTCGGCGATTGTGCCTCCATTCGCGTGCTCGTCGCCAGTGTCGGATGCGACGAGTTACTATTCAGCGCGCACGCACCTCGACTATGGTGCGCCGTCGATGCGCATGATTTTGGTTCGGGGAACGATGATCTTCGCCGCACTCACGGGTTGTGCGGACGAGTCCATGCCGGAGGAGGCGGAGCCGGCCGAGGCGCCCCTCGCACGTTCGCACGCACGCTCACGCGGACGCGCAAACTTCATCGGGGTCTACCGCGCGGACACCGCCACGTGGCAGCTTCGCCTGCAGCGTCCCGGCTGGAAGGAAGCGGCCGGCGAGCGCAGCTTCGTCTACGGCGCACCCGGCGACCTGCCGGTGGTCGGCGACTGGAACGGCGACGGCGTGCAGACGCAGGGCGCCTTTCGCGACGGCACGTGGTCGCTGAGCGACGTGCTCGGCGCGGGCCCGACGTCGTCGTTTCGCTACGGCGCGCAGGGCGACACGCCGATCGTGGGAGACTGGAACGGCGATGGCACGGTGACCGTGGGCTACTTCCGCGACGGCGCGTTCAAGCTGCGCAACAGCAACAGCGAGGGCACGCCCGACCTCGAGCCTCGCCTCGGCGGCCCCGGCGACGTCCCGCTCGCGGGCGACTGGGACGGCGACGGCACCGACAACGTCGGCGTCTACACCCCGCGCGACGGCACGTTCCGCCTGCTCGAGCGCGACGAGAGCGTGACGACGATCGCGCTCGGCATCCCCGACGCGCAGCCGGTGGTGGGCGACTGGGACGACGATGGGCGCACCACGGTCGGCGTACGCAAGGGCAGCCGCTGGTCGCTGCTCAACCACCACGGCCAGATCATCAAGCGCGACCGCGAGGCGTGGTCGTACGGCGAGCAGGCGGAGGTGTTCACGTTCGGCGAGGTCGCGGTCGACTTCGGCCTCGACGCAGGAGCGGTGCCGGTGGTGGGCAACTGGGAGCCCGACGCGGGCACCGGCTTCGTCGAGTCCCCCGCGGAGCTGCGCGACTTCTTCCCGCTGGCCGCCGACTTCCAGCGGCCAGAGTCGTTCGAGAGCTGGAAGGACGCGGGCATCAACACGGTGATCCGCGTCCGCTCCGCGAGTGATCCGGACGCCGCCTCGCCGCAAGAAGTCGACGAGTGGACGCGACGCGCGAACGAGCTCGGCCTCAAGATGATCCGCGCGCCGCGTGACAACCCGGCAGACGATCGCAACGAGAGCAACCTGCTCGCGTACTCGCTGCTCGATGAGCCGGACATCTACCGCCAAGATCCGTACGAGCAGGTCGCGCGACTCGCCGACGCCGCGCGTGCGGAAGGCCTGCCGCGCAAGCCCGTGTTCGTGAACTTCGCCGGTGGCCCGCTGCTGATCCAGAACTTCTTCCCCCCGGAGCGACACGGCCCCGGCGACGCCAACCCCACGGATTTCTACTCGCGCTACCTCGACCTGCAGGATTGGGCGTCGCAGGACCTGTACCCGATCAGCCAGATGTACGACGGCGCGCTCTTGAACGAAGACGACGCCATGCGCACGCTGCCGCTCACGCTCGACAAGCTGCGCCGCTGGTCGCCGAGCAGGCCGCAGTTCACGTACCTGGAGACGGGGCAGGTCAACAAGGGCGCCACGCGCCAGCTGACGCGCGAGGAGTTCCGCGCGCAGGTCTGGCTCTCGATCGCGCGAGGCTCGCGCGGCCTCTTCTATTTCCCGAACGGCGAGTGCACGACGGGATCGACATGCCCCAATCCCGACATCACGCCTGCCGCCGTGCGCGACGAGCTGCGCACGCAGAACCTGCGCATCACGGAGCTACGCGGCACCCTGCAGGGCACCATCAATCCTGCTGCGTTCGGCGTCACCGCTGCGTTCCCGCTGGAGACCGGCTGGCGCGCGGGCACCGACGGCAACTTGATCATCGCCGTCAACTACAGCCGCGAGCGCGTGCGTCGCTGGCTGCGCATCGATGGCAGCAGCAGGACGCAAGCGATCGAGGTGCTGTACGAAGGGCGCACGCTGGAGGCGGTGGGCGGCTACACGTTCGCGGACGACTTCGAGCCGTACGCGGTGCACCTGTACCGCTTTCGTTAGCCGTCGATCTTGTCGCTCAAGAACGTCTTCACGGCGTCGAGGGCGATGCGCTCCTGCTGCTGCGTGTCGCGGTGGCGTACGGTCACGGTCTGATCCTTGAGCGTGTCGCCGTCGACGGTGAAGCAGTAGGGCGTGCCGTTCTCGTCCATGCGCGCGTAGCGCTTGCCGATGGTCTGCTTCATGTCGATCTGCACCGGGTAGCGCTTGGACAGTTGCTCGTAGAGCTTCTGCGCGACCTCGGGCATGCCGTCCTTCTGCACCAGCGGGAACACGCCCGCCTTCACGGGCGCCATGCGCGGGTGGAACTTCATGTACACGCCGCTGGGGCGCGTGGTGTCCGGCGTGTAGGCCTCGCACAGGATGGCCAAGACGCCACGACTGAGGCCGGCGGCCGGCTCGATCACGTGCGGCGTGAAGCGCTGGTTGGTGTCGGTGTCGAAGTAGCTGAGGTTGGTCTTGCTGTGCTTCTGGTGCTGCGTGAGGTCGAAGTCGCTGCGGTGCGCGATGCCCTCCAGCTCGCCGAAGCCGGGCCACGAGAAGGGGAAGCGGTACTCGATGTCGACCGTGCCCGCGCCCTCCTTGGCGTAGTGCGCGAGCTCGTCGCGCTCGTGCGAGCGCACCTGCAGGTTCTTGCTCGTGAGGCCGACGCTGCCCCACCACTTGGCGCGTACGTCGGACCAGTACTCGAAGTACGTGCGGGCCTCGTCCGGGTGGCAGAACCACTCGATCTCCATCTGCTCGAACTCGCGCGAGCGGAAGATGAAGTTGCGCGGCGTGACCTCGTTGCGGAAACTCTTGCCGACTTGAGCGACGCCGAAGGGCACCTTCACGCGGGTGGTGTCGACGATGTTCTTGTAGTTCAGAA
>JBEVNG010000409.1:0-13192 GCA_040508235.1 Polyangiales bacterium | reverse complement strand
CAGCGCGCGAGGCGTCGCAGGTAGCTGCGCTCCAGCCTCCGCTGCACGTCACGCGCGAGCCGCTCGTAGTAGGCCGCGCTCGCGACCACCACCGTGGGTGCGAGCTCGCGTCGGTCGTCGCCCTCGCGCGTCTCGTCCACGCCGAGCAGCGCGCCACTGGCCAACCACATCTCCAGCACGCGCCGATCGCGCTCCGCCAGCTCCGGCTCGATCCACAGCACGTCGTCACTCCTCCAGGCAGCGGGAAGGGCTGGCTCGAGATCCCGCAGCAAGCCTTCGATCCAGGGCAGTCCGAGCGCGTGCTTCGAGCGCGTGGGCTCGCGCGGCGTGAGCGCGCTCCAGCGAACCGTGCGCAGCAGGCCGCGCTCCTTGCAGCGCACGGCATCTCGAGACGACGAAGACGGCATGGCTCAAGCGGCTCGGCGCGCGGCCTTGGCCTCGAGCTCACGCACCAGCGGCAGCACGCGGCGGCCAAAGTGCTCCACGTCCTCGTGGTAGTGCAGGAAGCCACCGAGCACGAGATCCACGCCCACGGCCTTGTACTGCACGATGCGCTCGGCGATCTGCTCGGGGGTGCCCACCAGCCCTGTCTTGAAGCCGTCGTTGTACTGCACGAGGTCTTCGAAGTTGCTGTTGGCCCACATGCCCTCGCGCTCGGCGGTGGACTTGCCGGCCTGCTTCACGGCCTCGCCAAAGCCGTGCACCGCCTCGGCGTCGGCCTTGGCGATGATCTCATGCAGCACGTCCTTGGCCTCGCGCTCCGTGTCGCGCGCGATCACGAACGCGTTCAGACCAAACTTGACGCTGCGACCCTGCTGCGCGGCCGCGCTGCGGATCTCATCCACCTGCGCGCGCACGCCGTCGATCGAGTTGCCGTTCATGAAGTACCAGTCGGACACGCGCGCGGCCATCGCGCGGGCGGCGCGCGAGTTGCCGCCCTGGAAGATCTCCGGGTGCGGCTGCGACACGGGCTTGGGCTTCAGGCTGAAGTCGCGAATGCGATAGAAGTCGCCCGCCAGCGAGTAGTGGTCCTCGGTCCAGATGCCGCGCAGCGCACGGATGAACTCCTCCGAGCGACGGTAGCGCTCGTCGTGCTCCAGCCACGGCTCGCCGAGCGCGGTGAACTCGCCCTTGAACCAGCCGCTGACCACGTTCACCGCGAAGCGGCCCTTGGAGAGGATGTCCGCCGTCGCACCCAGCTTGGCGAGCACGCCCGGATGCCAGAGCCCCGGGTGCACCGCCGCGATCACCTTGAGTCGCTCGGTCGCGAGCAAGAGCGCCAGGCTGAAGCTGGTGGACTCGTGCTGGTACTCGGCGCCGTAGCTCGCCATGTAGCGAACCTGGCTGAGCGCGTACTCGAAGCCGTTGGCCTCGGCCAGCTGGGCCAGCTTCTTGTTGTAGTCGTAGTCCCAGCTGGTGCGTTGCTCGATCTTGCTGACGACCAGGCCACCACTGACGTTGGGGACCCAGTACGCGAACTTGAGGGCGTCACGCGGCTGCTCTTGCTGTGTCATGCGCCGGGACCAGAGCAGCAATCGTGCCGAGCTGATCCGTTACGAATTCAACGAGCCTGGGCAATGTGGCCTGCACTGTGCGAGGCAGCACTGGCTGCTCGTTGCTGCTCCAGGAGCAACGCTGTTGCTGGGTCAGCTGTAGAAGCCCGGCGTCGGCGCGGTGCCCTCGAGGGCGAACGCGCCGAGCTCGGTGAGCTTCTCGTCGACCGGATCGTGGAGCGTGTGCGTGCGCAGGTTGCGAAAATAGCGGTCGAGCGAAGCCGGACGCAGCGCCGAGCGCGCCCCCAACAGCTCGAAGAAGCGCGTGGTGACGTCGAGTCCCGCGCGTGTGGTCGCGACCTTGGCCAGCGTGATCGCGACGGACGCACGTGCGCGTTCCTCCGGCGTCAGCGCTTCTTCGCGTGTCCAACTAGCATCCAAGGATGCACGCGCGCGCTCCGCCAGGGCGGCGGCCGCTTCCAGCGCCACGTACAGCTCGCCCGCGCGCAGCCTTTGAATGGTGCTCGGACCCTTCACATGTCGTAGCTCCGCGAACGCGCCCTCCGCGATGCCCAGGTAGACGTGCACCAGGATCGCCTGCGCGATGCACGAGCGTAGGCCCGCAAACACGCTGCCGAGCGGACCCGGCGTGCGCAGCAGCTCGTGCTCGTGGATCGCCAGCGCGCTGAAGTCGACCGTGCCGCTGTCGGTCTGGCGCTGTCCGATCGCATCCCAGTCGCCGCGCACCGTGATGCCCGCGCGTCGCGTCGGAACCATCGCGACCACCAGCTTGCCGTCGTACTGCGCCGAGACGATCAGGCGATCGGAGTCGCCAGCGCCCGAGCAGAAGCTCTTGCTGCCGTCGAGCAAGTAGCCGTCGCCGTGCTTGCGCAGCTGCGTGCGCGGATCCTTGGGGTTGAGCGCGTTGCCCCAGAACGTGCGGCCGTCGGCGGCCTCGCGGTAGACCACGCTCCACTGTTGCTCGCTCGCGTACAGGCGCACCGAGTACAGCATCAGGTGGTGGAACGCGAACACGTGCGCCAGCGCGGGATCAACGCGCGCGATCGTGCGCACCGCGTCGAGCATCGCCGAGATCGGCTGGCCGTCGCCGCCGAACCGGGTGGGCACGGTCAGCTTGAGCAGCCCGCTGGCGCGGATGAGGTCGCGCTCGCGCTTGGGCAGGCCGCCCTCCCGATCGCGCTCGATCGCGGTCGCGGCCAGCTGCTCGCACAACGTATGGAGTGAGGTCATGCCCGCGTAGCAGACCACGTGCCACGGTCAGGCATCGAGGGCACGCCAGCGCGTGGGCGTGTAGCGCGCCTCCTCGACCGCGACCGCGCGCGGGATCAGCTGGTACTCGTGGAAGGTGTCGGCCACGCGCTGCTGCGCGGCGAGCTTGTGCGCATCGACCGGGCTCGGGGCGAGGCGTCGTCCCAGGGCCGTGACCAGCGCGGCCTTGGGCACGTCGATCACGGGGGAGAGCAGGGCGGCGGCGCGCTCGACGTCCTCGCGCACCCAGGCCGAGGCCGCGTCGAGCTCGGCCAGGAACAACTCGACGAACTCGGGGTAGCTCTCGCTCAGCTCGCGCGAGCTGATGTAATAGGCCGTGTTGTCGACCAGACCGCTGCCGTCGCGCAGCACGCGCACGTCGCACGAGTGCTGCAGCGCGGCCAGCCACGGATCCCAGATCGCCCAGGCGTCGATGCGGCCCTCGCCAAAGGCCTGGCGCGCGATGTCCGGTGGCAAGAACACCACCTCGACGTCGTCATACGAGAGACCGGCCTCCTCCAGCGCGCGGATCAGCAGGTAGTGCACGTTCGCGCCGCGGTTGAGCGCGACCTTCTTGCCCTTGAGGTCCGCCACGCGCTGGATCGACGAGCTGGCCTTGACCACGATCGCTTCCGCGTCGGGCGCGGCCACGTCGGCCGCGAGGTAGACCATCGGCACGCGTTGCGCCTGCGCGAACACGGGCGGACCCTCCCCGACCACGCCAAAGCTCAGGCCGAGCGAGCTGAACGCCTCGATCAGCTGCAGCCCACCGGCGAAGTCGACCCACTCCACCAGCACGCCGCGCTCGGCGCAGGCGCGCGCGAAGTGCCCGCGCGCACGCAGCAGCGGCAGCCAGCCGAACTTCTGGTAGCCGAGCCGGAGTGGACCCCGCAGCGGCGGGAACGAGCGCGAGATCGAGCTGCGCTCCTCCGGTCCACGGCGTGTTCCGCCGGCCAGCTCGCCGAACTGCATCAGGCGCGCGCGCACCACGTTGCGGCTGATGCCGAGCAGGCGCGCGGTCTGCAGCTGGTTCTTGTGGCAGTAGTGGAAGGCGGTGCGGAACACCGTCTCCTCGATCGTCTCGTGCAGGTTCTCGGGCTCCTGCTCGAACATCGCCAGCAGCGCGCGCGCCAGCTCATCGCGCGGCGAGCTGTCGGGCTGCGCGGGGGCGGCGCTGCGCGTCGATGGCATCACCATCAAGCGCAGGTCGGCCGCGTTCACCACGCCGTCGCGGCACACTAGCAGCGCGTGGTGGATCACGTTCTCCAGCTCGCGGATGTTGCCCGGCCAGCTGTGCGCGAGCAGCCTGTCCGCCGCCGCCGTGGACAGCTCCGCGCTGTTCAGCCGACGCGCGTAGGAGTGCAGGAAGTAGTTCGCCAGCGGCAGGATGTCGCCGGGGCGCTCGCGCAGCGCGGGCAACCCGATGTTCGCCACGTTCAGCCGGAAGAACAGGTCACCGCGGAAGTGCCCGGCCGCGACGGCCGCCGCCAGATCCACGTTGGTGGCGGCGATCAGGCGCACGTCGACCTGGATGGGCTGCCGCGCGCCCACGCGCACGACCTCGCCTTCCTGCAGTACGCGCAGCAGCTTCACCTGCATCGCCAGCGGCAGGTCGCCGATCTCGTCGAGGAACAGCGTGCCGCCGTGCGCGGCTTCGAACCAGCCGACCTTCGACGACAGCGCGCCGGTGAAGGCGCCCTTCTCGTGGCCGAACAGCTCGCTCTCGATCAGCGACTGCGTGAGCGCGCCGCAGTTGACGGCGACGAACGGCTTGTCGACACGATGGCTGAGCGCGTGGATGTTGCGCGCGATGATCTCCTTGCCGGTGCCGGTCTCGCCGGTGATCAGCACGGTGGCATCGCTGGGGGCGATCTGTTCGATGCGTGCCTGCACGGCGCGCGATTTCGGATCCTCGAAGACCAGGGCCTTGGCCCGCACCGAGAGGGGATGCGAGGTCGAGCTGGGCAGGGTGAGTACCGGCATTTGCTTGTCTCGTATACGAGACGTGTCGCCGCGTCAATGCGTTGCCCGATCGTTGCCCCCCTGGCAGCCATTTTGCGTCGGCATTGCTGCTCCAGCAGCAGCGCTGGCGGCACGGGCGCGGAAAACAGCGTCGGTTCGTACGCGGCCCGGTTCTCGCAAAGCGGTCTGCGCACAACCTCACGTTCAGGAGTGCGATCCCCATGTCCAGTGACACGAACGGCAAACAGAGCGGTGCAACGCGCGAGGCGCTGGACCAGGTGCTCGCCCGTGCGGACCGCGTCGCCGCCAAGCTGGCGGAGACCGCGGCTGCCAGCGATCGCGCCAACAAGTCGCCGCGCGAGGAGGTGGAGCTGCTGCGCCAGAACGACCTGCTGCAGGTGCAAGAGCCGGTGGCGTACGGCGGCTCCGGGCTCAACTACGCGCAGGCCTCGCTGGTGACGCGCGCGCTCGCACGCGGCGATACCTCGGTGGCGCACCTGATCGGCTACCACTTCGCGCAGCAGCGCATTCCGCACCTGTTCGGCACCCCGGAGCAAGCGGATCGCCTGTCGCGCCGCAACGCCAAGGAGAAGCTGTTCTGGGGTGGCGTGCAGAACCCGCGTGGCGGCTCGCTGCTGGAGCTCTCGCGCGACGGCGACGACTTCCGCGTCAGCGGCCAGCGCACGTTCGCCAGCGGCGCCAGCGTGGGCGACATCCTGTCGGTGACGACCACCTTCGAGGGCCGGCTGCAGATCGTGTCGATCGAGGGCGGGCGCGAGGGCTTCAAGCCGCTGAACAACTGGGACAGCATCGGCCAGCGCTTGACGGACTCGGGCGGCGTGGAGCTGCACAACGTGAAGGTGAAGCGCGAAGAGGCGCTCGGGGATCCGAACGTGGGGCACGCTTTCAACCCGTACCAGACGCTGGTCACGCCGCACTGGCAGCTCGCGTTCGTCAACTTCTACATCGGCACCGCGGAGGGGGCGATCCAGGAGGCGCTGGCGTGGACGCGCAAGCATGGTGCGCCGTGGGAGACCGCCGGCGTCGAGAAGGCGACCGACGACGCGTACATCCTGCAGACGGTCGGCGAGCTGGTCAGCGAGGTGCGCGCGGCGGCGTTGCTCGCGGATCGCGCGGGCGAGGCGCTGCAGCGTGCGCTCGACATCGGTCCGTCGTTGACCAGCGAGCAGCGCGCGGAGGCGGCGATCGCGGTGTACGAGGCCAAGTACCTCACCACCAAGGTCTCGCTCAACACGGCCAGCCGGCTGTTCGAGATCCAGGGCGCACGCGCGACCGGCGCGCAGTACGGCTTCGATCGTCACTGGCGCAACCTGCGCACGCACACGGTGCACGACCCGGTCGCGTACAAGGCGCGTGAGGTGGGCGACTGGGCCCTGAACCAGCGCGCGCCCGAGTTCTCGCTCTATCGCTGAAGAGAGTGTTCGATGAAGGTGTTCTGGTTTCTGCCCACGCACGGGGATGGCCGCTACCTCGGAACGGCACAGGGAGCGCGCGCCGTCACGCTCTCGTACCTGACGCAGATCGCGAAGGCGTCCGAGGACAACGGCTTCGAAGGCGTGCTGCTGCCTACCGGGCGCTCCTGCGAGGATGCCTGGATCGTGGCGGCGAGCTTGGTCTCGGCCACGCGCAGGTTGCGCTTCCTGGTCGCGCTGCGACCGGGTGTGATCGCACCGGCGGTGGCCGCGCGCATGACGGCAACGCTCGATCGGCTGTCCGAAGGCCGCGTGTTGCTGAACGTGGTGACGGGCGGCGATCCGGACGAAGCGCGCGGTGACGGCATCTTCCTCGAGCACGACGCGCGCTATCGCGCGACGGACGAGTTCCTGCACATCTTTCGCGCCGTGGCCGCCGGCGAGACGGTCGACTTCGAGGGCGAGCACCTGCGCGTGAAGGGGGCCAAGAGCCTGTTTCCACCTGTGCAGCGGCCTCATCCGCCGCTCTGGTTCGGCGGTTCGTCGGAGGTCGCGCAAGATCTGGCGGCGCGCCACATCGACGTCTACCTCACCTGGGGCGAGCCGCCCGCGGACGTGGCGCGCAAGATCGAGGGCATGCGAGCGCGCGCGCGTGCCGTGGGCCGCACGCTGCGCTTCGGCATTCGCCTGCACGTGATCGTGCGCGAGACCAACGACGAAGCGTGGGCCGCCGCGGACCGCTTGATCGGGCACCTCAGCGACGACGCGATCGCGCAGGCACAGAAGTCGTTCGCGCGCTTCGACTCCGAGGGGCAGCGCCGCATGTCGGAGCTGCATGGCGGTCGCCGCGACAAGCTGGAGGTCAGCCCGAACCTGTGGGCGGGCGTGGGGCTCGCCCGCGGCGGTGCGGGCACGGCGTTGGTGGGTGATCCGGAGACGGTGGCCACGCGCATGCGCGAGTACGCCGCACTGGGCATCGAGACGTTCATCCTGTCGGGTTATCCGCACCTCGAAGAGGCGCACCGCGTGGGCGAGCTGCTGCTGCCGCGCCTGCGTCCTCGCGATCGTGAAGTGCACACCAACCTGACGGGGCCGTTCGGCGAGATCCTCGCCAACGACATCGTGCCCAAGTGAAGTGGTGGCTCTTGTGCTTGTGCCTGGCCTGTGGCTCGCGCGAGCAACCGCTGCGCATCGGCTACCAGAAGACCGGTGCGCTGTTCTTGCTCAAGGCGCGCAACACGCTGCAGGACGTGACGTGGGTGGAGTTTCAGGCGGGCGCGCCGCTGATGGAGGCGCTGCGCGCGGATGCGATCGACGTGGGCTACGTGGGGGAGACGCCGCCCGTGTTCGCGCAGGCGGGCGACGTGCCGTTCGTGTACCTGGCCGCGGATCCGCCGGCGCCGCATGCGGAGGCGATCGTGGTGCAGGATGGAATCGCTCGCGTGGCGGATCTTCAGGGCAAGAAGATCGCGGTGCAGCGAGGCTCGAACGCGCACTACTTGCTGCTGCGTGCTCTGCAGCGCGCCTCGGTGACGCCGGCGGAGGTGGTGTACCTCGCGCCCGGCGATGCACGCAGCGCGTTCGAGGCGCGGCACGTCGATGCCTGGGCGATCTGGGATCCGTTCCTCGCCGTCTCCGAGCTTCGTGGCGCGCGCGTGCTGCAGGACGGGGAAGAGCTGGTGCAGAACCAGTTCTTCTACGTGGCGCGCCGTGGTCTGGCGCAGGAGCGCTTGAAGCCGTTGATGGAGCAGCTGCGTGCGCTCGGAGACTGGGCCAGCACGCATCACGAACAAGCCGCGCAGCTGCTCGCGGACGCGTCCGGCTTGCCGTACCACGCGCTGCTCGCGAGCGAACGCCGTCATCCTTACGGGCTGCGCGCGATCACGCCCGCGCTGCTCGACGACCAGCAGCGGATCGCGGACGCGTTCCTGGCTGCACAGCTGATCCCGCGCGCGATTCGCGTGCATGAGGCCGTCTTGCAGGCGGCGCGTTGAGGAGAGCACGATGACCCGAGACCGAGAGAGCACATGGGGGCGACGTCTGGGCGGCGACTCACTCGCGTACGTGGACAGCCAGATCTACACGGATCCGGCGCTGTTCGAGCGCGAGCTGGAGCGCATCTGGGGCCGCAGCTGGCTGATGGTGCTGCACGAGAGCGAGCTGCCCGAGCCGTTCGACTTTCGCACCACCACGATCGCGCGCGAGCCGGTGATCGTGCTGCGCGGCGAGGACGGCGTGGTGCGCGCGTTCCTGAACAAGTGCCCGCATCGCGGCTCGCTGTTGCTGCGTGAGCCCGCGGGCAACCTGCGTCAGGCGAGTCCGTCGGGTGGACCGCGCCACATCACGTGCATGTTCCACGCATGGCAGTTCGACGCGGCCGGGCAGTGTACGTCGATCCCGCGCCGCAAGGCCGGCTACCAGGACCGGCTGACCTGTGCGCAGGTGACGCTGCGCGAGGTGGCGTGCGAGGTCGCGTACGGCGGCTTCGTCTGGCTGCACCTCGCGCCAAATCCGGCGCCGCTGCGCGACTACGTCGGCGAGGCCTTCGATGCGCTGCTGCCGCACCTTGCCAGCGAGCCGCTCGAGATCTTCCATCACCACAAGACCGTGGTGCGCACGAACTACAAGCTGTGGCACGAGACCAACAGCGAGTTCTACCACGACTACATGCACCACTTTAATCGCGTCACCAGCATGCAGCAGCCGGGCTACTTCGACCGCCGCTACGACGCGTATCCCAACGGCCACGTCACGATCAGCTCGATGGTGGTGAAGTACACGGCCTACGAGCACGGCGAGCGCTCGCTGGCCGATAGCCGCGAGCTCTCCTTTCCAGGCCTCGAGCCCAATGGCTGGAAGCTGCTCGACCTGTTCCCCGGCACGGCCGTGAACCTGCGCGGCTCGGCGCTGCGCATCGACACCATGACGCCGCTCTCCGTGGACGAGGTGCTGATCGAGTTTCGTGGGCTCGGCTTGAAGCGCGACACGCCCGAGGAGCGCGCGCGCCGCGTGCGGGACCACAACACGATCTGGGGACCGTTCGGTCGCAACCTGCCCGAGGACCTGCTCGGCGTGGTCAACCAGGGCCTGGCGATGCGCCCGCACGGCGAGCCGCTCAACCTGTTGCATGCGCGCGAAGAGGGCCGCTCCATCCACGACGAGCACGGCGTGCGCGCGTACTACCACGAGTGGTCGCGCCGCATGGACCACGCGCTGGCGGCGGAGTGAGCGATGGAGATCGACGAGCTGATCTACACGGGGTGCCTGCTGCAAGACGCGCGTGAGTTCAACGCGTGGCTGGAGCTGACGGCGCCCGAGCTTACGTACCGCATCCAGGCGTACAGCCCCGAGATCCGCCGCGCGATGACCTGGCTGGAGCACGATCGCGCCGGTCTCGCCGCGCTGTTCGAGCTGACACCCAAGCACCACGTCGACCACGCCCAGTGGCACCGCCACGCCAGCCTCTACAAGCTGCGCGTCGACGACGATCGCGCCCAAGCGCTGACCTCTCTCGTCGTACACCACACTCTCGTCGACGTCGGCGACACCCACCGCGACAGCGGCTCCACGCGGTTGTTCGCGGTGGGCCGCTATCGCGACCAGTTTCGTCTGCACCAGGGACGCTGGCTGCTCAGCGATCGCACCGTCGAGCTGGACACCCGCCAGCTGGGCATCGGCTCGCACACCATCGTCTAGAGGCTAGGGGCGCTTCACGGTCGCGGCGACCCAGTCGGCGTTCTTCTCCAGGGAGAACGCGGCGGTCGAAGCGGGGTCGAACCAGTTGGGCTCGAGGTTGAGCGTGTTCTCGGAGCAGGCGCGTTTGTCGAACCAGCAGTGGTCGGCGCTGTTCTGCGCGGAGGCGGCCTTGCGGACGCGGATCCAGCCGCTGCCGTCGGCGCGCAGGCAGCTGTCGCCCTCGGGGCAGTTGGTGCCGGCGGCCTTGTTGAGCGTCTCCAGCGTGGCGTTGTATTGGTCGGCTTCGCCGTTGACGACGCGCAGGCGATCGGGCGGCAGCTTGGCGTCGTCGCGCCCGCTGTAGCCGGTGGTCCAGGTCGCCTTGACGCGCGCGTCGTAGTTGCCGGCGCCGTGGGCGATCAGACCACCCTGACTGTGGCCCCAGGTCGCGACGCCGAGCGAGCAGTCCACGTTGGGCAGGGCGCAGGCCTTCTTCAGCAGACCGTTCGGGTCCTCGTACAGACACCTGGTCTTGTCGGCGAAGAAGGAGGTGAACTGGTTGTCGTACTCGACCGAGTAGGCGACGAAGCCCCGGCGCGCCATCGCCTCGGTGGTGCGCTTGGCGGCCTGGGAGTCGTAGTAAGGGCTCTCGTCCTCGGCGAAGAACTGGGTGCCGACGAAGTACAGGAACAGCGGGTGCTTGGCGCCGTCGCTCGGCGCGTAGCCCATGGTGCGGAACTGGCGACTGCAGGCGGCGTCGTTGCCGTTGGTGCCGAGGTAGCTGAGCGCGGGTGCGTTGGGCTGCACGTCGAAGCTGGGCCTCGGACCGGCATCGGCGACGGTCGCGTCGGCAACAACGCGCGCGTCCTCGATCGACACGCGTGCGTCCTCGATCGACACGCGGCCATCCAGCGGCGTGCGAGCGTCGTCGAGCACGCGTGCGTCGATCGGCGTGCGCGCGTCGAGCGAGCCGGCATCGCGGCCTGCGTCGGTACGCTCCGCGGCGTCCGTTTCGTCGCTCGGCTCCATGGTTGCCGGCTCCGGATCGTCGGAGCAGTGCAGCAGCGCGAGCGCGAGCAGGGGCAGGAACCTTCGCATCGCTACGGCCTAACACGCGCCGGGTACGCGCAACAATCGTCGCAATGTTGCCGCGCTGCCCGCGCCGGGTCTTGTACACTCGCTGCCCCGTGCGCCGCTTCTTCGCCCTCCTGTTGCTCGCCGCCTGTGAGGGCGCTTCCGAGCCGGACGCTCCCGCGCTCGACGCCCGCGTCGACGAGCCCGCCGTGCCTCGGGATGCCGCGGCTCCCGACGCATCCAGCGATGGCGGCACCGGCATGCGTATCCCGCATGCGCTGGAGACCGCGCGGGTCTGGATCCCCGCGCACGAGCGCTACGTCAACGAGCCGACGCTGATCCGCGCCGACGACGGCACCTGGCACGTGTTCTCCAACGGGGCCGAGGGGAAGGGTAACCCCTGGGTCGAGCTGCAACTGCTGCACGCGACGGCGCCGGCCTTGCGCGGGCCATGGACCGATCAGCCCGATATCCTCAGCACCCGCGACGCGGACGCGATCGAAGGTGCGCTGCACGCGCCGTACGTGATGCGACACGGCGCGGGCTACAAGATCTTCTACTTCGACTCGACCATGGAGGAGGGCAAGGGACTGCGCAGCGCGAGCTCGAGCGACCTCTACACCTGGAAGCGTGATCCCGGCTCGTATCCGGGCGGCCGCGACCCGATGATCCTGGCCCATCGGGGCACGAACTACTTGTACACGACCTCGACCGAGCTCGAGGCCGACGAGAGCCACGACATCGTTCACCTGCAGAGCGCACCTGACCTCATGGGCTGGACCACGCTCGCCCCGGCACTGCGCAACCCCGAGCCCTGCCCGGGCAGCTGCTGGGGCTGGCTGGAGTCGCCGTTCGTGTTCGCGCGCGCGGGTGGCTTCTACCTGTTCACCACCTTCACCAGCTCCGACTTCGAGACCTACGAGCGCACCTGGGTGCTGTTCTCCGAGGACCCAACCCACTTCGAGGCAGAGCCGATCACCACGCTGCTCGCGCACGGCGGCGAGGTGCACGAGGAAGACGGTACGCTCTACCTGACGCACGGCGGCTGGCCCGAGAAGCTCGCTTCCCGCCAGCCCGGTCTGTACGTCACGCGGCTCGCTTGGTAGGGTCGCGCCATGCCCGTGCTCGAGAGCGTGGTAGCGAGCGTCGTCAGCGAGACCTCCAGCAAGATGAGCGACCCGCAGTTCACGCAGGTGGCGGTCGGCCACTTCGTGCAGTCGCAGCCGGACCTCGCCAGCTACCTGAGCAGCCGCGGGCCCAAGATCGGTGGCGCGCAAGGCGTGCTGGAGGTCGCGTTCCACGCCGAGCTGCTCAGCGAGTGCCTGCGCCAGTCCAGCGGTCGCGGCGACCTGCCGCGCGTGCCGTTTCGGCTGCTGGAGCGCGCCTCCAAGGGCGATGCGCAGGCGGAGTTCACGGCGGCCGAGCCGGCGCTCGCGAGCTACGTGGCCAGCAACGTGGAGCGCCAGGTGATCCGCGTCGAGCTGTGTCGGATCGGCCTGGCGCTCACGTTCGCGCTGGGTGCTTCAGCGCGCTAGCGCGAGCGTGGTGCCGCTGGCGCGCACGACGCCCAGCTCCACGAAGGCGCCGTCCTGCATCACGATGAACGGGCGCTCCTCGAACTTGAGGTTGCCCTTGCCGTCGTGGTCGATGACCTCCAGCTTGCCCATGCCGTAACCCATCGGACCCTTGCTGTAGTAGTGGGCCTGCAGCGTGTAGGGGTAGGCGCGCTTGTTGCCGCGGATGGTGAAGCACTCGGGCCCGTAGCCGGTGGTGACGTCGGCGTAGAGGTTGCCGCCAGAGCGCAGCTCCGGCTCGCTGTAGTACGCGTGGCCACCCTGCCGTCGGTGATGTGGAAGTCGACGTCGTTGGCGTCGGTCTCCCAGTTCAACACGAAGCGCAGCGAGGGCTTGTCCTCGAAGCTGCCACCCTCGTGCGTGAGCTTGCCCGCGATGTCCTCGGCGAGCGCGGGCTCGGCCTTGATCCACGCGGCGGCGGCGAGGCCGAGGTCTTCACGCAGGATGCGGTCGACGCCGCGGAAGCGACCGTCGGGGTAGCTCTGCTTCACGCCGGTGAGGATGGCGTCGAAGGCCTCGCGCGGCTGGCCCTGCTTGAGCAGCGCGAAGCCGAGCAAGCGATGGCTGGCCGGGTGATCCGGGCGCTGCGCCACGGCCTTGCGATAGGTGTCGACGGCGAGCGCGAGCGCGCGCTTGTCCTGGATGCGCTCGAGGCGCTGGCCCGCGAAGCGGCGCAGGTCGGCGCGGCCGGGGAACAGGTCGATGATGGCGC
>JBEVNG010000389.1:0-3593 GCA_040508235.1 Polyangiales bacterium | reverse complement strand
TCGCTGCGCTCACGCTGGGTCTCGTGGCGTGGTTGGGGGAGAAACGAGAAAACCGGCCTGGATGCAGGCCGGTTTTCGGAGTGAGAACGTGGGCTCAGGCCTCGGCATGGTCTCCCTCGTCCTCGTCGTCATCATCGTCGTCGTCGTCCTGATCCGTGAGGGGCGCCAGTTCCTCGCGCACCGGCTCGGGAGCCGCCGGCTCACCCTGCTTGGCACGACGCGCCTCTTCCTGGCGCTTCTTGACCTGCATCTGCGCCTTCGAGACCTTGGGCGCGAGCAGCAGGGTCATGGTGCGACCCTCCATGCGCGCGGTGGTCTCGACCATGCCGATGTCCTGGATGTTCTGCGCCATGTAGTCGAGCTGGCGCTGGGCCGTCTCCGGGTGCGTGATCTCGCGACCACGGAAGCGACAGGTGATCTTCACCTTGTCGCCTTCCTCGAGGAAGCGGCGGATGTGCTTGAGCTTGAACTCCATGTCGTGATCGTCCGTCTTGGGACGGATCTTGATCTCTTTGAGCTCGACGATGGTCTGACGCTTGCGCGCGTCCGCCTGCTTCTTCTTTTCCTCGTACTTGTACTTCCCGAAGTCCATCACCTTGCACACCGGCGGGTGGGCCTTGGGATTGACTTCGACGAGGTCCAGCTCGCGCTCGCGCGCGTAGAGGTAAGCCTCGCGCGTCTGCAAGATGCCGAGCATCTCGCCCTCGGGTCCGATCACACGCACCTCGGGAACGCGGATGCGCTCGTTGACACGAGGTCCGGAGAAGACGCGAGCACGAGGGTCGAAGTTGGGCTTATTGATGGCAGATTCTCCAGTTGGAAGGGAGCACCCTTCACGCAGTTGAGACGGGGACGTCCGTTGGCCCCGGGTGGGAAATCCAGGGAACGATAGATCCTTGGACGCCAATCGCAAGAGGACGCGCGCGGCCCCCCTCAAGAGACGTGCCCCGGCGGTCCCCGGTTACGGGCGATTCGCGCCGGCCTTGGCCCCCGCCGGACCACCCCTCCGCCCGGGGCTCCGCTGCGCCAAGTCCATGATCTTCGAGCGCAGAAACCGGTGCGCCGGGTCGTCCTCGCGGGCCGCCGGCCAGAGCAGCTCGGCCGGAATGCTCGGAAAGCTGAACGGCAGCGGCTTGGTGCGCAGGCGCGGTCGCAGGGCCCGAATCGAGTCCGCGACGATCGTCGGCACGGTCGCCAGCCGGGCGCTGCCCTCGATCAGAGCCCCCACGTGCGAGAAGCTGGGCACCGAGCAGCGCACGCGCCGAGTCTTGCCGAACATGTCCTCGACCACCCCGCGCAGGTCGCCGTTGTAGCTGACGATCACGTGCTCGTGCGCGAAGTACACCGGCTCGGTCAGCGTGCGCAGCCTGGCGTGGCGCGGGTCGTACAGGCAGACGAAGCCGGTGTGCAGCACCGGCTCGCGGCGGATCGAGCTGGGCAGCTCGTCGGCGATCGAGATCGCCAGGTCGACCCCACTGGCGAGCGCGGCGGCCACGGTGCGGAACTGCACCGGCAGCGCGATCAGGCGCATGCCGGGCGCCTCGGCCTCGAGCGCGTGCAGCAGCCGCGGCAGCAGCCACTGCTCGGCGTCGTCCGACAGCCCGAGCTTGAAGGTGCGCGTGCTGGTGCGCGGCTCGAACGTCGCCGGCGACAGCGCGGCGTCGACCAGCTTGGCCAGGTGCAGCGCCACTTCCTCGTGCAGGCGCGCGCCGCGGCTGGTCAGCGTGATGCCGCGCCCCTTGCGCACGAACAGCGGCGTGCCGACCGCCGTGGTGAGCCGGCGTAGCGCGGCGCTGACCGCGGGCTGCGTGAGGTAGAGCCGCGCCGCGGCCAGCGTGACGCTCTCGGTCTCGGCCACCACCGCGAACACGCGCAGCAGGTTGAGGTCGAGGTCTCTCCCATAAACGTTGGGCATGTGTCGGATACATCCTATTCACTGGAGCCATGCGAGGCGAGGCCGCAGCATCTGCCTCATGACGAATCACATCCAGCTCGGGGCCCATGGGCCAAACGTGTTTCCGCTCGCACTCGGCTGCATGGGCATGGCTGCCGGCAGCTGGTACGGCGCCAGCGACGACGCCGAGAGCATCGCGACCATCCAGGCCGCGCTCGAGCACGGCGTGAACCTGATCGACACCGGCGACTTCTACGGCATGGGCGCCAACGAGCTGCTGGTCGGCAAGGCGCTACGAGGTCGGCGCGACAAGGCGCTGCTGAGCGTGAAGTACGGCGCGCTGCGCGGGCCGGACGGCAGCATGCTGGGCGTCGACACCAGCCCCAACGCGACCAAGACCGCCCTCACCTACAGCCTCACCCGGCTCGGCGTCGATCACGTCGACATCTACCGCCCGGCGCGGCTCGACCCGCGCGTGCCCATCGAGGAGACCCTCGGCGCGCTCGCGGAGCTGGTGAAGGCCGGCTACGTGCGCCACATCGCGCTGTCCGAGGTCGGCGCCGACACCATCGAGCGCGCCGCCAAGGTGCACCCCATCGTCGATCTGCAGATCGAGTACTCGCTGATCACGCGCGGACCGGAGGACAAGATCATGCCCACGCTCGCCAAGCACGGCGTGGCGATGACCGCCTACGGCGTGCTCTCGCGCGGCCTGCTCACCGGCAGCAAGCCCGCCGGCAACGACCTGCGCGCGCACATGCCCCGCTTCCAGAACGCCGACAAGAACGCGCCGCTGATCGACGCGCTGGCCAAGCTCGCGCAAGCGCGCGGTGTCACCTCGGCGCAGCTGGCGCTGGCCTGGGTGCGCGCCAAGGGCGCCGAGCTCGGCGTCACGGTGATCCCGACGATCGGCGCGCGCACGCGCAAGCACCTGGAGGACGCGCTGCGTCTGATCGAGCTGTCACGCGAGGAGCTCGCGACGATCGAGGCCGCGGTGCCCGCTTCCGAGGTCGCCGGCCTGCGCTACCCCGCCGCGATGATGGAGCACCTCGACAGCGAGCGCTGAGGCTCAGCGCTGCAGGTCGTAGCGGTCGAGCTCCATTACCTTGGTCCAGGCGGCGACGAAGTCCCGCACGAACTTGGGCTGCGCGTCCGCGCTCCCGTAGACCTCGGCGATCGAGCGCAGCACCGCGTTCGAACCGAACACCAGGTCAACGCGCGTGCCCGTCCACTTGTCCTTGCCGGACTTGCGGTCATGGGCCTTGTAGAAGTTCTTGCTGTCGTCGGTCGCCTTCCACTCGACGTCCATCTCCAGCAGGTTCTTGAAGAAGTCGTTGCTGAGCGTGTCCTGCTTGTCGGTGAACACGCCGTAGCTCTCGCCCTCGGCGTTGATGCCGAGCGCGCGAAGGCCACCCACCAGCACCGTCATCTCCGGCGCCGTCAGCGTGAGCAGCTGCGCCTTGTCGATCAAGAGCACCTCGGCGGGCACGTTGAAGTCGGGGCGCTTGTAGTTGCGGAAGCCATCGGCCAGCGGCTCGAGCGCGCCGAACGACTCGACGTCGGTCTGCTCCTGGGTCGCGTCGGCTCGTCCGGGGGAGAACGGCACTTCGACCGCCTGCCCACCGGCTCGGGCGGCCTGTTCGACCGCGGCGTTGCCTGCGATGACGATCAGGTCGGCCAGCGAGACCTGCTTGCCCCC
>JBEVNG010000344.1:0-7797 GCA_040508235.1 Polyangiales bacterium | reverse complement strand
GCATGGGCATCATGTGATGCAACATCTCGTGGAAGACGACATATTCGACGAAATAGCGCGGCACCCAACTGCGGTCCAGCCCTGGATGGATGCGAATGAGCTTACGATCCGCACAGTAAGTGCCGAGCTTGATCGAGTTGCGCGCGCGCTGCGGTCGCTTGTGCGCCCGGCTCCAGCTGACCGTCGCGTCGACCATGCCCTGGAAATAGGTGTCGTTCAGCCGGCCGAAGATGGCCTGGAGGTCGTGCTTCTGGCCGCGGGTGCGCAGGTTGTGGCGCGGGGACGGCGGACGGATGCGCTGCTGGTTGGCCTCGATGTAGGAGCCGATGGTCTCGTTGGCGGCGACGTCTCCGTAGCGGAGGTACCGACCCAAAGCGGCCTGCGTGAAGGGATCGGCGTCCAGGAACATGTGGTGGACGCCGACCTCGAGCGCTCCGGCGACCGGGCGCGCGGTGATCATGGTGCGACGATTGTCGGTGATCGCCAACAGGATGCGCTGGCCGAGCACGCGGCGGAGGCTCTTCTCCAGCTGCTGGCGGGCGCCCTCGTGCACGAACAGGTGCGGGTTCCCGGTCTGCTGGGGCTCCCTCGTTTGGTGACCATCGAGGTGCGGCACGCGGACCGCGGACCGCGCCAGCTGAGGTGGCGGCGAGGACGGGCGACGCGCCGAGGTCGCACCGGGGCGACGCGAAGCAAGCGACGGGCCAGCCGACACCAACCGATGACGAGCCTGAGACTGCGCTCGCGACGCGAGAAACGGGAACGAGACGAGTCCCTGCGACACCGTGCCCTCCGCGGCCCCAAAAAGGCTCAGCGACCCACTGCAGCAAGCGTGCTTCTTCGCGCGCTTGACAACCTCGAGGAAACGGCGCGGATCGGCGCCGGTAGCCTCAATCATATCGGGCCGTTACGCGCCGCGATAGTCCGCACGCTAGAGTGCCCCCTCCCCCTTGTCAAGCAGAGGGGGCGGTTAGAGCATAACTAGCTGATATCACTTGAGTACAGCCCAGATTCAACCCCCCTCGATAGCGCCTTGACGCGGGCCCCGAAATGGACCTTTGGCGGTCGCGATTTTTCGGCGCTAGAGGAGCTTCGATGAAGGTCCGCATGGTGTACTTCGCCGCCGCTCGCGAGCTCGCTGCATGTAGCGAAGAGGTGCTCGAACACCCCGCGGCGTCGATCACGCTGCTCCGATTCGTGAGCTGGCTCGGTGATCACAAGCCGCGCCTCGCGCCGTACCTCGTGCGCATGCGCTTCGCGCTCAACGAAGAGTTCGCGAGCATGGACACACTCGTGCGCGATGGTGACGAGCTCAGTGTGTTGCCTCCGGTCGCGGGTGGCAGCGTGCTCGCGGAGGTGCGCGACGTCGCACTCTCGGTCGACGAGGTGATCGCAGCCGTGCGTGATCCCAGTGCCGGCGCGATCACGTTGTTCCTCGGCATGGTGCGCGACCACCATCGAGGAGCACCGGTAGCGCGACTCGACTACGAGGCGCACCGAGCGCTGGCCGCGCGCGAGATGGTGCGCGTGATCGACGAGCAGCGCGCGCTGCATCCCGGTGTACGTCTGGCGGCGCTGCACCGCGTGGGCGAGCTGGCCATCGGCGACATCGCGGTGGTGGTGGCCGCGAGCGCCGCGCATCGCGACGAGGCGTTCGCCGCCTGCCGTGGCGCGCTCGACGGCATCAAGGCCAGCGCGCCGATCTGGAAGAAGGAGTGGTCCCCCGACGGCAGCGCGCTGTGGGTGAACCTGGAGAGCGACGAGCGGACCTGAGGCTCAGCCGCCGAGCAGGATCGCCGACACCCGGTCCGGGGCGCGCGCGCCATGCGCGACGAACCACGCGTCCGCGGCGCGCACTTGCTCGAGGCCCGCTTCTCCCCCCGTGAGCAGGCCTACGCGACGCCGCGTCGCCGCCGCGTAGCCGCTCATGCGCAGGCGGCGCAGGCGGTCCTCGGCGAGCTCGAAGCACGCCAGCGCGGCGCCGCGATCGCCCTGCTGCAGGCGCAGCTCGCCGCGCTGCGCGAGCGCCACCGCGTCGGCCCACGGTACGTGCTCTCCCTCCATGCGCGCGAGCTCGTGGGCAACGCGTCTGTGCAGCTCGCGCTGTGCGCCGGGGTCGTTCTGGGCTGCCACCAGCAGCGCGGAGGCGCGCAGGCTGTGCAGCAGCACGCGGTACACCTGCAGCCGCAGCAGCTGGCCGCGCTGGATGGATGGCCACTCGCGGTCGATGCGCTGCAGCGCGCCGCGACCGTCCCCCGTGTGCAGGCTGGCGCAGCTGGTGGCCACGAGCATGAACAGGTGGGGCAAGGTGTAGCGATCCTCCGGCAGTCGCTCACGTGTACTCACGATGCCCTGATGCGCCGCCGCCAGGTCGCCCTGCAGCGTGTCGACCAGCGCCTGCCAGGCGTAGATCCACTGCAGCGTCAGCCTGTCGTCGCGCGCGACAGCCTCGTCCGTGATGCTCGCGATGCGGCGACGTAGCTCCCCGAACTCACCGAGGAACGACAGGCAGCCCAGCGAGAACAGCTGCGCGGCCAGCGTCTCCCAGGCGACGCCGGTGCAGTCGGTTCGGTAGGCGCTCTCGGCGCGGTCGAGCGCGGACAGCGCGCCCTCCCAGCGGCCACGCCCCCAGTCGACCACGCCAACGGCGTAGTGCGCGAAGGCGCGCAGGTACGGGTGCGTCGGCTCGGGCGTCAGCGAGCGCTGGCGCTCCAGCAGCGCGAGGGCCTTGTCCGAGTGGGAGGCTCCCTCGATGGCCAGGTAGACCGCCTCGTAGCCGAGCGCGCGCGAGACGGAGAACGAGTCGCCGCTCTCCAGCGCCAGCAGCAGGTGGCGGGCCTGCATGTTGGCGGCCGCGAACGGGTCCATGTGGCCGAGTGCGTGCGACATGGCGCGCGCCGCCTCGACGCGTGCCAGCGCGCGCGGCTCCACCACGTCGCGTGGGCTGAACTCGTAGCCGCGCACCCACAAGTACGAGCGCCGCCCGAGCAGGCCCACCAGCGCGCGCGGTCCGGTCTGCGCGTTGCCGAGGCCGAGCTCACGCAGCAGCTGATCCCCGAGCGTGAGTCCCTGCTCCAGCTGGCCCGCGCGCAGCAGCTGATCGACCGCGCTGGCGAGCAGCGTCGCGCGCACCTCGCCGCCGGCGCCGTCGGCCGCGCGCTGGAACACCTCGCCCGCATCGCTGCCGCGGCCGGAGTTGGCGAGCGCCTCCGCCAGGCCGACCTGCAGCGCGCGCCGCTCCAGCGCGGAGTGGCTGCCCCACGACAGCGCGAGCTCGTAGCAACGCGCGGCCGAGTCGAACGCGAGCGCACGAGCGGCCCCCTCGGCGGCGCGCGCGGCGTAGCTGGCGGCGTGGCCCGCATCGCCCGCGGACAGGAAGTGGTAAGCGAGCAGCTCCGGCTCGGCGCCGTGCGAGGCCAGCTCACGCGCCAGGGCGAGGTGGCTCTCCACCGCGCGCGCACGCGGTGTGTTGCGCTGCACGATCGCGCGCAGCTGATCGTGGCGCACCGCCAGCGTCTCGACGGGGTGGAAGGTCTGGCGCACCAGGCGCTCGCGCGCGAGCTCGGGCAGCACTTGCTCCAGCTCGGGCACCAGCTCGCGTGCGACCGCCAGCGGCAGCGGCGCCGACGCCAGCGCCACCAGCTCCAGCAGGCGATTGGCGCTCGGCGACAGGCGCTCCCGCGAGAGCTGCACCAGCTGCTCCAGCGTGGCCTCGGGCTCGCCACCCGACAGCACGTGCCGGGTCAGCTCGTGGATGAACAGCGGCACGCGCGCGGACTCGTGCAGCACGTGCGCGACCAGCTCGCCGTCCTGCGCACGCGCACCGAGCAAGTTGGCGGTCAGCTCGCGCGCCTCCTGCTCGTCGAGCGCCTGCAGCGGCAGCTGTTGGTAGCGGCCTCGACGCTCCAGCGGCGCCAGCGACTCGGCGAACGCGTGCAGCGCCGGCGACAGCGCCCGCGCATCCTCGCGATGCGCCGCGACCAGCAGCACGCCGGGCATGTCCTCGGGGCTGAGCGCATCGCGCAGCATGTGCACGCTGTCGACGTCGCCCCACTGCAGGTCGTCGATCAGCAGTACCAGCGAGCGATGATCGGCGACGCGGGCGAGCAGCTCGTGCAACGCGCTGGAGGCGTGACGGCGCAGCTCGTGCGGGTCAGCGGGCCGGGTGTAGCGGGTGGCCTGCTGCGCGACGGCCGGGATGCGTAGCAACACGGGGAACTGCAGCGTGAGCGCGCCGAGGTAGCGCGGCAGCAAGAGCGCCAGGTCGACCTCGCGCAGCTCCGCCATGCGCCGCACCAGCGAGTCGATGATGCCGTCGAGCGCCTTGTAGGGGACGTTCTCGCGCTCGTGGCAGTGGCCGTGCAACACCCACGCGCCACGCTCGTGCAGCTCGCGCGCGAAGCGTTCGAGCAGCGCGGTCTTGCCGATGGCGGAGGGCCCGGTGAGGCTGACCACCCACGAGCCGCCATCGCTGCGCACGCGATCGAACGCCGTCCACAGCTGCTGCAGGCTGGCCGCACGGCCGACGAACGGATCCTGCTCCGAGGGCTCCGGCGCGGGCGTCAGCTCGCCGACGCGCGTGAGCAGCTCGCGTCCTCGCGGGCGCAGCTCGGGCTCCCGCTGCAGCAGATCGCGGCACAGCTGATCGAGATCGCTTGGTACCTCCGGCCACAGTTCGTGCACGTCGGGCGCGGCGCGCTCCAGCTTGTCCAGCAGCACGCGCGTCGGCGGTCCCTCGAACGGCAGCCGTCCGGTGAGCGCCTCGAACAACATCACGCCGACGGCGTACCAGTCGCTCGCGGGTTGCCCGCCTCCGAAGCGGCCCTGCTCGGGCGCCATGTACGCCGGCGTGCCCACGATCTCGATGCTCTCGGCCACGTCCATGCCGAGCTCGCGCACGAAGCCGAAGTCGAGCACCACCACGCGGCCCTGCTCCGTGACCAACACGTTGGATGGCTTGATGTCTCGGTGCAGGCGGTCGGCCTCGTGCAGCGCGTAGAGCGCCCGCACCAGCTGCGCGAGCGCGGGGCGCAGGCGCGCGAGGTCGGGCTCGTTTCGGCGCGCACGCACGAACTCGACGAACGAGTGACCGTGCACCAGCTCCATCGAGAGGTACCACTGGCCGCTCTCGTGGAAGAGCTCGTTGAGCGTGACCAGGTTCGGGTGAAACACGCCCGAGAGCGCGCGGAACTCGCGCTTGAAGCGGTACAAGCTGCCGGCGTCGAGCCGCGACAGCGCCTTCAGCGCAACGCGCTCGCCGCTCTTGCGATTGGTGGCTTCGTACACCACGCCGCTCGCACCGGAGCCGAGCCTGCGCACGACCTCGAAACGTTGGGTATGGAGTACTCCGTCGGCCATGCGCTGCGTCGCAACTCTAGTACAGAGCAACGTCGCAAACACGAGTCCGCAAGCGGAAGCGCATGTGCGCTGGCTTTCCCCTACAGCAGCATGGCGAGGGGCGCTTCGAGCAACGTGCGTAGCAACTTGAGCCACTCGGCTCCGAGCGCGCCGTCGACGACGCGGTGATCGCAGCTCATCGTGAGCGCCAGACGCTTGCCGGGCACGACCGCGCCGGCCTTGACGACGGGCTCGTCGCGCACCGCGCCGACCGCGAGGATGCCGCCCTCGGGTGGGTTGATCACCGCGGAAAACGAGTCGATCCCGAACATACCGAGGTTGCTGATCGAGAACGTTCCGCCCTGCATCTCCTCGGGCTTCAGCTTCTTGTCCTTGGCGCGCCCCGCCAGCTCGCGGACCTGCTGCGAGATGGCGAGCGCACCCAGGCGGTCCGCGTCGCGAATGACCGGAGTGACGAGCCCGTCCGGGATCGCTACCGCGACGGAGATGTTCACATGGTCGTGGAAGATCACCGAATCGCCGGCGTAGCTGACGTTGACCTTGGGCATGCGCCGTAGCGCCACCGCCACCGCCTTGATCAGCAGGTCGTTGAGCGAGATCTTCTCGTTCTGTGCCTCGAGCCGCTTGTTGAAGTCGGCGCGCAGGTTGACCAGCGGCTCGGCGTCGACGTCGATGGTCAGGTAGAAGTGCGGTACGTCGCGCTTGGACTCGGTGAGGCGGCGCGCGATCGTCTTGCGCATCTGCGAAAGCTTCTCTGTCCTATCGCCCTCGCCAGCCTGCACTGTGATGGTGGGCGTGGGTGCCTTCTCAGGAGCCGACGGGGGCGTGGCCTTGCGCGCGGGAGGCGGCGCGCTGGGTCCGCGCAGCGCCTGTCCCGGCAGGCCCTGACGCGAGTCGTCGTCGACGTCGCGCTTGATCACGCGGCCATTGGGCCCGCTGCCGCGCACGCGAGAGAGATCGATGTCCTTCTCGCGCGCGATCTTGCGCACCACCGGCGAGGCCAGCACGCGCCCCGTCACGCGCGGCTCGGGCTCGTCGTCCTCCTGCTCGGGTTCCGCCTCTTGCTCCTCGGGCTCTTCTGGCTCTTCTGGCTCTTCTGGCTCTTCGTCTTCCTGTTCCTTCGGCTCCGGCTTGGCCTTGGCTTCGGGCTTCTTCTCTTGCTTCTTGGGCGCGTCGTCCTTGGGCGCGTCGTCCTTGGGCGCGTCGCCGCCGCCGACCTGCTTGAGCAAGGCGGAGATGTCGTCCCCCTCCTTGCCGAAGATCGCGACCGGCTGATCCGGCTGCAAGGTGGCGCCCTCGGGTGCGAGCTGCTTCAGCAGCACACCCGCGTCGAACGAGCGAAACTCCATCGTCGCCTTGTCGGTCTCGACCTCGGCGATCAGGTCATCGACGGCGACCTTGTCGCCCTCGTTCTTCACCCAGCGTACGAGCGTGCCCTCTTCCATCGTGGGCGAGAGCTTCGGCAATCCAATAATCTTGGCCACAGGCTCACTCCCGGTACAGGACCTTCTTCACGGCGGTGACGATGTCTTCGGCGCGCATCAGCACCTTCTCTTCGAGCGGGTGTGCGTAGGGCATCGGCACCGAACGCCCGCTGACGCGCAGCACCGGCGCATCGAGGTAGTCGAACGCCTCGCGCTGGATGCGATCGACCAGCTCCGCGCCCGGCCCGCCGTACGGCCAGTGCTCGTGCGCGATCACGCAGCGGTTGGTCTTCTTGACGCTCTCGACGATCGACTCGTGATCGAGCGGACGCAGCGTGCGCGGGTCGATCACCTCGCACTCGACGCCGTCCTTGGCGAGCACGTCGGCCGCCTTGAGCGACTCGTAGTACGCGCGGCCGAAGGTGACGATGGTGACGTGCTCTCCCTCGCGGGCGATGCGCGCCTTGCCGAACGGGATGATCTCGTCCTCGCTCTCGTCCGGCACCTCGCCCTTCACGCCGTAGAGCGTCTCGCCCTCCAGGAACACCACCGGGTTGTTCTCCCGGATGGCGGTCTTGAGCAGGCCCTTGGCGTCGCGCGGCGTCGACGGCGAGCACACCCAGAGGCCGGGGATCTGCGCGTAGAACTGCTCCATCGCGTGGCTGTGCTGGGCGGCGACCTGGCGCGCGGCGCCGTTGGGCCCGCGGAACACGATCGGCACGTTCAGCTGGCCGCCGGACATCTGGTACATCTTGGCGGCGTTGTTGAGGATCTGATCGAACGCAACGGCAGAGAAGTTCCAGGTCATGAACTCGATGATCGGGCGCAGGCCCACCATCGCCGCGCCCACGCCGATGCCTGCGAAGCCCGCCTCGGCGATCGGCGTGTCGATCACGCGCTTGTCGCCGAACATCTCCAGCATGCCCTCGCTGACCTTGTACGCGCCCTGGTAGTGGCCGACTTCCTCGCCCATCAGGAACACGCTCTCGTCGCGCTTCATCTCCTCGATCATCGC
>JBEVNG010000241.1:0-10277 GCA_040508235.1 Polyangiales bacterium | reverse complement strand
CCACGATGGCGAGCACCGGACGCTCGATGAAGACGTCCGTCCATTTCTTATTCATGACAGCTCACCGGTTCTCGGGCGTCGGGTTGACCTTGGCGCCGGGCTTCACGCTGTTGTTCACGATCACCGCCGAGCCGTTGCGCAGCTTGAACGCACCCGCGCTGACGACTTCCTCGCCGACCTTCACTCCGTCGAGCACCGCCACGAAGTCGCCACGCGACTCGCCGAGGCGCACGAACTGTTGACGCGCGACCTTGGCGCCGGGCGCCGGGGCCGGCTTGGCGTCGGCCTTGGGGGCCTCGACGATGAAGACCGAGTCGCCGTACGACGCGTGCACCACCGAGGTCGCCGGGATGGCGATCACGGCGCCGCGCGTGGGCAGCACGACCTTGACGTCGACGAACATGCCGGGGCGCAGCTTCTGGCCCGGGTTGGGCACCGACGCGCGCACGCGGATGGTGCGCGTGGTGTTGTCGATGGAGGGGTCGACCGCCGCCACCGCACCGGTCGCCTCCTGCGCCGTCTCGCCGCTGACCTTGAGGTTCACCGGCAGGCCGATGGTCACGTCGTGCAGCACCTGCTGGGGCAGCGTGAAGTCGACGAACACGGAGTCGAGCGACTCCAGCGTGGTCAGCTCCGTGCCGGGGTTCAGGTACTGGCCGAGGTTGACCTCGCGGATGCCGAGCCTGCCGGCGAACGCGGCGCGCACCGTCTTGCGGTCGATCTGCGCCTGCAGCTGCGCGATCTCGGCGTCCGAGGTCTTGAGCTGGTTCTCGTCCTGGTCGACCTTCGCCAGCGTGATGGTGTTGGACTCGGCGAGCTTGCGCGTGCGCTGCACGTTGGTCAGCGCCAGCTCGCGGCGAGCGCGCAGGGTGGCGAGGGACGCGCGCTCGACGGCGGAGTCGATCTCGACCAGGACCTGGCCCTTCTTCACCGTGGCACCGGATTCGAAGAGGATGCGCGTGACGACGCCGGGCACCTCGTTGCTGACCGTGACGCCGCGCTCGGCGACCACGCTGCCGACGGCGGCGAGGTTGCCCTCCCAGCTCAGGTTCTCGGCCTTGTCCGTGGCGACGGCCTCGGGGGGCGGCCCCGCTGCCTCCGCCGCGGCACCGGCTGCGATGAGCGAGGAGATCTGAGCGAACTTGATGCCGCCGAGCGCACCGACGAGAAGCAGCAGGCCGAGGATGGGAAGGACGTAACGCATGCGGGGTCGACCCTTCGTGTGGGATCCAGAATCAAAGCTCCGACTTACGGGCATCGGAGAGAGCGTGCAATCGCACGCGAGCAACTTGTTGCAGCGGCGTGTTGCCGGAGGTCGTGTCCATCGTCGCCCTCCCGACGGGGGTCGTTACGATGACCGCAGTCGAGCTTGCGAAAAGGTCGAGCGCGCCTAGTCGGCCGGCGACGACGCGGGCAGCCCAGATACGTGCGTTTCAGCGCCGAAGGTCGAGCTTGGCGCGTGTGCCCCACGGGCACGGAAAGCTGCCCGGCTTGGTCAGGATCCACAGCACCGGCAAGGCGGGTTGCTCCACGGGATAGGGCCCTTCGCCGTCGGTGAAGTAGATCACGCCATCCGCACGGTGCGCGCGCAGCACCTCGGGCGCGAACACCGGGCGCAGGTCGGTGCCGCCGCGCCCCTTCACGTGGTCGAGCCGACCCTGGAACGGATAGCTGCGCGCGATGGCGACGTCGCACTCGACCACCCACAGCTGTGCCAGCTCGCTCAGCGGCTGGAGCTGCAGGGACACCTCGGTCAGCTCGCGCTCGCTCATCGACAGCGAGGTGTCGATGGCGACGATCAGGGATGGGCGCAGCACCGGGCGATGGGTGTACGAGCGACCCGGCACGATGCCGATGCGCGTGGGGAAGCGGCGCGAAGGACGCGCCCAGGTGTGGGCCGGCGCGCGCTGGTGGGCGACGAACGTGCGCATGGCGCCGCGCCAGTCGAGCTCGACCTCGCGCACGTCGTGGGTGCCGCCGAGCTGGGCCAACAGCTGCTCCGGAGTGTGCCCCGCGATGCGCTGCGCCCGCTGCGCTTGCTCCTTGGGCGCCTGACGCGCGCGCTCCGCGTCCTCGAGTCCGCTCTGCTGCGTCTGCTGGATCACCTCGCGCGTCTCGGTCACGCCGCCCGGCGGCGGCGGGCCGTTCATCCAGTCGTGCTCGTCGACCTGCTTGCCCTCGCGCTGCGGCTTGGGCTCGCGGCCCTCGGCGCGCGCGTCGCACAGCAGCTGGTAGCGCTCGAGCGTGCTCTGCCCCGCGCGCAGCCCGAACTTCTCGTAGTGCTGCCACACGATCGGCTCGGGCAGCGGCTCGACGATGTGCTCGTTGGCGCTGGTCTCCTGCGCGATCTGCATCAGGTCCTTGTGCGCCGCGCCGAAGAACTTGGGGTGCGCCAGGTGGCCGAGCGCGATGTGGTGCACTTCATGGAGCAGGATGCCGCGCAGGTACTGCGGCTCGCGCAGCAGCGCGTCGATGTTGACGTGCAGGTAGTAGCGCGGGCCGTGTCCCGGCGTGGTGTGCAGCGACGCGCCCATCAGCGGCACGCTCGGGTCGAGCACCGGCTGCACGCTCGCGAGCAAGTGCGCGTAGTACGGGTAGCGCGCGAGGAAGTGCTGCTCGTGCACGAACGCATCGAGCCAGGCGCGCAGGTCGTTGCTCATGTTGCGCCTCAGGCTCCAGGGCGAACCGGGGTCACGCCCACCTTGTGCAGCGCCTCCGCCAGCGGCAGGCCCCAGCGCTCGCCGAGCTGCAACAGCAGGTGGCCGAGCGACACGCGCGCGGCGTTCGACTTGCGCAGCTCCAGCGCCACCTGTGGCTGCACGATGCGCGCGCGCAGCGCCGTGACCAGCAGCGCGATGCGGTGCGCCTTGAGCGGCTGCGTCTTCCACTCCTCGACGCGCTTGAACGCGGCGCTGCCGGCGTAGTTGGTCAGCACGTCGTCGGGCTTGAGGTCGATCAGGCCGACCGCCGTCGCGTTGCCGCCGAGCGCCTCCTGCAGCTGCTCGCGCAGGTCGCCCGGCAGGTCCGCCAGCAGCGCCTCCAGCGCGGAGAGCTTGATGGCGCCCTTGGCGATCAGCACGCCGCACTCCGGGCCCGCGAGCAAGCCGCGCAGGCGCGCGCCCAGCTCGTCCAGCTTGTCGCTGCGCTCCTTCTTGAGCTGACCTCGATAGTCGCTCAGCAACGCATGCACGTCGACGTCGAGGTCCGCGTGGGACAACGATCCATTCGCGAGCGCGGACACCCAGATCGCAGGCAGGTAGCCGGACAACACGTCGCGCACGAGCGCGGCATCTTGCAGCTCCGCGGGCGTCATGCCGGCGAGCACCTGGCCTGCGTAGGTGAACGAGCGCGGCGGCACGCTCTCGAAGATGCGCTCGTGCGCACGCGCCAGCGCGATCACCGCCGGATGCACGCCGTGCGCGCCGGCCCAGGCCAGCCAGCTGGCGCGATCGGCGCGCACCGGCAGCTGCAGGAAGCGCGCGCGCAGCGCGGCGTCGAGCGGCGTCACGTGGTAGTCGCCGCTCTCCGGGTTGATCGCCGCAAAGCAGGCCCAGCCGGGCGGCAGCGTGTACTCGTGCAACGAGCGCGCGGTCAGCAGCTGCAGCGCGGGCTGCTGGATGTAGCGCTCGGCGCGGTTGAGCTCCTCCAACATCAAGATGCCGGCGCCGTCGCGCGGCAAGAAGCGCGGCAACGCGTAGCGCGTGCGGCCGTCCTCGATCACGGGCAGGCCCACCAGGTCCGGCGGCTCGAGCAGCGAGAGGTCGAGCACCGTGTGCGCGATGCCGAGCTTCTTCGCGAGCTGCCCCACCAGCTCGGACTTGCCGATGCCCGTCGCGCCCTCGAGCAACACCGGCCGGCGCGCGCGGTACGCGACCTCCAGCACCGCCTCCACGCGCGGGCCGATCGGCAGGGCCTCGGAGCCAGGTTCACGCGCGAGCTTGCTGTCCGGAGAGCTCGGTTTCGCCATCGGCGCTCTGTATAGCGCGTCTCTGTGGGCTGCGTTGCTGCGTGCCCCGGCGCGCCGCGCGCACAGCACGGAGCTGCCTCACGCGGATCGCGCGGCCCGGCTCACCGAGGGCGGCGAATCAGGTTTTGCCTGATTCACAAGCACGCGCGGCAACCGGTTAGCTGGTCGACCTGGTTGCGTGCGGGGGCACGCGCCGGAGCCAGCGCGCGGATCCACCGCGCGCGACCATCAGGAGTAAAACGTTTTGAAGCAGTCGTCGTTGGTTGGGGGGCTCGGGGTTTTGCCGGCGTTGATGATCGCGGGCAGCCTGGTGGGTTGTGCGGAGCCGCAAGAAGCGGATGCGTACGAGGACGAAGCGACCGAGAGCAGCGAGCAACAGCTGACCGTCGCCGAGCCGATGCGCGGCATGTACCACTGGGATGCGCCCAACGGTCCGGCGCTCGCCGATGCCGCCGCGAGCTGGCTCGGACGCGAGCCCGACGTGGCACTGGCGTTCTCGGCGCGCGCGAACTGGGGCGACATCGCCGGTCCCTCCTGGCAGCTGCCGGCGTGGGGCCGCTGGGTGCAGGCCAAGCCGGGTCGACGCCTGATCTACTCCGTGTCGCTGTTGCCCGGCGCCACCAACGGCGCGGGCCCCGACAACAAGCTCGGCACGGCCGACGACGTCTCGCTGCAGAAGTGCGCCGACGGCGCGTACGACAACACCTGGAAGACGCTCGCCAACAACATGGTGCTCAGCGGCCTGCAGAACACCATCTTCCGGCTCGGCTGGGAGTGGGACGGCGACTGGTTCGCGTGGAGCGCGCGCGGCAAGGAAGCCGCGTTCGCCGGCTGCTTCCGCCGCGTGGTGACCACGATGCGCGCGGCCCAGCCGACCGCCGGCTTCAAGTTCGACTGGAACCCCACCGAGGACATCGTGTGGTGGGACCGCGCGAAGATCGACGCCGCCTGGCCGGGTGACGCGTACGTCGACTACATCGGCGTCGACGCCTACGACGCATCGTGGGTGGCCAACAGCTTCCCGTATCCCGCCAGCTGTGACGCGAGCTGCCGCGCCGCGCGCCAGACCACGGCCTGGAACGATGTGTCGCAGGGCCTCATCCTGATGCGCGACTACGCGGTGCGACACAACAAGCAGCTGTCGATCCCGGAGTGGGGCGTGTGGGGCCGCTCGGACGGCCACGGCGGCAACGACAACCCGCTCTACATCCAGAAGATGTACGACTTCATGCTCAACCCGGTGAACCGCGTCGCCTACCAGGTCTACTTCGACGTGAACTGGACCGACGGTGGCCACCAGATTACCGACGTGAGCGGCGAGGGCGCGGGCACCAGCGTCGGGCACGCGTACAAGACCGTGTACCCCGACGCGGCGGCGAAGTACCGCGCGCTGTTCGGCAACGCGCCCACACCCGCGCCGGTCTCCGATGCGGGCACGCCGCCGGTGGTCGTCGTCGATGCGGGTGCACCCACGCCCGTGGTCGACTCGGGCGTGCGCGATGCGGGCCAACCCACGCCGCCAGCGCCGACCGATGCGGGCACCGCGCCCGCGCCGACCACGTTCGCGCTCGTGAATCCTGGCTTCGAGTCGGGCAAGACGGGCTGGTTCTTGTACGGCACCAGCGCGATCGGCAACGCGGGTCTGTACGCGGGCAAGCAGCAGCTGCAGATCGCGGGCGGCACCGGCGGCGCGGAGCAGGACATCGTCAAGCTCGTGAAGGCGGGCGACAAGCTCAAGCTCAGCGTCTACGCGCGGCTCTACAAGAGCGGCGAGCAGGCGTACCTGGGCATGAAGTTCCTGAGCGCCTCGGGCACGGTGTTGTCCGAGACCTACGGCTCGATCACGAGCACCAGCTTCGCGCAGCGCTCGATCACGTTCACCGTGCCGCAGAACGCCACGCGCGCGCTGGTCTACGCGTACAAGCCGCAGGGCAACGGCTCGGGCGCGCTGTTCGACGAGTTCAAGCTCGTCCGGCAGTAACTAGCGACCGCGGTTGCGCGTGCTGCGGGCGGTCTGGCTGCCGGCCTGACGCGCGCCGTCGGCGGGCGGCTTGGGCTCCAGCTTGGCCTGCTTGGTGCGGGCTGGCGCGGGCGGCGGCTCGGCGCGTACCGCACGCGCCGAGCGTGCCTGCGCGATGCGCTGCGCCTCCATGCGAGCTGCCGGCTGGGCCATGCGCGCGGCGCTGGCGCGCGAGTCAGCCAGGCTAGGGGCGCCGGAGAGTGAGACGAGGCCGACGGCGAAGGCCGCGGCGATCCACGTGCGAACGGTGCGGAAGGTCATGGTGAGGCTCCCTCTGTTTTCCGGAGAACGCGCCAGCGAGCCGACTCCGTCGCACGAACTTCGATTCAGCGTGCGCTCGGTGCCGGCGTGGGGCTCTTGGAATCATCGCCGGGGCACGCGCTCGGCGGGGGCGGAGTCTTGTCACCGTCCGGACACGCATACGCGAGCGCGGGTGCGCACGCCGCAATCGCCAGAGTACATACACCTACCCAGCCCCAGGTCGTCTGCTTCATGAATCCTCCAGGCCCAGTACGTGGGCACGTGGGAGCAGCCTGCGCCTTGCGATGTGAGCCTGCAACTCCAGGCCAGCAGCATTGCCCTGCTCAATTCGGGAGCCAATAATCCGGCGGTGCACCCAGGGGACGTGCTCGCCAGCCGCTTCCAGCTCGAGGTCGAGACCGCCCGCGGGGGCATGGGTCAGGTGTTCCGCGCGCACGACCGCTTCGCCGGCGCGCCTGTGGCGGTGAAGGTGCTGCGCGAGCGCCGGGACGGCTGGGACACGCGCTTCCTGCGCGAGGCCGAGATGCTGGCGTCGCTGCACCACCCCTCGATCGTACGCCACGTCGCACACGGCTCGCTGCCCGGCGGCGAGCGCTACCTGGTGATGGAGTGGCTGCAGGGCGAGGACCTCGCCACGCGCCTTTTGCGCGGGCCACTGTCGTACGAGCACACGCTCGCGCTCGCCCGTCAGGTGGCCGACGCGCTCGCGCTCGCGCACGGACGCGGCGTCGTGCACCGCGACCTCAAGCCGCAGAACCTGTGGCTGCTGGAGGGCGGCACGCGCGTGAAGGTGCTCGACTTCGGCGTCGCGCGCCTGGAGGCGCACAGCTCGCTCAGCCACAGCGCGCTGATCGGCACGCCCGGCTACATGGCGCCCGAGCAGGTACGCGGCACGTTCGACGTCGACGCGCGCGCGGACGTGTTCGCGCTCGGCTGCGTGCTGCACGAGTGCCTGAGTGGCCAGCCGCTGTTCCGCGCCGATCACCTGATCGGGCTGCTCGCCAAGATCTTGCTCGAGCCCGCCGCCAGCCTGCGCGGCACGCTGCCCGAGCTGCCCGCGCAGTTCGATGCGTTGCTGGTCGACATGCTCGCCAAGGAACGCGAGCAGCGGCCGGCGGACGGCGCGGAGGTCTGTCGACGGCTCGATGGACAGGCCGCCGCCGAGCGGGTGCGCGCCGACAACCTGAGCCTGGCCGAGCGGCGCACGCGCACGCTGCTGCTGATCGGCAGCGGCGTCGGCAACGACGGCAGCACGCCCGACTTCGCCCAGCGCACGCCGGGCGAGGCGGAGCAGCGCGTGCGCGCGATCGTCGGCGTGCATGGCGGCAGCCTGGAGGAGCTGGCGGACGGCACGGCGATCGTCAGCTTCGGCGACTCGGTCGCCACCGACCGCGCGGCGCGTGCGGCACGCTGCGCGCTGGCGCTGGCGCCGTTCTGTAGGCAGCGCGCGCTGTCGCTGGTGACCGGGCGCGGCGACGAAGGCACGCGCATCGGCGCGGCGATCGATCGCGGCACGGCGGCGCTCGCCAGCGTGAGCCCCGAGTGCGGGGGAGGGCCGATCGCGATCGACACGCTGACCGCCAACCTGCTCGACGCGCGCTTCGAGCTGCGCGAGAGCGAGCAGGGGGTGCTGCTGACGCGCGAGCGCGAGCTCAGCCACGGTGTGCGCTCGCTGCTCGGCAAGGCCACCGCGTGCGTCGGTCGCGACTACGAGCTGGCTGGCCTGCGCGGGGCGTACGAAGCGTGCGTGCAGGAGCGCGCGGCGCGTGCGGTGCTGGTCTCCGCGCGGCCCGGCATCGGCAAGTCGCGGCTGGCGGTCGAGCTGGTCGAGCAGCTGCGCCGCGAGCGACCGGGGCTCGCGGTCTGGGTGGCGCGTGGGGATGCGCTGCGCACCGGCTCGGCGTTCGGCCTGCTGGCGCAGCTGCTGCGCGCGCAGCTGGCGATCCGCGAGGACGATCCCCTGCCGCGGCGACGCGCCTGCATCCGGGAGCGCGTCGCAAGCGTGCCGGACGCGGAGCGCGTGGCGTCGTTCCTGGGCGAGCTGCTGGCCGCGCCGTTCGACGATCACGACAACGCACCGCTGCGCACCGCACGCCGCGATCCGCAGCTGATGCACCACCAGCTGTCGCGCGCGTTCGTCGACTTCGTGCGCGCGGAGCTGGCGGCGGGGCCGCTGCTCTGGATCCTGGAGGATCTGCACTGGGCGGATCTGCCGAGCATGCGCCTGGTCGACGCGGCGCTCGCGCAGCTGGCGGAGCAGCCGTGGCTGGTGTTGGCGCTGGCGCGTCCCGAGCTGCTGGAGCGCGCACCGCGGCTGTGGGAGGAGCGCGGGCTCTCCGTGGTGCACCTCAAGCCGCTGTCGCCGCGTGCGGGCGCGCGGCTGGTGACGCAGGCCGTGGGCGAAGAGGTCGACGCCGCGCAGGTCGGGCGCATGGTCGAGCTCGCGGGCGGCAACGCGTTCTACCTGGAGGAGCTCGCGCGCGCGCTTGGCGAGGGCAAGCAGCAGCTGCCCGAGACCGTGCTGGCGATGATCGAGGCGCGCCTGGCCGGGCTCGACGACGAGCAGCGCCGCGTGTTGCGCGCGGCGAGCATCTTTGGCGAGGCTTGCTGGGAAGGTGGGCTCGCGCGCCTGATGGGCGACACGCTCGACCCGGTGCGGCTGCACCACTGCCTGACGCAGCTGGTCGCGCAGGAGCTGTTGATGCTGCGCGCCGAGAGCCGCTTTGCGGGCGAGCGCGAGCTGGCGTTCCGGCACGCGCTGCTGCGCGAGGGCGCCTACGCGCAGCTCACCGCGCACGACCGCACGCTCGGCCACCGACTGGCGGCGGACTGGCTAGAGCAGCACGGCGAGCCGGATCACGCGGTGCTCGCGCTGCACCTCGAGCACGGCGGCGAGCTTACGCGCGCGGGCCTGCGCTACGCCTCCGCCGCGCACGTGGCCAACCTGGGCGCCGACCGCGAGGCCGTGCTTGCGCATGCACGCGACGGCTTGCGCTGCGGCGTGCCGGATCGCAGCGCGGTCGAGCTGCACAGCCTGATCATCATGGTGCTCGGGCAGCGCAGCGAGTTCGACGCCACGCGGCCGCACCTGCAGGCGTTGGCCGAGCTCAGTGCGGACGACAGCGGCTTGCAGCTCACCTACCAGCTCGTGCCGATCATGCTGCGGGCGCTGAGCGCGGAGGACCCGCCCGACCTCGACGAGCTGGCGGGCGCGCTGGAGAGCGCGGTGCGTGTGCCGCTCGGCGAGGGCACGCTCGACGTGTTCGGCGCGGTGGTCGGCTGGGCGCACTTCGAGATCGACGCGATGGGCCACTACCCGATCAGCCGCCGCACCAGTGATCGCTACGAGGCGCGCCTGGCGGAGTTCGTGGGCCGCGAGGCGACCGCCGCCGGCTGGCTGGCGCTGCACCAGAGCTACCAGCGCATGACCTACGCCGACGATCCGATCACCGGCCTGGCGCTGGCCGACCGGGCGCTGCGTGCGTTCGAGGAAGCGCAGCACCCGGGTGGACGGGCGATCGCGCGCACGTTCGTGGGCCTGCACGCGCAGGGGCTCGGTCTGCATCACCAGGCGGCGCGTGCGCTGCGCAGCGCGCGCGAGGTCGACATCGGCACGGTGGGCTCGCTGCGCGACCTGATGCACGTGCTGTCGCTGCTCGACGATGGGCTGGCGCAGGAGGCCGACCTCGAGTCGCTGGAGATGATCGAGCGCACGCGCAGCCGGCACGGTCCGGAGCGTGGACGCGCGCACTGGGCACGCGCGCTGGTGCTGCTGCGTCGCGGCGACCGCATGGGCTGCGAGCGCGAGCTGGAGCAGACCGTGAACCAGCTCGCGCGCTGGCCGGCCGAGCAGAGCTCGGTGCTGCTGACCGTGGCGGCCTCGGCGATGCTGGGCGGGGAGCTGGAGCGCGCGCTCTCCTGTTGTGATCGCGCCCAGCGCATCCACGAGCGCATGGAGGCGGCCGGCTACCGCGGCCTGGTGGGGCGGCTGCTGCCCGCGCGCAAGGCCGAGGTGCTGGCCGCGCTCGG
>JBEVNG010000164.1:0-16754 GCA_040508235.1 Polyangiales bacterium | reverse complement strand
CGTCGATACTGCCCAACATCGGAGGTCCCCTTCCCCCGGCCCCCCGACCGGTGGAATGCGCCTGTGATGTTTAAGGGTACGACCGCTTCGCTGAGATTTACATCACCCCAACGAGAATTTTCGGTACCGAGCGGAAATATCTACGACGCGACGGTCAGGATGCGCGCGAGACGGCGCCGGGCACGCGGCGCTTGAACTCGCGGTACACGGGTCCCACACGCTCGAGCGAGGCGAGGCGCGCGTGCTTGATCTTCTCTTCGGGCACGCCGCGTGAGAGCGCCTCGTCGACGCACGCGAGCGCGGCCACGAAGCGACCGCGCTGCACGAAGCAGTCGGCCAGCGTGGGCAACACGTTCTCGCGCGGACAACCGAGCGCGAGCGCGCGACGCAGCAAGCCGATGGCCTGCCCGGGCTGGCCCTGCTGCAGCGAGAGCTCGCCGAGCTGCGCAAACAGCTGGCCGGTGATCTCGCCTTCTTGCACCCACTGCACACCGAGCCGCAGCACTTCTTCGGCCGACGCGAACTCTTGCTTGCGGGCGTACGCCGCGCCGAGCAGACCGAGCGCGCGCGCGAGCGCCGCCTTGGCATCGAGCGCCAGTCCCTGTCCCTGCGGCGTGCGCAGCAGCATCGAGAGCGGACCTGCCCACGGCTCCAGGATCTCCAGCGTGCCTTCGATGTCGCCGCGCGCCATCGCCGCTTCGGCCTCCGGGATCTTGCCGAGGTCGATCGCGAACGGACGCTGCGGACGCGAGGCCTGCTCCTCGCGGCGCACGGCCTCGCGGATCACCTCGCGGAACTCCTCGATGCCCACCTCGTCGGCCAGCGTGCCGAGGCCGATCAGAATCGACGGCTCCTGCCCGCCATCGACGCGCAGCTCGTGCACCACGATGCCGAAGATCGGCGCCAGCAGCAGGTAGCGCACGCCGATGTAGCGCTGCACGGCCTCGACGTCTTCGAGGTTGGACGGCGGATCGGTCAGCTCCTCCGGCTGCACCAGCGCCTGCGTCAGCGCGCGGCGGAAGTCGGGCAGCGCCATCGCGTGCTCGTCGCCGTGATCGCCGATCGCGAACGTGACCTGCGTCTGATCGGCCGAGCGCGGATCGATCGCGAGCGCGGTGATGCGCATGCCCGCGACCAGCGCGAAGGCGACGTACTTGCGCCCGATGGCCTCGCACAGCTGCTCGAAGTTCGGGGCCGACGTGGCGACCTTGTCGAACCAGTCGTCCGCTCGCGCCGCCCGAAGATTGACCACGCGTCGCTCTGCGCCCACCGCTCCCTCGTCTACTCAAAGAGGCCCGAAAAAACCGCCTCGTTCGACTCTACCTTACTTGGCTGCGGACTCCGCCTTCTTTCGATACCACGCGATCGTGCGCGCAAGCCCCTCCTCGAGCTCGACCTTGGGCCGAAAGCCCAGCAGCTTTCCGGCTTTTTGCACGTCTGGCACGCGCAGCTCCACGTCCGCGAAGTCCCACTTCACCGAGACCACCTGCGAGCTGCTCTGGGCCAGACGTGTGATGAGGTGAGCGAGCTGGTAGATGGTGATGGTGCTGCGTGGATTGCCGATGTTGAAGGCTTGTCCGATCGCCTCCACGCGCGTCATCGCGAGCATGATGCCGTCGACGATGTCATCGATGTAACACCACGATCGGATCTGATCCCCCTCGTTGTGTACGTGCAGCGGCTCGCCCTTGAGTGCGCGCACCACGAAGGCGTGGATCGCGCCCTCGCCCACCTGGCCCGGGCCGTAGATGTTGAACGGCCGGATCGAGGCCGTGGGCAGCTGGTGCTCTTTCCAGTAGTTGTGGGCGAGGTGCTCGGTGGCGAGCTTGGAGACGGCGTAGGTCCAGCGCGCCTCGCCGACCGCGCCCAGGCTGGTGACGTCGGCCTCGCGCACGCGGAACGCGTAGCTGCCGAACACCTCCGAGGTGGAGAAGTCGAGGAACCGGCGTACACCGCCCGCCTCCACCGCCGCGCGCAGCGCGTTCATGGTGCCCTGGAGCGCGACCTCCATCGTCAGCACGGGGTGCTTGAGGACCGTGTCGACGCCCGCGATCGAGGCCATGTGCACGACGTATTGCACCCCCTGCATGGCCTTGCGCATGACCTCCAGGTCGCACACGTCGCCGACCACCAGCTCCACGTTGGGGTGCTCATCGAGCCCGGCCTCGCGCAGGGCATTGCGGCGCAGGATGTCGAGGATGCGGATGCGGACGCCCGTGCCCTGGAGCAAGCGAGCCGTCAGTGCGCTGCCGATGAAGCCGGCGCCGCCGGTGATGAGGATGGTCGCGTTGTGCAGCATGTGGAGGGATTCTCGCGCGAAGCGGTCTCGTGGTGGGTGACTTTACAAGGTCGAGAGAGCGTGAAACTCTTGGCCGAACGCGCTGGTCATACATCGGAGTAGCGGCGGGCCGTAGCAATGGAACGCGTCATCGTCTGGCATCGCTGGTCTCCACCCGCCGAACCGAGTCGCGAAGCGATGGCTTTCGCGCTCGGCTGGCGCGATCTGAGCCGTGAGCGCCTCCAGTCCGCGGACGCCGAGTTGCTGGTGGAGCTCGGGGGCAGCGCCGTGTTCGCGTTGCCCGTGGCCAAGCTGACGCGCGCGATCGAGATCTGCCTGAGCGCGGTGCGCGACGCCGAGCGCGAGGAGACCAACGCGGGCGGGCTCTCGTTCGGGATCGCGATCGGCAACGTCGACCGTGTGCCGGCCGAGGACGGCAGCTGGGTGGGCGACGCGCTCGATCGTGCACAGGGGCTGGCCAACGCCGCCGGTGCGCACGAGGTGCTGGTCGACGCCAACGCGCAGGCCTCCTCCGCGCACGTCTACCTGTTCTCGCGTGAGGTCCCCGCCGGCGCCGGCGTGGGCACGGTGGTCGATCGCGCCTTCCCGCGGCGTGCGGACTGCGCGCGCGCGCTGGTGCACCTGCGCAAGCCGCCGTTCGCGGCCGAGGGGCAAGCGCAGTTCGAGGCGCTGCGTCGGCTCGGCAAGAGCGCGGGTCGCCATCGCGTGATGTTGGTTGGCCCGCACGGCAGCGGCATCGGGCAGTGGATCACGCGCCTGGCCAGCGAGCTGGCGCCGCCCGCCTGGCTCGACGTGCGCGCCCTGGGCGCCTCGCTCGCGCCGCTCTCGGGCCTGATGTACGCCCTGCGCCGGCTGCCCCCGGAGGCCGCCCCGGAGCGCGTGTTGCCGCCCGAGGACGGCGCCGCGCTCGAGGCACTGGTCGCCGTTCGCTCCGGGCGTGGTGTGTCGCGGCGCGATGCCGTGCTCGCGATGCGTCAGTACGTGCAGCGCTGCGCGCAGGATGGCCGGCGCGCGCTGATCAGCGTCGACCCCACGGCCGCCATCGATCCGGGCACCATCGGCGTGCTGGCCGAGGCGGCGCGCGAGAGTGGTCCCGATCTGTTGCTGGTGATGCGCCTGCTGGTCGACGCCAAGCCGCCCGAGGCCTTGCGCGGCGGGCTGGCCGAGGTGCGCGTGCGCGGGCTGTCCGCGATGGAGGCGCGCACGCACGCCGCCGCGCTGCTGGGCGACGATCCGCCGAGCGACATCGCACGTCGCGCGGCCGCGATGGGAGGCAGCTCGCCACAAGCGGTCGCGGAGGCCGTGCGCGTGCTGGTCGCGGCGGGCGACGTGGTGTGGGAGAGCGGCAGCTTCCGCTGGCGACGCGGCCCGGCCGGGCGCCTCAACACGCTCAACCTGGAGACGCTGCTGGAGGAACGCTACGACGCGCTGGCCGCGCCGCTGCGCCGTGCGCTGGAGGTGCTGGCCACCGTACCGGACGCCGACGATCGCACGCTCTGTGCGGAGGTGGCGGCGGTCGACGGGCTGCTGGAGGAGACATTCGCGCGCGCCGTCGAGGAGCTCGACACGCTGGGCCTCGTGCGCGCGGACGCACGCGGCACCGCGGTCTCCGAGACCATGCGCGCGGTGGTGCACGCCGCGATGACACCCGCGCGTGCGCTGGAGCTGCACGACAACGTCGCGCGGGCGCTGCAGGCCCGCGTCTCGGAGGACCAGGAGTTCGCGCGCGCGACGCTGGCGTACTACCTCGCGCGCGGAGGCCGCGTCACCGAGGCGGCCGAGCTGTTCCTCGACGTGGCGGCGCGCGCCGGACACCACGGCTTCGTGCGCTCGGGCGTGCGGCTGGCGGCGGCCGCGGTGGAGGCGGACCCGTCGGAGAACACGCGCGCGCGGGCAGCGGCGATCGCCGAGCGTTTGAGCGAGCGCCAGCTGGCGCCCAAGCCGAGCCACACCGGCACCGGCCCGATCGTTCCGCGTAAGGGTGACGACGCGCCCCGTCGGCCGCCCCTCGACGTGGGAGCGCAGGCTCGAGCGCGCGCGGTGCAGGCGATCCTCGCGCGTGACTTCGACGAGGTGGAGCGCGCGGTGGAGCTCTTGGTGGCCGCGGGTCGCGACGGCGCCAGCGTCGACCGGCTGCGCGCCGTGACGCTGCTGGTCAAGGGCGACCGCGATGGCGCGTCGTTGCTGCTGGCGAGGCTGCACGAGGCCGCCACCGGCCCCGGCGACAGCCCGCGCCTGCTGCTGACCCAGGCTCTGTTGTCGATCGCGAGCGACGAGCCCACATCCGCCGTGCGCACCGTGCTGCGCGCGCTCTCGCTGGCGCGGCAGGCCCAGGACAACGCCGGCGAACGCGCCTGCCTGAGTGTGCTGGCGCTCTGTTATGGCGCGCTCGGCCGCGAGGCGGAGGCGCAGCGGCTGGCCCAGGCCGCTCTGGCTTCCGGCCCCGGGGTACGCGCCCACGCTTGATTGTTGCGCCGGCCGGGGCTAGCTCATCCCGGTGGCGAAACCCCAGCTGAACGCGCTGCGAGCGCAGATCGACCAGGTCGACGCCGAGATCCTCGCGCTGCTGCACAAGCGCATGGCGATCGTGACCGAGGTGGCGAAGGCCAAGCGCGCGGAGGGCGCGAGCCTGCGTGATCCGGCGCGCGAGGCCGCGATCCTGGACGACCGGCGCCAGCGCGCGCAGGACCTCGGACTGTCGGCGGAGTTCGTGGAGTCGCTGTTCCGCCTGATCATGTGGGCGAGCCGCGAGTACCAGGCCTCCCTGCGCGCGGGCGTGCCGCTCGACAGCGAGCCCAAGACGGTGGCCGTGATCGGCGGACGCGGCGGGCTCGGCAAGCGTCTGTGCGAGCTGTTCCGCGACCTGGGGCACACCGTGTTGGTGGCCGATCGCAGCACCGAGCTGAGCCCCGTCGACGCCACCCGGCAGGCCGACGTGACCGTGATCGCGGTGCCGATAGCGGTCACCGAGCAGGTGATCCGCCAGCTCGGTCCACACGTGCCCAAGCACGGCCTGCTGATGGACATCACGTCGATCAAGGGCGCCCCCGTGGCCGCCATGCTCGCCGCCACGCAAGCCAGCGTGGTCGGCACGCACCCGATGTTCGGCCCGGGCGCGCCGTTCCAGAACCAGCGCATCGTGATCTGTCGTGGGCGCGGCGACGACTGGGCGCGCTGGGTGGAGGACACCTTCCGCTCGCGCGGCCTGGTGATCACGCACGCCAGCGCGGAGGAGCACGACCGCGCGATGGCGCTGGTGCAGGTGCTGACGCACTACCAGACGCAGGTGCTCGGCCTCACGCTCGCGCGACTCGGCGCGCCGCTGAGCGAGGGCCTCAAGTTTACTTCGCCTGCGTACTTGATGGAGCTCTACGTGGCCGCCCGCCACTTCGGCCAGGACCCGGCGCTGTACGGGCCGATCGAGATGGAGAACCCGCGCACTGCGCAGATCACCGAGGCGTTCATCCACGCCGCCAACACCGTGCAGGCGCTGCTCGTCGCGCGCGATCAGGCGGGCTTCGCCGCGATGTTCGACGAGGTGCGCGACTTCTTCGGCGCCTTCAGCGCGGAGGCCACCGAGAAGTCCAAGTTCATGATCGACAGGCTCGTCGAGCGCAGCTGACTACCTGCGCGCCCAGAGAGCCTTGCAGCTGTCCTTGGCGTAGATGACCACGTTGCCGTCGTCCTGCACCGCCAGGAACGCGCCGGGCTTGCCCTGGGTCTTGCTCGACCAGAGCGGCCTGTTGCTGGGATCGTAGGACACCAGGTTGCCGTCGGTCTGCATCACCATGCGGCCTCCCTGGTTGGACTTCTTGGTGTCCTTCTGGATGTCCCAGAGCCACTCGCTGGCGCCCTCGTAGAGCACCAAGTTGCCGTCCCACTGCCAGATCAGCTTGTACTGACGGTTGGGCGACCACGCGAAGCTGTCCTTCTTGAAGTCGGTGCCCGACTTGATGGTGGTCATCTTCACGTTGCTGCAGGTGCGGTCCGCGCCGAGCATGCCCTCGTCGTTGCTGATCGGCGGGGGCGCGTTCGGGTTGGCGGCCTGGCGGAACTCCAGGGTCTCTTCGCCGCGATCGGGATGGTCGCGGAAGTGCCTCTTCCAGCGCGCCACGCGCACGGAGCCGGTGGGGTTGGGCGTAACCCGGTACTCGACCAGGTTGCCGAACAGCTCGCCCGGGGGAGATGTCCAGAGCACCTTCGAGCGGCTGTCGTCGAAGAAGCCGTCCGGCACTTCCCTGGTCGTGATCACGGGGCAGCTGTTGTTCCCCGGGAAGCGCATCGTGCGCACCTGGACCGGGCCGCCCTCGGCTGGGATCAGCGCACCGCCTGGCGTGAGCTTCTCGAACGCGATCTGGTCCATCAGGCAGCTGTCCTCGCCCGCGTGCGCGAGTGGCACGGTGCCGAGACAGGCCAACAGGGCGACGACGAAGTGGAGGCGCTTGATCATGCTGCGCCCGCATCTACGCGGGCAGCGCGCGAGCCGCTATCCAGCAAGCGAAGCGATCTCAGAATTGCGACCAGGCCAGCTGCTCGCCCGCGTTGGGGTTGGCGAGGATGCGCTTGGCCTTGGGACCCACCAGGAACAGGCGCTCGCGGTTGCGCAGGTGGCTCACCTTGCCGACCTTGGCGCCCTGCGGGTTGTAGATGCCGATCTGCGCGCCGACGTAGCGTTTGTAGTCGACCTCGATGCCCGCGACCTCGCCGCGATCGCGCAGCAGGTCGGTCATCTCGTGGCGGTCGACGTAGCCCTCGTCGTTGAACGACACCAACAGGTAGCGCGCATCGACGTGCTCCACGATCTCGCGCAGCGCACCCAGGATGCGCACGCGCGAGTTGAAGTCGCTCTTGTAGTCCTTGCAGTCGATGCGCTTCATCGCGGTGCCGTACACCTCGGGCTTGTCCCAGCGCACGAGCGACTCCCACACGTGGTAGTTGCCGAGGTAGCGATGCTGGTTGTACGGCGGGTCGAGGTACACCAGGTCGTACGCGCGTCCACGCGCGGCGTCGCGCGCCTCGCGCTGCGTGGCGTGGCCGGGGCCGTCGAGCAGCGCCGGCAAGCGCAGCTCCAGCCCCTGGTGCGAGCGCGCCGACCAGCCCTTGAGGTACGCCATCTGCAGGCCGCACGTGGAGTCGACGCGATCGGCCGCCTCCATCAGCGACACCAACAACACCGCCTCCAGCACGGGCTCCAGCGCCAGCTGCGCGATGCGCTCGCGGATGGCGTCGACCTTCTCGCCGTTGTGCGGCTGCAGGTAGCGCGAGCGCTCGCAGAACGTCTGCGTGAAGTAGCCCGCTTGCGGCGCGAGCGCGTTGAGCTCGGCGATCAGCGCACGTGCGGGCTCTTCGACCAAAGTGCGGTCCGCCGCGACGTACGTCTGCGCGAGCTTGTACGCGTAGCTGGTGTGATCGTTGGCGGTGACCGTGTAGCCGGCCGCCTTGAGCGCGTGTCCCACGCGCGAGGTGCCGCTGAACAGATCGAGCACGGTCCGCACGCCCTCGAGCCGCCGCACAATCTCGACGATGTGAGGGACGAGGACGCGCTTGCTGCCGATGTACTTGATCACGCCGGCCGGAGCTTAGCGCATCCGGTCTGCCGGCGGAATTAGGTGGAAGTCACGGCGTGCGCGGGCGCCAGCTGCTGGGCCTTGCTGGGGGAGAACACGAACTTGGGCTTGAACTGCACCAAGATCGCCGGGATCAGGATCAGGCCGCCCAGCATGCTCATGGTCATCCAGAACAGGAGCAGCATGCCCATCTCGGCCTGGAAGCGCATGAACGAGAACCACCAGAACGCGAGCCCGCACGCCATGGTCACGGCCGTCACCAGCACGCCCTTGCCGGCGCCCATGATGCCTTGCCGCACCGAGTCCGCCACCGACTTGCCCTGCGCGTGCGCCTCCTCGACGTTCTCCACCACGTACAGGCCGTAGTCGACGCCGAGGCCCACGCCGAGCGCCACCACCGGCAGCGCGTTGACGTCGAGGCCGATGCTGCTCGCGCCCATCAGCGCGTACGTCATGTAGTTGGAGATAATCAGCGGGATCAGGAACAGGAAGCCCGCGATGAACGACCGGAACGCGAGCAGGCAGCACAGGAACGTGGCGCCGAAGCCGGCCAGCGTGATCTTGGCGTCGATCAGCGCGACCTCCTCGTTGATGGCCGCCAGCAAGCCGCCATAGCCGCCGGCGAGCCGGAAGCGCGCGCCCTTCACCGGGTGCGAGTCGATGAACTCCTTCGCATGCGCGATCACCTTGCGCAGCGTCTCGCCCTTGTGGTCGCGCAGGTAGAGCGCGATGTTCGCGTTCTTGCTGTCCGGCGTGATGTAGCGGGTGAGGTCGCCGGGCTGACCGGCCGTGAAGATCATCTCCAGGAAGAACGCCGACTGCTCGCGATTGTCCGGGATCAGCTCGTACTTGGGATCGTCACCGTGGTAGAGCGAGACCACGCTCGGCAGCAGATCGGCGATCGACGACGTGGCACCCACCTCGGGCAGCGCCTCCATGTGGCGCTGGAAGCCGACGATGGCGTCGAGCACGTCCGGCTTCTTGGTGGTGTCGTGCGAGTCGCCCTCGACCACCACCGTCAGCTCTTCCGTGTTCGCGAAGCGCTTGGCGATCGCGTCCGTGTCGGTGTTGTATCGCGAGCTCGGCCACAACATCGGCGTGCCCGGATGCACGTCACCCACCTTCAGATCGCTCGCGAAATAGAACGAGCCGAGCATCGCCACCGCCGCCACCACGAACACCGTGTAGCGCTGCGGTCCCGTGCAGATGTCGCCGACCCACGAGAGCAAGCCGTCGACGACCGACACCTTCTTCTCGCGCTTGTGCGGCGGCACCGGCAGCATCGAGAGCAGGATCGGGCTCAGGATCATGCCCGTGAACACGATCGACGTGAGCCAGAACGCGCCCATCAGCGAGAGCTTCTGCAGCAGCGGAATCGGCGCCATCAAGATCAGCGCGATGCCGATGATGTCCGTGAGGATCGCGAGCGTGCCCGGCTTGAACAGCGCGGTCGAGGTCACCAGCGCCGCCTGATACTGGTCGCTGATCTTCTCGTGCTCATCGAGGAAGCGGCTCACCACCTGCACCGAGTGCGACAGCGTGCGCGCCGTGATGATGAACGGCACCACCATCACAAGCGGGTCGAAGTTCTGATCGATCAGGCCGAGGAAGCCGAAGCCCATCACCGCCGACATGATCGCGGCGGCCGTGGGCACCGCGACGCCGACCAAGTTGCGGAAGTAGATCAGCAACACCAGCAGCATCGAGACCGTGGTCACCAGCATGATGATGCCGAGCTGCGGCGACAGCTTCAGGATCTCGCCGAGCATCACCGGCCGCCCGATCAGGTGCAGCGTGTGGTTGTCGTCGCTCTCCTTCTTCACGATCTCGTCGAGCGCTTCGTAGATCTTCTTGGGCTCCAGCTTGTTCTCGAAGAAGCCCGCCAGCACCAGCGACGCCTTCTGATCGAGCGACACCAGCGAGCCGTAGATGCGACGACTCCCGAGCACCGTGCGCTTGAGCGCCTCGATCTGCTCGGGCGTCTGCGGCACGTCCGGCCACATCACCGGCACCGAGCGGATGCCCGCCGTGGTGTCGATCTTCTGCACCTTCACCTTGCGCTGCGCGAGCGACAGCACCTGGTAGTTGTTGATGCCGGGCAGCAGCTCCATCTGGCGCGAGATGCGCTGGATCTTCTCCAGCGTGGTCTTGTTCCAGATCGTGCCTTCCTTGACCTCGATCGCGACCAGCACGCGGCTCGCGCCGCCGAAGATGTCGCTATACTTGGTGAAGGTCTGCACGTACGGGTGCGTGGACGGGAACACGTCGATGGTGCGGCTCTCGACCACCACATCGCGCGCCTCCCAGGCCATCCAGCCCGTGAGCCCCAACAGCGTGGCCAAGACGGCCCAGCGATACTGCAGAATCCAGCGACAGAAGGCCTCGGTCACGGCTCACTCCCCGAAGATGCGCGTCTGAGTCTTCCCGCCATCCTGCGTGCGCAACACGCTGGCGCGGCCCCCCACGATCAGTCCCTGGCCTTGCTCGTCGAGCACGGCACTCGTCAACCAAGTGTGCACGCCGGACTCCGCCTCGCGGAGGGGCTCGCCGCCCGCGCGCGCGAGCACGGTGCCCGCCGCGCCGACGATCAGCGCACGCTTGGCGTCGGCGTAGACGCCGAACAGGTGCTCGATGGTGCCACTGGGCAGCACGCTCCAGGTGCGTCCGCCGTCCTTGGTCTCCACCACGGCACCATCGGCGCCGACCGCCATCGCGCCGTCGCCGACGGTGGCGATGCCGTACAGCAGCTTGTCGGTGCAGCTGGCCTGGCGCTGAAACGTCCGCCCACCGTCTTCGGTGCGCAGGATCAGCCCGAACTCACCCACCGCGTAGCCGCGTTGTTCATCGATGAAGTGCACGTCGGTCAGCCGTGCCTCGCCCACGACGTCGCTGTTCTCGCTCTCGGACGAGCCCTCGACGACGCAGTCGGCCTTGGGCGCCTCGATGCCGTAGCTGGAGCGCGACCAAGTCTTGCCGCGGTCCTCGCTGCGCACGATGGCGCCGAACTCGCCCACCGCCACCAGCGTGCCGCTCGGCAGCACGTCGACCGCGAACAAGTTCGGCTGCTCGTCGTCGAGCTTGACCACGCTCTTGGTCCAGCGCTCGCCCTCGCTGGTCAGCACCAGACCCGAGCGACCGACGATGGCGCCTTGCCCCTTCGCGTTGAACGCGATCGAGAACAGCGCCTCTTCCTTGAGCCCCGCGTCGACAGGCTCGAACGTCTTGCCGCCATCCTTCGAGCGCAGCAAGCGCCCAGGATGGCCGACGACGTAGAGACTGCCTGCCGACGAGGTCGCGTCGTACAGCCGATCACGATGGGACAACTGCACCGGTTCGGCGCGCGCGCTGACCGCGATCAAACCCGCGGCCAACGCCAGACTGACGACGCGACTCATACCTTACTCCAGCTGAGATCAGTGACCGCGCTTCTTCAGGTTGCTCACCGTGAAGGTATTCGGGTCGAGCTTCTGGTTAGCGGTGAACTTGCGGAAGGTCACGGTGGTGGCGTGCTCGGCTTGCAGATCGAGCGCGATGCCGAATCCAGGCACCATCGGACGCGTCTTGGCGTCAGGCGATTGTGTGCCGCCGCTCAGGATGATCTTCCAGAGCTCGCCCTTCTTATCGAGCGCCTCCTTGTAGACCACGGTGTAGGTCTCCGCGTCGACCAGCAGCAGCATCTTGCTGTACGGGTAGTCGGGGATCTTGGGCGTCGCCTCGAGCACGTACACGGGGCGCGCCTGCCAGTTGACCTTCGGGTTCCAGTGCGGCCACTTGTCGAGGTCGATCACGGACTTCACGTCCTTGGTGAGCTTCGCGCCCGAGTTGAGCGGCAGCAGCATCGTCTTCTGACCGACCAGCTTCCAGTTCATCCACTCGGCGGCACCGAGGTAGCCACCGACGTCCTCGAACAGGAAGTCGGTCGCGTTCCACGAGTCGCCGCGCGTACCGAAGCTCTGGCGCAGCACGCGGCGCATCGCCGGCACGTAGACGTGGCCGGTGAGGTCGACGGGATCGAGCGAGCTGAAGTAGAGCGCGCCAAAGCCCTGCTTGTCGTAGGGCTCGAGCGCGAACGTGAGGGACGCCGAGCGCGTGCGCTCGCTGGCGAACTGATCGATGCCCGGCCGCGGATCGATGTCCGTGCGGTTGACGGTCTTCATCGTCATCCAGTGCCAGTACTCGGTCGTCTCGACGCCGCTCTTGGCGGAGACCCAGGTCACGTCGTACAGGCGATCGGCGTCGTCGCCCGTGTACGTGTTGAGGAAGTTGTAGGCGACCTGCAGGCCGTCCTTGGGCTTGGGAAACGGCAGGCCCGCGGCGATGCCGGTCCAGCCAGGCTTGCGGTAGTCCTTGCCGACGTCCCAGACCTTCGCCTTGCCGAGGTTGTCGTTGGTGGCCTTGATGTAGGCCAGCGACGGGTGGACCGGCGCGTAGTCCGTGATCGTCAGCTTGAGCTCGTACTTGCGCACGAGCTTCTCCAGGCCAGGCGCGAGCAGGCCCTTGACCTGATCGACGTTGGCCTTGGTGATGACCGTGCCCGCCGGCACCTTCAACACACTCAGGTCGGGCTTGAAGCCCACCATCTCACCCCAGTTGTCGGCGGTGATCTTCGCGTCCTGCGCGCGCACGGACAGGACTGAGCCCACTCCGAGCGCGGTCAGACCGACACCCGCGAGCGCGCTGGCCTTCAGAAACTTTCGTCGGAACATACGAAACTCCTCCTAGAACAGAACGGTGAGAGAGCCGTGGACCTCGTCGCGGTCGCGGAAGAAGCCGAGATCGCGGTACGGGTTCTTGCCGACGAAGTCGGTGACCGTGACGTTCAACCGATAATGCGGCCCGATGCGGAAACCAACGTCGAGCGACACGAAGCCGCTGTCCTTGTAATACGGACTGGGCATGTACACGGCCGTGAGCCGAGGCGTGATGATGCCGCGCATGTAGTTGGTGGTGGCGAAGAACACCAACGTGTAGGAGTTCTTGTTGATGCGCCAATCGTTGTAGCCAACCACCTGTACCAGGTCGCTGTCGCGAACGCGATCGAGGTCGGTGACCGCGGTGTGCATGAACTGCGCGACCAGCAGGAAGTTCTGGGTCGGGTTCAAGAAGCGGATCATCGTCGGCCGCTGGATCACGAGCGCGTAGTTGACCACCGGCTTCGTACGCGGCTCGTAGCTGATGCCGTCGATCTGACCGAGTCCCGAGGTGTCCGTGCGCTGCGAGTAGGTGCGGTTCGGCTCGAACGCTCCCTCGAAGCGCAGCGTCATGCCGAAGGGGTCGTCGAGCACGTACTCGAAGCTGCCGCCGACGATGTGCTGACGCGGGAAGCTGAACTCGGCGCTCTGCGCGTAGTTGCTATCGTAGTTGTCCGGGATCGGCACGCCGTCCGAGGTGACGCGCTGCAGGTAGTTCGCGCGCTGCAGGACCGGCGACTGCATGTGCGTGTAGAAGTAGACGAGCGAGTACGACGCGTGGTCGCCCGCGTCCGCCTTCCAGCGGAAGCCGCCGCGCATGTACTTGCCGTTGAGCTCGCCGCCCGGGTACTTGAAGTCCTTGTAGAGGATTTGGTACGTGCCCGGCTGGTTGGAGTACGGAGCACCCCAGGCGCCGAAGTTCGAGAGCGGCACGCTGACCATGTCGCGCGCGCGATCGATGCCCGGGATCCAGAGCAGCTCCAGCGCGCCACTCAGCTTGTTCACGTCGATGGTGGTCAGCCACATCCACAACGGGATGCGCTGATCCTCGAACGACTCGAGCGCGCCGAAGCGCCAGCTGCTGTCGATCGGGTTCACCACGTCGAGCATGCGGAACTGGCCGGTCTCACCCCACGCGAGCTGCTGACGCCCGACGCGGAAGGTGAGCCAGTCGAGCGGCAAGTAGTCGAGGTAGAACTCGCGCAGCTCGAAGCGGTCGTAGTAGTTCTTCTTGACCCAGTTGCGCGCGTAGTCGCGGCGGCGCTGGCTGAGGTCCTCGTCGGTCTCGCCGGCGCGTCGAGGCAGCAAGGTCGGCACCTGCGCGCGCTCGTCCGCGGCCGTGCTGCCCATGCGCGCGCCACGGATGATGGTGTGCAGGGAGAGCTTGCGCGTGAAGTCCCAGTGCGCCTCGATCTGCAGGGTCGCACGCGAGATCGAGGGCGTGCCGGGATCCATGGCGTGGTCCATCGGCGAGCAGGGCTTGCCGGGCGTCACGATTGGATCGCAAGGCGGGCCCTGGAAGCTTGCACCCGACTCGATGAAGGCGCGGTTCTCGTGGGGCTTGAAGCCACTGGAGGCGAGCGGGGCGAACAAGCCGCCCTGCAGCTTCATCATCGCGTTGACGGTGAACGACGACTCGTCGGGCGGACCGTCGTCGCCATCGCTGTCGTCATGGTCGGAGTCGTCCTCGTAGGACGAACCGTCGTCCGACGGTGCGCTCTCGGACTCCTCCATCGGCGCACCCGCTGCCTCTTCAGGCAGCGTCACGGGCGGCAGTGAACCGTCCTGCGCTCGTGCGCCAAGCGGGTCGAAAAGACCCGCAGCGAGCAAAGCAAGCCCAACGGTCCACCGCTTGGTGGCAGACCGACTCCTCGGACCTTGACCGATCATCGAAAAACTCCCCTACAGAGGCGAAGCAGCAGCGTTGGGCTTTAAGCTCAGTTCACTTGGTGCAGGAGGCGGGCGTCGGGTTGGCGGGGGCCACGATGTCGACGCCGAGCTGGTAGAGGACCGACTTGGTGGGGCTCGATGCCTGCGCGCGCGTCTTGCCGACGTAGAAGGTCTTCTCGCCGATGAAGGTGGCGCCGTCATCCATCGACACCTTGATGGTGTGGTTACCCGTCTTCATGTTGCCGATGTAGAACTGACCGCGGCCCGGGAAGGTGTGGTCCTGGTCCGCCAGCTTGGCCGGCAGGCCGGACATCGCGACGTAGCGCTGCGACGCGTCTTCATCCGGCACCTTGGCGCCATCGATGTAGACCTTGGCGCAGCCCACGGCGCCCTTGCGCAGCTTGCCGTCCGTGGTCCAGTAGATGGCGCCGGTGACCGCGGCGCGCTCCGCGTTCGCGGTGAAGCCGCCGGTGGTCTCGGCGACCATCAGCGTGCCCGCACTGGAGATGCGCAGCAGCGTCTCGCCCGACTCCCAGTTGTGGTTGGCGACGATCGTGTCGTACGTGGACATGCCGCCCCCCGCGACGCCCACGCCCGTGACGTAGATCGACTTCGCCGCCTCAGGCGGCGTCGACGTGACCTTGCCGTCCGTCGAGCTCGTCATGTTGACGATCGGCGGATTGAGCGGCTTCTCCTCCGCGTCGAGCAGCTCGACGCGGTGAGACACGAGGATCGGTGCGTCAGCGTTGGTGGCCGTGATGCCGACCAGCGTGGACGTATACGACTTGCCCGTGGGGGTGCCGCTGTCCGTGTCGCCGCCGCCGGTGTCGTCGCCGTCGCCGCTGTCGTCACCACAAGCACCACCCGCGAGCGCCGCCGCGAAGAGAAACGCGAGAGACCGCTTTGAGAACGCACTCAGCATCGATGAATCCCCTTGTTAGAAACAGCCACGGCTCCGTGGAGCCTCTGCATGCCAGCCATGGTTGGCGATCTTCTGTATCGAACCATGCTTGCGCAAATCTTCAGCAGTGCCGGACGCAGGCTCGCATCGCGCGGCGAGAGTGCAGCGGGTCCGTCGTGCCCGCTTCAGCTTCTCTGCGCGCTCTCGCGCGGCCTATTTCTGGCACGAGCCGCACGCCTGTCTCGCCCGTGAGCGCGTTGTCAGCGTCATTGGTTGTCCCGGATAGCGGCCACTGCATGTTCGACTGTGCCGAGCGATCGAGCGAGTCGTGATCAACATGCGGTGCTCCTTCGCGGGGGGCGACGAGGCGGTTATTCATCTCTGAAGTTCGACTCGTATACCTGAACGAGGAGAAAAAGAGCAGACAGGAGTTACGGCAACGTTCAGAAGTTTGACCGTGACGACGTCCCGTTATCCCGCTCGAACATCCTTCATCGCATGCGCTCAACACACACCGGGCTCAAGCGATCATCGCGCGCGCGGCGCGTCGTACGCAGTGCTCCCCATCTGCGAGCGCAATTTTGCAAGCGCACCGCTCGATCAGCGGGCGGATCTGCGCCGCGACGTGCAGCGACCTATCCGCATCGCTCTGTTCGTGCCGGGACGAATCACTCGAGAGCTGTCCCAAGGACTGAACTCGCGCGCGCTGCAGCCGGCGTGCTTGCAGCGGCTCCAGGCAACCTCCCGCAGTCACGCTAGCGAGCGCGTGGCGATCCCCGCACGCCAGGAAAAATCGGCGCGAGCAGATCGCCCGGCTGATCACGACGCATCACGATCGCGTCAGTGAGGCCCGACAAGCGACGCGCCACGGCTTCACGTCGTGCGCAGAGTTGGGTCTGCGTCAGAGCGCGAACAGGGAGCCCCTGGCGTGCACCGAAGTCGCGCGGGACCTGTCCGCCGTGCGTATGCCCACTGGGTCCACCCGGGCTGGCCGCTTCCGATCGTCAACGGGCGTCGGCTCGTGGGCGAGCAACAGCAGCGTCGCCGAGGCCGGCACATCTGCAGCAGGCGCAGCTCCATGCCTATCGGTGCGACTTGCTCGTGGACCGAAAGACGCCGCGCACCGCCCGCAGCGTTGAGTGGGCGCATGCGATGACCGCATGCGATCGCCCTGCCCTGACTCGCGGGCGCAGAACGCGAAACCCCCGCGTCCTGGTGGACACGGGGGCTCTAGGAGGCGCGCGCCTGGAGGGGCGCCGCTGGGCTTACTCCGCGGCGGAGGCGGCGCCTGTGACGGGCGTCTCGTTGGCGGCGGCCTGGTTCACGCGCTCGATGAGGAGCTCGCGCTGGAGCTTGAGCGCCTTGGGCAGCGTGGAGCCGACCTTGTCGAACCACTCGGCCTGGCC
>JBEVNG010000154.1:0-10032 GCA_040508235.1 Polyangiales bacterium | reverse complement strand
GCTGATCGAGAGCACGGCCAAGAAGGAAGGCGCGCCGGCCGCGTTCGTGCGCGCGGTGGCGCGTGAAGAGAGCGGCTTCAACCCGGAGGCGGTCAGCCGCGCGCACGCCTACGGGCTGGTGCAGCTGCTGGTGCCCACCGCCAAGACGCTGGTGAAGAGCAAGAAGGAGAAGATCGGCAAGACCGGCAAGGAGCTGCTCAAGCCGGAGCTGAACCTCACGCTCGGCGCGCGCTTCATGGCCTCGCTCGCGGCGGGCTTCCGCAACCACTACGCGCTGGTGCCACCGGCGTACAACGCGGGTCCGGCGGCGGTCGCGCGCTGGCTACGCGAGCGCGGCTCGCAGTCGCTGGACGTGTGGGTCGAGAACATCCCGTACGACGAGACGCGCGGCTACACGCGCCGCGTGCTGCAGAGCTACGGCGTGTACACGTGGCTGGCGACCAGCGAGATGCTGACCTTGCCCACGGGTCCGCTCGGCGGAGAGCGCTCGCCGGTGCCGGACGCCTCGACCTCGCTCACGAACAGCGTGCCGAAGTAGTCAGCTCTCTTCGAGCGCGCGGCGCAGATCCTTGAGCAGGCCCTTGGCCTTGCCGGAGAGGCGCTTGGGCACCTCGATCTGCACGATGGCGACCAGGTTGCCGCGGCCGCGTCCGTCGAGGCGCGGCACGCCGAAGCCCTCGACCACCACGGTCTGCCCGGGCTGCGTGCCGGCGGGGATGCTGGCCTTGGCCTCGTCGCCGTCGAGCGTGGGGATCGCGATCTCGCCACCGAGCGCGGCGATGGGGAAGGGCACGCGCAGCTCGTGCAGCAGGTCGTGGCCCTGCCGCTCGAAGCGATCGTCCTCGGCGATGTCGACCGTGACGTAGAGGTGCCCGGGGTGTCCGCCGCGCCGTCCTGCCTGGCCCTGGCCCGGCACGCGCAGCGTCTGGCCGTGGTCGATGCCGGCGGGCACGGTGACCTTCACCTTGCGGTGGATCTGCTCTTCGCCGCTGCCGCGACAGCTGGGGCACGCCTCCTTGGGCATCATGCCGCGACCCTGGCAGGACGGACACGTGGAGCTGAGCAGGAACGGCCCGCGCGAGTGCGAGACCTGACCCTTGCCGCCGCAGGTGGCGCACGGCGCGAGCTGGCCGTCCTTGGCGCCCGAGCCCTGGCACAGCTCACAGGGAGACGGGTGCGCGAGCTCGACTTCCTTCTTGGAGCCGAACACGGCCTCCTTCAGGTTCAGCCGCAGCACGGTGCGGATGTCGGCTCCAGGCTGCGGTCCATCGCGCCGCTGACGCTGTCTTTGTCCGCCGCCGCCGCCAAAGCCGCCGCCGAAGAAGTCGCTGAAGATGTCGTTGAAGTGCGAGAAGACGTCGCCGGCATCGCTGAAGCCAGCGCCTCCGCCCTCCAGACCCGCGTGGCCGAACTGGTCGTAGCGGCGACGCTTTTCCGCGTCGCTCAGGACCGCGTAGGCCTCCGAACAAGTCTTGAAGCTCTCTTCGGCTTCGGCGTTGCCTGGGTTGCGATCCGGGTGGTACTTCAGCGCGAGCTTTTTGTAGGCCCTTTTGACGTCGTCGGCGGTGGCGCTCCGCTCGATCTCGAGAACCTCATAATAGTCGCGCTTTTGCATATTCACTCAGGTCCGACTGGGGCCGCCGCGGAATGTAAGACGCCGAGAAGGCGAGTCAACCTTTGGCTCCGCGCGCCGCACGTCCCCAGATGCCCCTTTCTTTTGACGGCTACTCCTCCTAGAAGAGCTATCGCGCATGATTATCGAGCTGAAGGACGTCCACCGCACGTATGGCCAGGGAGCCAGTCGCGTGCAGGCACTGCGCGGAATTACGGTCGGCATCGAAGCAGGCTCCATGACTGCGATCGTCGGGCCGAGCGGATCCGGCAAGAGCACGCTGCTGAACATGTTGGGTGCGCTGGACCAGCCCTCGCAGGGCCAGGTGATCGTGGCCGGACAGAGCTTGGGGGACCTCGACGACAACGCGCGCACCAAGCTGCGCCGCGAGAAGATCGGCTTCGTCTTCCAGTTCTTCAACCTCTTGCCCACGCTCAACGCGCTGGAGAACGTGCTCCTGCCCGCGAAGCTGGCCGGACGCGGCGGCAAGGACCTGGAGCGCCGCGCCGAGGAGCTGCTGACGCGCGTGGGCCTCGGGCCGCGCATGCGTCATCGCCCGGATCAGCTGTCGGGTGGCGAGATGCAGCGCGTGGCGATCTCGCGCGCGCTGATCATGGACCCGCCGGTGCTGCTGGCCGATGAGCCCACCGGCAACCTCGACTCGAACACGGGGCGCGAGGTGATGTCGCTGCTGCGTGGCGCGGTCGACAGCAAGCGCACGGTGATCCTGGTCACCCATGATCCGCGCATGGCGCAGATCGCCGACCAGGTGCTGACCATCCGCGATGGCGCGCTGGCCGGCATCGAGCGGGTGCAGCCGCGCAGTGCGGAAGAAGTCTTCGCGCAGCAAAGCCACGGCTGACCATGTGGACGCTCCTCAAGGAAGTCTCGCTGCGTCACCTGCGGCACTCGCCCCTGCGCACGGCGCTGGTGGTGTTCGGCATCGCACTGGGCGTGTGCATGCTGTCGGCGATGTTGGCCACCAACGAGACGCTCGGCAGCGCGTTCGCGGACATGGTCGAGCGCGTCGCCGGCAAGGCGGACCTCACCGTGGCCGGCACCGAGGCCGGCATCTCCAGCACGCTCACCGGCGAGATCGCGGATCTCGACGGCGTCGAGCACGCGGCCGCGATGCTCGAGGTGGTCACGCGTAGCCCGCGACCGGGCGGCACCACGATGCTGGTGCTCGGCGTCGATCTGCTGGGCGACACGTTCTTCCTGCCGTTCGCGCAGGAAGGCGAGCACCAGGTGGTCAAGGACCCGCTCGCGTTCGTGAACGACCCGAGCGCGATCCTGGTCTCCAAGAAGCTCGCCGAGACGCAAGGCCTCAAGACCGGCGACGACCTGCCGCTGATCACCGCTGACGGCACCAAGGTGTTCAAGGTGCGCGGCCTGCTCGAGGCCGAGGGGCCCGCGGCCTCGTACGGCGGCCAGGTGGCGGTGATGTTCATCGACGCCGCGCAGGTCAGCTTCGCGCGCGGCTACGCGGTGGACCGCATCGACGTCGTCGCCAAGGAAGGGCAGGACGTGTCGGCGCTCAAGGAGCGCATCGAGACGCTGCTCGCCGGGCGCGCCAAGGTCGAGGAGCCCAAGGGGCGCACGCGTCGCCTGGTGGCGTCGCTCGATGCCTTCCGCAACGGCCTCAACCTGATGGGCCTGATCGCGCTCGGGGTCGGCACGTTCCTGATCTACAACGCGGTCAGCGTGAGCGTGGCGCAGCGTCGGCGCGAGGTCGGCATCCTGCGCGCGCTCGGCGTCACGCGCGGCACGGCGGTGCGCATGTTCTGCCTCGAAGGCCTGGTGATGGCGCTGCTCGGGGTCGCCATCGGGCTGCCGCTGGCGCAGTACCTGGCGCAGTTCGCGCTCACCAGCGTGACGCAGACCGTCGCGCGCTTGATCGTGCCCATTCAGCCGGCGCCGCCCGCGGTGACGCTGCCGATCGCGCTCGCGGGTGCCATCGCGGGTGTGGTCGCGACGTTGATCGCGTCGTACCTGCCGGCGCGCGCGACCAACAAGATCGATCCCGCCGAGGCGCTGCGCTCGTCGCGTGCGACCTCCAACTCCACCTTCGGGCGGCCCTGGATCATGACCTCCGCGGCGGTGTTCTTCGTGGTCGCCTCGCCGCTGCTGGCGGCGCCCGGCACCGAGCAGAGCGGCTACCTGTCGAGCCTGTCGATGATGCTCGGCTTCGCGCTGCTGGCGCCGCTCGGCGTGCGCGGCTTGCGCCGGCTGTTCGTGGGCGTGGCGGAGGCGGGGCTCGGTATCCCGGGTCGACTCGCGCTCGATAACGTGGAGCGCTCGCTCGGGCGCAGCGCGTCGATCGTGATCGCGCTGATGCTCGCGATCGCGATGAGCATGACCGTCGGCGCGTACGCGGTGTCGTTCGAGGCGTCGATCATGCAGTGGGTCGACGATGCGTTCTCGGCGGATGCGGCGGTGACGGCAGGCTCGCCCACCGTCGACCGCAACCACGTGGCGTTCTCGCCCGCGCTGGCCGACAAGGCGCGCGCGGTGGCGGGCGTGAAGTCGGTCAACACCATCCGCAACGTGTCCACGGTGATCGCCGGCAAGAACGCGCTGATCGAGACGCTCGATACGCGCATGCAGTTCAACGAGGCCAAGCAGCGCGGCAACAAGCGCAAGGTGATCGACGGCGCGCCCGAGATCGCGGCCGACGCGCTGTACGAGAAGCAGCGTGTGATCATCAGCGGCAACCTGGCGCACTTCACCAAGCTCGGCGCGGGTGACACGCTGCAGATCGACACCCCGAGTGGTCCGCAGAACTTCGAGATCTACGCGGTGATCGTCGACTACTCGTCCGACCAGGGCTTCATCCTGCTCGACCGCCACTGGTACGAGCAGTACTGGGACGACGACCCGCTCGACATGCTGGAGATCTACTTCCAGCCCAACGTCGACAAGGAGAAGGTCGCCGAGACGCTGCGCTCCACGCTGGGCGAGAGCGGCGGCATGATCTTCGTGAGCTCGCATGACTCGCTGCGCGAGGAGCTGCGCGGCGTGGCGCGCGCGCTGTTCGCGTACGCGCAGGCGCCCGAGCTGATCACGCTGATCGTCGCGATCATGGGCGTGATCGGCACCATGCTGGCGGCGGTGATCGACCGCATCCGCGAGATCGGCATGCTGCGCGCCATCGGCGCGACGCAGAAGCAGGTCACCACCAGCCTGGTGGTGGAGTCGGCGTTCCTCGGCTTCACCGCCGCGGTGTGCGGCATCGTGGCGGGTGTGCCGCAGGGGTTCGTGTTCATGCGCGTGGTCGGCATGTCCTCGAACGGCTGGCACTTGCCGTATCACTTCCCGGTCGAGACCGCGCTGCGCGTGGCGTCGATCGTGATCGTGGCGGCGGCCGTCAGCGGCTTGCTGCCCGGGCGTCGTGCCGCGGGCATGGACGTGAAGGAAGCGCTCGCCTACGAGTGAGCTCAGCTCTGGCTGAGCAACCCACTCAGCTGGTCGGGCGCGACCTGGTACTGCGTGCCGCAGTAGTCGCAGCCGATGTCGAGGATCTCGCCTTCGTCGATGAAGCGCTTGATGTCGCCGACGTCGAGCGTGGCGAGGCTGGCCAGCACCGAGGCCTGGCTGCAAGGGCAGTGGAAGCGCACCGGGCGCGTCTCGGTGCGCGAGAACGGCATGCGGTACAGGATCTCCTGCAGCAGGAAGTCCGGGTCGAAGTCGGGCGCGCCGACGTACTGGCTGATGTCGTTGAAGTCGAGCGCGAGCCGCTCGGTGAGCACGGTGGCGATCTCGTGGTTGGCGCCGGGCAGCAGCTGCACCACGTAGCCACCCGCGGAGCTCACCCGGCCCGCGTCGTCGAACAGCGTGCAGGTGCCCATCACGGTGAGGATCTGCTCGGAGTCCTGCATGTACGCCATCAGCGCGCCGGCCATGCCGCCGTCGGGCGGGACCTGCACCACGCCGCGGTGCACGCTGCCGTTGGGCAGGCTGCGCATGAACTGCAGGATGGCGTCGCCGCCGAGCACCAGGCCGTTCTCGCCCGTCTTGTAGCTGACCAGCCCGCGCGTGCCGCCGTCGGGGAACGAATCGCCGACCAGCGTGCAGCCACCGTTGGCGCCGCGCACGATGCCTTGCACGCGTAGCGTCGGCGCCATGGTCTCGCGCACCAGCACGGTGCCGGTGATCAGGTCGCCGAAGTGGCGCGCGGCGTCGGCGTGCGGCTTCTGGCGCGCAATGGCCTCGCGGCACGTCTCGGTGGTGCGCGCGGTGAGAACGCGGAACGAGCCCTCGTCGGTCAGCGCGCGGATGACCAGGTCCGTGCCGCCTTTATCGGAAGCTTCGTCACTCATATCGGCGCCAGCATGAGGCTCGTGAATGCGGCCTGCAAGGGAGGGAGCTTGCGCGCGACCGCCGCTCGTTCACGCTATCGGGCTGTGCCGTCGGACGTGTCCGTTTATCTGCACTTCCCCTGGTGCCTGAGGAAGTGCCCGTACTGCGACTTCGCCACCTCGCCGCTGGCCAAGGCGGAGATCCCGCACGCGGCGTACGCGGACGCTGTGCTGCGCGAGCTGGCGATGCGCGCGGAATCGCTGCGAGACGCACGGCTGTACTCGGTGTTCTTCGGGGGTGGTACGCCGTCCCTGTGGGAGCCCGCGGAGCTGGGGCGCGTGCTGCGGGGGGTGCTCGGGGCGTTCGGGTCGCACGCCGAGGACGTGGAGATCACGGTCGAGTGCAACCCGAGCTCGCTGGACGAAGCGCGCGCGGAGGCGCTGCGCTCGGTCGGCGTCAACCGATTGTCGGTCGGCGTACAGTCGCTCGACGACGCGGAGCTGCAGTTCCTCGGCCGCCTCCACGATCGCGAGCTGGCGTTCAAGGCGCTGCGCGCGGCCCAGCGCTCCTTCGAGCGGGTCAGCGCCGACCTGATGTTCGCGCTGCCTGGCCAGCCGGCCGAGCGCTTCTACGGCTACCTCGACACGCTGCTGGAGATGGGCCTGTCGCACGTGTCGGCGTACGCGCTGACGATCGAGGCAGCGACCCCGTTCGGCTCGCAGGCGCGCAAGGGGCTGCTGCGCCCGGCGCCGGACGAGTCGTACGCGCGCATGTTCGACGGCGTCGCCGCCAAGATGGAGCAGGCCGGCTTCGAGCACTACGAGGTCTCCAACTACGCGCGCCCCGGCGAAGCGAGCCGCCACAACCAACACTACTGGCGCGGCGGCGCCTACCTCGGCCTCGGCGCCGCGGCGGTCGGCTGTGTCGACGCGCGCCGCTGGCGCAACCACCCCGACGCGACCCGCTACATGGACCGCGCGCACACGCCCAAGGTCGAGGTCTTCGAGGAGCAGCTCGACGCCACGGATCAAATCCGCGAGGCGCTCATGCTCGGGCTGCGCACCCGCGAGGGCGTCGACCTGAGCGCGCTCGCGCAGCGCGTGGGACGGGATCCCCGCGAGGGACGCGCGAAGGTGCTCCACCGCCGGCTCGCGCGCGGCGACATCACGCTCTCGGAGCATGTGCTCCGCGTGCCGCAAGCCCGCTGGCTGATGCTCGACGGCATCGTCGCCGACCTGTTCTGAGGCGTACACTGCTCGTCGCATGAAGGGCACCTGGATAGGACTGGGCTTGCTGCTGGCCTGCGGGCGGGCGCAGCCGGAGCATGCGACGAGTGCGAGCGAGCCGGCGGCGAGCGCACCTGCGGCTGCCAAGACTCCCGCGGCAAAGGAGGAGCTCAAGTGGGCCGCGGCGTCGCGTGTGATCGCGATCGGCGACATGCATGGCGACCTCGAGGCGGCGCGCCGGGCGCTGAAGATCGCGGGCGCGATCGACGAGGCCGATCACTGGGCGGGGGGCGCGCTCACGCTGGTGCAGACGGGCGACGTGCTCGACCGCGGCGATGATGACCGCAAGATCTTCGACTGGCTGGAGCAGCTGCGCCCGGAGGCCAAGGCGGCGGGCGGCGAGCTGATCTTGTTGTCGGGCAACCACGAGCTGATGAACGTCGCGCAGGACTTCAGCTACGTCACGCCCGCGGCGTTCGAGAGCTTTGGCGAGCTCGGTGGCCGGCCGTCGGCGTTTCGTCCGGGTGGGGTCTACGCGCTGCGCATCGCGTTGCGGCCCTTCGTCGCGCAGGTCGGAGACGCGGTCTACGTGCATGGAGGCGTGTTGCCCGAGCACGTGGAGTACGGCCTGGCGCGCATGCAGCACGAGCTGCGCGCGTGGCTCGCCGGCCAGGGTCCGCTGCCCGCCCTGGTCGCGAACGTCGACAGCCCCGTCTGGACGCGCGCCTACTCGGCCGAGCCGCTCGACTGTGAGCGCCTCACGCGCGCGCTCGCGATGCTGAACGCCAAGCGCATGATCGTCGGCCACACTCCGCAACAACACGGCATCACCTCCGCCTGCGACGAGCAGGTCTGGCGCATCGACACCGGCATGTCCCGCTTCTACGGCGGCCCCACCGAGGTCCTGGAGCTCACGGGCGATCGCGTGCGCGCCTTGCGTTAGGAGCTCACGTGCACTGGTTGGCGGCGCCCGGGGTCGCGGGGGTGAGCTTGAAGTCGCTGGCGCCGTCGTCGGTGTCGAAGCCCTCGGGGCAGCGGCTCAGCGAGCCGTCGCCCTCGTCGGCGGGAGCGGCCGCGCCTTGCTCCGCGCCGGGGACCGGGCCCTCGTAGGCGACCGCGTCGATCAGCGCGTCGCCGCGCACGATGCGTACGCCGTCGGGGCCGTTCTGCAGGCCGGAGGCATGGAGGGCGACGCGCTTCACGGCGCTGGGCAGGGCAGCCAGCACCGGTGCGTCGCCGAGCACCAGCCGCTCCCCGACCGCGAGCGAGGCCGCGACGTCCTGCAGCGGATAGCGCCCGTAGACCTTGCCGTCGCCGCCGTTCACCAGCTCGACGCTCAGCTCCGCCAGCGACACCGGGCACACGCCGGCGTTGAGCAGCTCGATGAACTCGGCGTCGTCGGTGCTGGCCTGCTCGTAGTCGACCTCGTTGATGCGCAGGCCGCGCTCGCAGCCGGCGGCAGCACCCGCGTCACCCGGGCCCACCTCGACGCCGATCTGCAGCGTGCCGCCGCCGGTCGCCTCCGCGCCGAGCTCGAAGCGCAGCGCGACGCGTGTGGTCTCGCCGGGGCTGATCACCACCGGGGCAGGGTTGGCGCTGACCAGCTTGGCGGGTACCGGGCCCGCGTCGGGCAGATCGCTCCGGGCGAGCATGTAGCCCTCGTGCAGCGTCAGCCTGTAGGCGCCCTGGGGCAGCTCCAGCTCCAGCCGCTCGACCTCCTCCGGCGCGCTGAACTCGCGCGGCTCGGGTCCATCGAGCGAGAAGCGCGCGGCGCTGAGCCGGTAGCCGACGCCGCCGGCCTGGCTGGTGAGGCCGAGCTCCAGCGAGCCGAGCGAGCCGCTGGGGCGCTCGTCCGCGCCGCAGGCGGCGCAGAGCAAGGCGATGGCGAGTGAAGAACGAGTGAGCATGCGGGCATCTCCGGGGAGTCTGAGGGTTCACCGCATCGACTTGCAGCCCACGCACCGCCACGCCGACACGCGATTGCGGCCACTTGCCCTCATGATCCCGACGGATTTGGCGGCGGCCGCCGGCGGAGCGTCTTTCGTCCTGGCAGGGCGCCTCGTGCTAGCTTCGGCCGCGTGATCGACTTCGCCGACGTCAGCGCGCAAGGGCTGGTGAAGATGTTCGGACCCACGCGCGCGCTCAGCGGCGTGGATGCGCGCTTCGAGGCGGGGCACATCACGGTCATCGAGGGGCCCAACGGCGCGGGCAAGAGCACGCTGCTCGACATCCTGTCGCTGCTCAGCCGGCCCACGCGCGGCAGCCTGCGCTTCGGCAAGCTCGACGCCTGGCGCGACCGCGAGCAGCTGCGGGGCTCGCTCGGCGTGCTCGCCCACGCGGCGATGCTCTACCCGGACCTGAGCGGCCGCGAGAACCTGGAGCTGTTCGCGCGTATGTACGGCGTGGGTGGCAAGCACATCGACGAGCTGGGCGAGCGCTTCGAGGCGACCGGCTTCTGGCAGCGCCCCACGCGCACGTACTCGCGCGGGCAGCTGCAGCGCATCGCACTCGCCCGCGCGATCCTGCACGCACCGCGCTTGCTGTTGCTCGACGAGCCCAGCACCGGCCTCGACGTGCGCGCCACCGAGCGCCTGGTCGAGGCCGTGCAGAGCGAGCGCGCACGCGGCGCGATCGTGGTGATGGTGACGCACGACCCGCTGCTCACCGAGAAGCTCGCCGACCGCCGCTTCCGGCTCAACCGCGGTCGTACGGAGCAGGCATGAAGATGCTGTCCGCGGCCTGGCTGGTGTTCGAGAAGGACCTGCGCATCGAGCTGCGCAGCGGCGAGATCCTGATCACCACCGGCTTCTTCGCGCTGCTGATCACCATCCTCACGTCGCTCTCGTTCTACCTCGACGACGTGATGGCCCGCCGCATCGCGCCCGGCGTGTTGTG